>CAYQTE010000010.1:0-100955 GCA_964420285.1 uncultured Tepidisphaeraceae bacterium
AAACTCGTCGGCGCCATCAAGCCTTGAGCAATGGGGTTGGCGGAACGCTTACGTTCGTGGTGCTACTGGCCCTGAAGTCGATATTGGGAATCGAGGGAGGTCGGGGCGCCTTTTTCGTCGATCCAATGGGAACACCGGGCTGGTGGCTGCAGATCGTGCTCGGTTTTTCCTATTACGCGACTATGGAAAGCAGCGTGACCCAAGGCACGCTCGGCAAGATGGCCGTCGGGGTCAAAGTCATCGATTCGTCAGGTAACAGACTCACCTTCCCCCACGCCCTGGGGCGCCACGCGGCAAAAATCCTGTCCGGCCTGACACTGTGCATCGGCTACATGATGGCGGGCTTCACCGAAAGGAAACGGGCTCTGCACGACATGATCGCCAGCACGCTGGTCGTCTATAAATGACGCACGAGGTGCGCATGGCAAACCAGTGGTATTACATCCGGAATGGCAAACAAAAGGGCCCGGTTTCGTGGGACCAGTTGCAGCGGCTGGCCGCCGGCGGCGTGGTCGCATCATCGGCCATGATCTGGGCGGAGGGAATGAGCAGTTGGGTTCCCGCAAGCACCGTCGCGGGGCTATTGCCCGCCGGGGCGAGTATCGTCCCGCCCGCGATGCCCTATGCCACCGCGCCTTCGCCGGCCAACGCGGCGCCGCCGGGCAATCCCGGCTCATGTCCTTCTCCCGTCATCGATTGTTGGAGCGGGCCTGTCGGCCCGCGCCGCACCGTCGGCATGACGGCGATCGCCATGATCAACTTCGCCATCGCGGCCATCCAGATTATTCTCGGTTCCCGGATTCTCTCGGCGGTTCCGATCCTCGCCTCACGGGGTAGGCTATCCGGGCCGGACGTGACAGCCTACATGTCGCTGGCCGCGGTTATGATTGTCGACGGCATCCTGGGCACTATTGCCGGGCTTGGTCTTCTCAACCTGTCCAGTTGGGCGCGCGGCGCATCGTATTTTTATGCGGCGTGCTTCATCCTCTGGAGAGCCGCCGACATCTACGTCACCATGAATTTTCCGCTTCAATACCAGCCGGCATCAGACTACGTGTGGAGTGACCTGGGCATGATGATCTATCCCGGGATCATTCTGCTTCTGCTGAACACGGACTTGTGGCGGCGAACGCTGGGCGGCGCCGAGAACTGAGCGCGTTGCCGCATGACCCCTGCACGGCGGGCTGGCCGCTCACTGCATGGTCCTTTGTCCCGCGACTAATTCAACAGGCCCATTGCCACCAGAGAGCCCTCTTGTTTGGCGGTGAGCACGGCGTTGAGAGCGGCTTCGTCCCTGGTCAGTTGTTCCATAGCCTTGGATTTGGCGGCGCGGTAGGTGTCGATCTTCTCGCGGATCGAATCCGGCGTCGCGGTGTTGTCGGTCAGGGCCTGGTTCAGAGCGTCCAGCGCCGCCTGGATTTGTTTCTGCAGGTCCGACGGCGGTATGCCATAGGGCGATGAAAACAGGCTGGTAAACACGGTCATCGGGTTGGGGCCGCCATTGGGACCAGCGCCGCCGGGACCGCCAGGAGCACCCGGGCCGCCGGGGCCGCCGGGGCCACCGGCCGCTCCAGGCCCGCCGCCATTGGGCCCGCCGCCGTTGCGAGCGCGAAGAGCAACGCCGGCCTGCATCATGTTCTGGATGCCGTTGGCGCCGCCGGCTGAACCCACCGACACCGCCTGCTGGTCACTGATGACTTTTTCCAGCAACGGCTGGAGTGCCGCGAATTCATCGTCGCTGGCGCCGAGTTTCTGGCGGAGGTTGTCCATGGCGGTCGCGTGCATTTGCGCCTGCATCTGGGTCTGGAAGGCACCGATGTCGAATTGTCCATTGGGGCCGGTGAATGGGCCACCGGGGCCGCCTCCCGGACCACCGCCGGGGCCGCCAGGACCACCGCCTGGTCCACCGCCGAATCCGCCACCTTGCGCCCAGGCCGAACTTGAGAGCAGCGCCACCGCCAAGACCGCCGTCAGGCAGCCGATCGTTCGTCGACCCATCATGGAAATCTCCTCGCGAAAAGTCTTTTGCTCGATTGACCCTCGGTCGCATTCCGGAACCGTTTGCCGAGTGCGACTTCCGACACCCGATCAATTGTGGATCGCGCACCTGAAGAGGGCATGAACAAAACGCCGCTTTTTGAAAAAATCCTTCTCTTCACGAAGAATTCAGTCTCATGACGAAGACTTACCACACCGTCTACGGGCCGGTTATTTCGCCCGCGCCGCGGCGACGGCGGCAACAAAGGACTTGGCCATGGCGGTGATGGCCGGCCAGTCGCCTTTGGCCAGAGCGTCCTTGGACAGCAGTGCCGATCCGACGCCGACGCATACGGCGCCGGCCTTGATCCAGTCGCCGCAATTCTTCAAATCCACGCCGCCGGTGGGCGTCAGACGCAGTTGCGGAAGCGGGGCCAGGATGTCCTTGAAGAACGCCGGGCCAAGGGCCGTCGAGGGGAAGACCTTGACGATATCCGCACCGGCCGTCCAGGCGCGGAGAATTTCGGTGGGCGTGAATGCGCCGGGGATGCTGATCTTTCCATAGCGGCGGGTGGTGGCGACGATCTCGGGATCGAAGACGGGAGAGACGATGAACTGCGCCCCGGCCGCGATGGCATCGCGAGCGGTGGGTGGGTCGATGCAGGTGCCGACGCCGATAATTGCGCTGTCGCCGAGCCGATCGGCGAGCATTTCGATCCCGGCGATCGCCTTGGGCGTGGTCATGGTGACTTCCAGCCCCAGAACCCCGCCGGCCACGAGGGCGTCGGCGATGCCGTTGAGCTGTTCCTTGGACTGACCGCGAATAACGGCCACAACGCCGCTGTCGATGAGCTGTTTCAATACGGTATCACGATTGCGAGCCATTTCTCCTCCGAGAGCAAAAAGACAAACCAATTGACGAGGACTTTGTACCCGAATTCAAGCCCGCTGTCAGGTACGAACAGCCGCGGGGAGCTTGCCCGTCGCTCAAGAAGTGGGGATGATGGGCGAGGCGATCGAGCGGCGGACGAGGATATCTCGCCAGTCGCCACGAAACACGTCGGATTGATCAAGAGTTGGATGGAAGTTGAGAAGGGAGCGCGTTCAAGTGAATACGAACGAATCGGGCAAGACCACAATCTCGCGGCGGACGGTTCTTGCGGCCGGGTTGGCGGCGGCGGCGGTTCCGCGGCTTGTGCTGGGGGCGGGCGCCGCCGGCAGGGGCGGGGCGGCGGGGTCCGGGGACAAACTCAGAATCGCCTGCATCGGCGTTGGCGGCGTGGGGCAGGATTATTTGGCCGAGTGCAATAGCCAGGAGATCGTCGCGCTGTGCGATCTGGATCACGATTTGTGCGCGCCAGTCTTCAACCAATACCCGAAGGCGAGAATCTACAAGGATTTCCGGGAGATGTTCGACAAGGAGGAGAAGAATTTCGATGCCCTGATCATCGCCACGCCGGACCATTGGCATTCTCACCTGGTGCTGGCGGGGTTGGCGATGAACAAGCACATCTACTGCGCCAAGCCCGTCACGCGAACGATCGCCGAGGCCCGGAAGGTCAAGGCGGCGGCACTGGCGTCCAACGTGACCACCAAGATCAGCCTTCAGGATTCTCGCAGCAGCCCGGCCCGCGCCACGACGGAATTGCTGCTCAGCGGCGCCATCGGCCCCGTCCGCGAAGTCCACTTCTGGACCGGCACGCACTGCCCCAGCGGGCTGGAACGGCCGAAGGAAGTCCAGACGCCGCCGACGGGAATTGACTGGGACATGTGGTGCGGCCCATCGCCGACACGGCCGTATAACAGGATGTACCTGTACGGCAACTGGCGGCCGTGGTGGGATTTTGGCACCGGCAACCTGGGCGATGTGGCCTGCCACGCGCTTCACGTGTTCTTCGAGGAACTGGAGATGGGCGCGCCGGATTGGGTGGCGTGCGATGCCTGCCAGGCGTTCACGGCGGCGGGGACGGTTTCCAACTACGAGTGCGCCAGCATTGCCAACACCGTCCAGTGGCACTTCCCGGCCCGCGGCAAGCACCCGGAGATGATGGCGTATTACTACGATGGCGGGCTGCAACCGCCCCGGCCGCTGAGCATGCCGCCCAGCATGGGTATGCCGGGACGGGGCATGATGTTCGTGGGCGAAGACGGCGTGCAGGTTTCGGCGTTTTACGGCGGAAGTTCGTCGCTGCCGGATCACACCTCGCCCACGCCGGGCCAGCGGATTCAGGGACTTCCCGGCGGCTGGCTGTTGCCGGAGAGCAAGTTCCGGGATTTCAAGCAGCCGGAGCCATCTTTGCCGCGCTGCGAGCGGGCGGATCATTACAAGGAGTGGATACAGATGTGCAAGGCGGGGAAGAAGTCGATCACACCGATTGAGTTCGGATGCAATATGACGGAATTTGCGTTGCTGGGGACGGCGGCACTGCGAAGGTACAGCGCCCCGCCGCCGGGGACTCGCCCGGGAACCGGCTTTGGCGGCAATGGCCGATCGGACTCAGGGATCGTGTCGATTGCGGCGTCAGGTGATGGCCACGTACACGTGACCGAAGCGGCCGTGCCGCCGGGCCCGCACGGCACGGGAGAGCCGTATTACCGTAGTTCCAAGGTTCTCCAGTGGGACGCCAAGGCGATGAGGTTCACCAACGACGATCAGGCCAACAGCTTTGTCGAGATGCCCTACCGCAAGGAATGGGACTATAAGAAGGCTTAAATCCATGAACACAAAAGTGTACATGATCGCGCTGACGGTTTTTGCGGCACTGGGCAGTCTCATGCTCGCGACAGCCCAGCAGACCAGACCGGCCGGCGGCGACGCGACACGCCCTCCGAAGGAGGTTGCGGCCGATCTGGGTGGCGGCGTGAAGCTGGACATGGTCCTGATTCCCGCCGGCGAGTTCATGATGGGCTCGCCCAATTCCGACCGCAACGCCGCGGCCGACGAGAAACCCCAGCACCGCGTGCGGATCACCAAGCCGTTTTACCTGGGGAAGTATCCAGTGACACAGGAGCAGTGGACGGCCGTAATGGGCGTCAACCCGAGCTTTTTCAAGGGTGCGAAAAATCCCGTGGAAGAGGTGAGCTGGGACGATTGCCTGCAATTCCTGCGTCGGCTCAATGAGAAGGTGGGTGGCGGGAAGTACCAGTTTCCCACCGAGGCGCAATGGGAATACGCCTGCCGCGCGGGAACCACGACCAGGTATTGCTTCGGCGACGATGAAACGGGGCTGGCCGACTATGGCTGGTACGACAAGAACTCCGGCGGCAAGTCGCACCCGGTCGGCGAGAAAAAGCCCAATGCCTGGGGACTCTACGACATGCACGGGGACATCTGGCAATGGTGCCTGGACTGGTATGACCCCGGGTACTACGCGGTTTCGACCACGGATGATCCAACCGGGCCGGCAACGGGCACGGCCCGCGTGAGTCATGGCGGCTGCTGGTTCAGCCCGGCGAGCAGCGCCCGCTCGGCAAACCACGGCCGAATCGAACCCGAGCACCGCGGCTCGCACCTGGGCTTCCGCGTCTGCATGGTTCCACCGGACAAGTGATCGCGAGCATCAACATTTTGAAGGAGAAGTCATGATCGGAAATACACCATTGGGAAGAAGGACAACCTGCTCCGCATTGGTTTTGCTGGGCATGGTGTTGTTTGCCGGCAGTAATTTCGCGCAAACGACGCGGCCGACCACCAACCCGCAGGGGTCGGCCCAGGCCGCCACTACGCAAGGCGGGATCGGCGTCATGCGCGATATCACGGCAAAGCAGCTTGTCCTTGACATGAAGATCGGCTGGAACCTGGGCAACACGATGGAGGCCAGCCCCGGCGAAACGGGATGGGGGAATCCCGTCACCACACAGGCCATGATCGATGCGCTCAAGGCCAAGGGATTCAAGACGGTGCGAATCCCCATAACCTGGAGCGGCCATCTCGGCCCCGCGCCGGATTACACCATCAACAAACAGTGGCTGGACAGGGTCGAGACCATCGTCAATTACGTCCTTAAGGACGGCATGTACGCCATCATCAACACGCACCATGATGGATGGATCAGACTCACTCCCGCCGGCCAGGAGGCGGGAACGGCCGAGGCCGCCAAGGTGTGGGGCCAGATCGCCGCCCGCTTCAAGGATTACAGCGATTATCTGATTTTCGAAACCTTCAACGAGCCCAAGGGAGCGCAGAATCAATACAGCGGCGGAACCCCCGAGTCGCGCACCGTCCTCAATGCGTATCACCTTGCGGCCGTCAACGCCATCAGGGCCACCGGCGGAAACAACGCCAGGCGGATCATCATGTGCTGCACGCACGCCGCGACGCCATCCGACGCGGCCATACAGGATTTGGTGATCCCCAACAACGACCCGAGGATCATTGTCTCAATTCACACGTATTACCCCGGCGGATTGTCCTTCGGCAACCAGAACAGTTGGGGAACCGACGCCGACAAGGCGGCCATGCGAAAAGAACTCGACCGCGAAGCCAGGGACGTATCCAGCAAAGGCGGCGGCACGGCCGTGATCGGCGAATGGGGTTCGGTCAGCCGCGTCGATCTGGCTTCCCGCGTGGCCCATGCTGAATACTATGCCCAGCAGGCGCTATCGCGGGGCATGGCCTCCGTCTGGTGGGATAACGGCGGCGGCGACTTCGGCATTTTGAACAGGAAATCGGATCCAATCTCCTGGAGATGGCCGACGATCGCCGACGCGCTGGTGCGCGGCGCCTCCAGTGCGGATCTGCCGGCGACGCATCCGTCAAAATAGCGCAGGATCGCCACTTTTTGGAATGGGGCCAGGCGGCAATGAAGATGTGGCGCGGCATTGTTCTGGGCGTGATCGTCGCTGTGACGGCATTCACGAGCCCGGCCGTTCATGCCCAGATCGAGACGTCCGCGCCGGAGATTTCCGTCTCGCATGAAGTCGAAAACCAACGCTGTTTCGCCTGCCATGCACTTCCGCGCATGGGCACCTACCTGCCGGATGAGCGCCGCAGGCTGGTGGTTCCTGCCACGGAACCGTCCGACCGCTATCCCGACGCGCGGCCGGAATTGGTGGTGCCGAGGGATGCCCTGTCCGATTCGGTTCACGCGAAGCTGGCCTGTGTGGATTGCCACCCCAAGGCGATGACGCTGCCGCATCCGCAGGAGCAGGGGCCGCCAAGCTGCGGCAACTGTCACAAGACGGCGACGCTCGATTGTCTGCTGGATGCACACGGCCGGGCCCCCGCTGGCGGCGATCACCCCGCTCCCACCTGCGCCAGTTGTCACGGCGGGCACGACATGGTGGCGATAACTGACGTCCGTTCGCCGGCCAATCGCAAGAATATTGCCGTCACCTGCCGTGCCTGCCACGCAAAGGAGGCCGACGCTTATCTCACCAGCGTACACGGGCAGGCGGTGGCCGGTGAGTTTGCCGATCCGCCGGTGCATTTGTCCGCCCAATCGCCGGTGTGCAGTGATTGCCATGGCGCCCACGCGATCGCGAGCACCAACACACCCGCCTTCAAACTCGATATTGTCAGGGAATGCGGTTCCTGCCACGACAAACCCCGGCCGGGCAGCTCGAGTGCACTGACGATGTACGACACGTATCGGATGAGCTATCACGGCCAGGTCACGTCGCTGGGCCTGACCCGCGCCGCCCGGTGCAGCGATTGCCACGGGGCGCACGATGTCCAGCGCGTTGACGATCCAGTCTCGAAACTCAGCGCGGCCAACCGGCTGAGCACATGCCAGAAATGCCACGCGCAGGCGACAGAGAGTTTCACGCTGTTTGATCCCCACGCCGACTATCACGACGCAGCGCGATTCCCGCTGCTGCACGGCGTCTGGTGGTACTTCATCCTCGTGATGAGCCTGGCCTTCGGGTTCTTCGGTCTGCACTCGATCCTGTGGTTCGTGCGCTCGATGATCGACCGCATCAAGCTCGGCGCGCCACCGCGCAGCCCGCACACCGGCCCGGCCATCCGGCGCTTCACTCGCGTTGATCGGATCAATCACGCTCTGATCATCGTCAGCTTCTTCGGCCTGACGCTCACCGGCCTGCCGCTGCTCTACGCGAACAAGAAATGGGGCCGGCTCCTGGCGGAGTCGCTCGGCGGCCCGTGGATGGCGGGCCGGCTGCACCGCTGCTTCGCCGTTTTGCTGATCGCCAATTTCGCCGTTCACATTGTGGCAGTACTCGGCCGTTTCCGCGGTCACGGTGTGCGGGACATGCTCACGGGCCCGGCGACGCTGCTGCCGCGACGCAGGGATTTCGCCGACTGCCTGGGCATGTGGCGATGGTTCATTGCCGGAGGAAAAAGGCCGGAGTTCGATCGCTGGACCTATTGGGAAAAATTCGATTACGCCGCCGAAGTGGCCGGGTCGCTGATCATCGGCATCACGGGTCTGATGCTCTGGTTCCCGGTCTTCTTTTCCCGGTTTGTGCCCGGCTGGACATTCAATGTCGCGTCGGTTGTACACGGCTACGAGGCGCTGCTGGCCATCGGGTTCATTTTCACGATCCATTTCTTCAACGCGCACCTTCGGCCGGAGAAATTCCCGGTGGATGATGTGATGTTCAGCGGGAATCTGCCGGAAGACCAGTTCCGGCGCGAACGGGGCGCGGAGTATGCACGTCTTGCGGCCAGCGGCGAGTTGGACTCGCTGCGCGTCGCCCTGCCGCCGCGCGGCTATCGGATAATGGCCGTGATTCTGGGCATTGCCGCGATGGCCATTGGCACGACACTGGTGGTGCTCATCGTGCTGGCGGGTTTGAAGTGGATTTGATCGCCGGTCATGCCAGCCAGTCCCAGTCCGCGTCGGGGCCGTCCGGGCAAAAGAACGCACTGCACAGCGGCGGCCTGTTCTTCGCGGCCCACTCCCGGCCGTGGATGAAAAAAGGCTTGGTCCAGGCCTCACTGTCGATGGTGCGGGCAGCCGTCACACAGACCATGAGCATACCCTGCGCGGGATATCCCGTGCGCGGATCGATGATATGTGATTGGGCTCGTCCACCGGCCCGAAAAGTCCGCACATAGCCGGCCGACGTCGAAAGCGACATGTCCCTGAGGAACACCTGCGTGGCCGAGTGGAGAGTCGGCCGGATCGGATCGGGGATGTCGATCCTCCAGCCGCGCGGCTCGTCGGGGGGCGTTCCCATGCCGTAGATGCTGCTGGACGAAGCCATGACCAGCGCCGTGGCCAATCCCCTGTGCCGCAGGATTTCGACGATACGGTCGACCGCATACCCTTTGCCGATGCCGCCGGGATTGATCTCGATGCCGTCGATATCAAATTGCACGGTTCCGGCCGATTGATCGAGAATAATGTGGCGATAGCCGGTCCTGGCCAGAGCGGTCACAATTTCGTCGCTGCTTGGAAGCCGCCCCGCCGCTTTGAAAAATCCCCACGCCTTAATGAGCGGGCCAATTGTGATGTCGAACGTCCCCTGGCTGGAGCGGCTGTATTGGACGCACCGGGAAATCAGGTCGAACACTTCCGGCGATACGGCAACGGGACGTTGTCCGGCCAGACGGTTGATTTCGCTCCACGCGCTATCGGGCCGGTAAACGGAAAGCAGCCGGTCCAGACGCTCAACCTCGGCAAAGGCAGCGTCAGCGGCCTCTTGCATCGTCTGATGGGAATCGCCGTAGAGCACGACCGAGTAGGTCGTTGCCATGGCGTCCACGCTGGCTTCAAACCGAATCACGCACCTCCTGCCCTGCCTCCGCGCTGTTGTTGCAGGATCTTGGTGCGGACGGCCGCGAAATCGAACAGGGCATCGGCGATCGGCACTCCGATCACCTCGTTCTTCTTAGGATCGCGCAAACCGACACCGATCTCCTCGCCCAGTTGCAGCATGTTGTCGGCGGAGGTGAACGGCGCCTTGCCACGTACGGCCATCGGGTCGAATCCCATGACGGCCATCGCCACGCCGTCGGTGGCCACGGTATTGGTTCCGGCGATGATAACGCCCGGACTGACGGCCGCCTGGGGCCTGCTGCCGTAATTGGTTTCCGCGCCGGTAGCGGTATTGATGCCTTCGATGATGGCCAAGTGCGCGGGTCGGGCGGCGTTGAGTTCGGCGATGATATGCGGCAGGCGCACGCCGGCGTCCTTGGAATAATTGGGGTCGATCTGTTGGGGGGCGCTCTTGGAGGGAGCACGGCGGGCAAAGTGGAAGACTTCGCCGCGCCCGCCTTGCGGACGAACGGCCGGTTCATCGATCCCCGCCTGCCCGCCGTAGATCGTGATGGGGGTGGTGCCGTAGATGTTCTTCATCGAGAGCGTGACGCCGGTAAGGGCGTGCTCTTTCAACTTGGCCAGCGAGACGAAAACGTCGCAGTCTTCGTACGAGTGGTTCAGATCGTAGCCGGGGAAAACCCAGCCGCCGCCGGGAACCCAGAACCGCGAATATTTCTTGCCCCGGCCCAGATAGTTCGTGTTCTCGAATTCCACGTTGGGGGCCGCATTGAGAATATCCTCCGGCCGCCAGTTCTGTGACAGCATGACCTCTTCAAGGGTTTCTGCGGAAGACCACGGGCCTTCCAGCACGCGGACCTGCTTCGCTCCGGCCTCGCCCAGCAAATGCACGACGGCGCCGATCATGGACGGATGGGACCAGAACGTATCTTCCATCTTGGCGTCGCCGAGGCGCTGCGACCGCACGCCGATGAAGTTCACCTTCACCGCCACCGTCTTTCCCTTGACCAGCCCGCCCAGCCCGCCGAGTTGATCGAACATCGTCGCCAGCGTGGTGACCAGTTCCGGGCCGTACGTCTTGCACCGGCCGATGGTAACCTTCCCGGCCCTGGCCGGTGGCAGCGCGGGACGCGTGCTGGGAGCGGCGGCGCGAGCGATAGTCGGCACGTTCGGCAACAACAGACAACCGGCCGCCATCGCGGCGCCCGCCAGGCATTCTCTTCGGGTGATATTGCGTTTCATGGGAGTCTCCTGCTTAGCTTTCCAGTTGGACCGCACCATAGACGGCAAACTTGGGAACCGTCAGTTCCGCCCCGCCGGCCGCCTGAACCGCCAACTGCAGCGGCACGGGCGAGGCAATTTCCGGGCTGACAAAGCTCGCCTTCGCGTAGGGCGTTTTCACATAGACCACGGCCGGGTCACCACCGGCCCGCCGGGCGTAGTTGAGCATGTGGATCACCCCCTGCCGGCCGTCGGTAGCGACCTGGCAAACACAGTTCATTGATGGACCGTTGTACAAGCGCATCGGGTCGCCGCGGTGGCTCAGGATGTTCTGGATATCCGCACAGGTGAAGAATGGATCAAGCTCATCCTGCCGGGCCACCGCCAGCCGCCCCTTGCCGACACTGCGCTCACTAAAAAGCAGATACGCCTCCTCCGAGGAGAGTTGCATCGGCGTGCCTTCCGGATTCGACCAGTTGGCGCGCACGAATAATGTTCCGCCCGCTTCGGCAAAGGCGATCAGTTTCTGCCGCAGCGCCGCGTCCGGCAGCTCGCGGTCCACATAGAAGATGCCCTGGAGACCGTCCAGCGATGCGGCCAAAGCCTGCGATCTGGCAATCACCCGGAACGGCTCGCGCGTCCGCGGCAACAGGTTCAGCGACTGCTCGCCGAGTATTCGATCCATCGGATCGGAAAAATTCGACACCACGGCCAGCCGGGCCATCGGACCATAGGCCCTGGTCGCGTTGTTCTTCTCGAAGAACGCCAGCATGTCAGTGATTCTTTTCAACGTGGCGGCCGAGGCTGCGGTCTTGGCCGCCAGGTCCGCACGCAGTTGGTCATCCAGCGAGATCACCCACCGTCCGCCCGACGCCTGGGCGTCGGCAATCGCCAGTAGAAAATTCTCGGCCGTCTGCTTGACCGTTGTCGGCGGATCAACGGCCACCCACACGGATTTCACACCCTTGCCGGCGCCCATCGCCTGCGCCATGCCGATGAGCGCGCCGTTGGAATCCACCCAGGGCAGATTCGTCGGGCCGCCGGCCGGATCATTCGCCTGAGAAACACCCGGCCACGACGCATCCGAGATGGCCAGGACCGGGGCGTCGGCGCTCCAAAGCGATTGGTCGGAACTGCCCCAGGCTATGACGGGAATGCCGGCATTGGCGGGCGGATTGCCCTTCATGGCGATGGCCGAAAGCCCCGCCGCGCGGGCGGCGGCAACTGCGGCCGTCTTGTCGCCCGGCCCATCAATCAGGCCGACGACATCCAATCCGGCCTGGCGGGCTTTGTCGAGCAGCGGCTTGAGCGACGTTTGCTGCTCGGCATCCGCCGCCGTTCCGGATGACCAGCTTACCACCAGGCAATTGATCGGTGTGCCCTGCACTAACGCCAGGAGAGACGGATCGAGCCACTTGCGAAGCACATCGGCCATCGCCGGCGTGAAGGTTTTGTCCTTCTGCCGCCGGGCGATGTCCAGGGATCCCGCCGCCCATCGCATGGGTATGGATTGAACGCCAATAGCCATTGACTCATACCTCCCATCTCGCGCCCAGATTTTTTCATTCCCGAGAGTCAGACCCTGGCCCCGGGCTTTTCGATCTAATCGCTGATCACGACCAGCTTCGTGCCCCACGCCGGCAGATCCAGCGGCAGTGTCGTCGTCGTCTTGCCGCCGGCGATCGTGGCACCCGCCCAGGGCGTGATCTTGCCGCTGACGGTGTCCCACAACTCGGCCTTGCTGGCCGTGCCGCTGCTCTGCACCGTCGTCTTGAGCGACAGGGGCTGTTCGCCTTCATTGAAGAAGAAATACACGTCGGCGTTCTTGAGGCGGCGGTGATTGTATTTGAGCCACGTCGTCGGCTGGTCGGTCGTGACATCCGGCGCCGGCATGGCCGCCAGCACCTGTGGCGTAATTTCCGATCCCGGCATCAGCACGGCCCAACTGATATCGGCCGGGCCCGTCGCGGTGAGAAAGTTCTTGTCCATCACCAGCTTGGGCGCGTTGCCGAAAAAGATGACCTTGCCGCCGGCCTTGGCGAAGGCGCGCAGGTTGTCCAGCGCGGCTTTTGAAATGGCATCCACCGGCGGGATCAAAATGGCGCGGTAGGCCTGCCCGCTCTGGTTGATCAATTCACCGCCCTGGAGCTTCAGCGTCTTGGACAGTGCATATTCATCCACGAAATCAAGATCGCGCTGATGCTGCATGAGCTCGTGAACGATGCCGCGGAAGGAAACGTCGGCGGCGGAATCGTTGAACCAGAAACTGCTCGAGGGGATATAGACGCCGACCTGAGCGGCCGGGCGACCTTCGCCCATCAGGTAGCTGAGCCTGTTGACGTGTGCGGACAGGGGCAGGAAGCCGGGATCAGAATAAAAACGACCCTGTCCGCCGAGGCCCATGTACTCGATGCGGTTGATGCCCAGGACCATCAGGTGATTGAGAATCCAGCCTGCTTCCTTGATATCCGGGACGGGATTGTACGCGGCAAATGCTTCGCACATGGCGCGGGGATGGCCGTTCAGATGCGTGGCCGACGAGGCCAGCTTCGGGAAATCGGCGACGACGTCGTGCCAGATCTGATGCCAGATGGTATCAATGCCGGGTACCTGCAGGCTGCGCATGCACTTGAAGAAATCGCCGTCGGCGGTGGCGAGTTGCGGCAGGATCTCCTCGTGCTCGATATGCATCTGCATCTCGACATTGTTCGCCGCGCACCATTTGCCTTCCGTGCCAAAGAAATTCTCGCCGAAAAGGTCGGACCACACATCGTAATAGTCGGCGAAGACGCGGTGATTCTCATCGAGATTGACGGATGCGGGCCCGGCCGCGCCGCCCCGGCCGCCGATGGTGATGGCCGCGACCGTCGCCAGGTACGGACGCAGATCATACCCCTTGCGTTTCTGGAACTCGTCGAGAATGGCGGGCGACCATGGATTGAATCCGAACGCCGGCTCGTCGCCGCGGAAACCCAGCACCGTCTTGCCCATTTCGTCGCCGATGGCCTGCTTGTAGGCATCGAATGTCCACTGGGCAAAGAGCTTGTCGGCCTCGGGATTGAGGAAATCCATCAGCGAGTGTTCGTTGTTCTTGGCCCCGTTGGAGTTGTTGGCCGATCGCGTCGGGCCCGAGCGGAATTGGGAGCGGGGCATGTCAATCTCCCAGTTGCCCGCCGGAACGGTCCAGTTCACGCTGCCGCTGGAACTGTCGAGCACCTGCGCCGTGCCGGTGTCGCGGTTGACGGCCAGCACGCAAATGGTTCCGGCGGGAACTCTGGCGGAATATTGCTGCCCGGCGGTGACGTTGACGCGCTGCGGCGCGGCCAGGGCTTCCATGCGCAGGTCCGGGCGGTCGACGGTGATCTTCCCGCCGGCAAACCCGGACGGATATCCGCCGTCGTCATCGAACCACAGCTTCATGTTGCGCTTCTTGGCTTCCTCCACGAGCATCTTCACGGCGGTAAAATATCCGGCCGACAGATAGGGGGAGTTCCCGCGCCCCGGCTCGATGTAAGCGGCCTGCACGCCCAGAGCCTTGGCCCGGTCGAGCGTGGCACCAATGGCCTCGCGCGTGCGGGTATCGCTGAAGCCGCAGTCAAACTGCGAACTGTATTCCGGCGCCGGCGCGGCGAACCCCGCGACAACCTGCGACACAGTGGGATCAGTCATCTGCTGCCACGGCCGCTCCTGTGCCAGGGCACCGCTCGCAAACGTCAGCAACACGGCCAATAGCGCAAGGGTCTTCATGGAAACCACCCTCTCATCAGACAAGTTTTTTCGCGCGGCAGGAATTTCCTGCCGAAGCAGGGACATGACGGACGTGTCTTTCGCCCGTTCAGGCGCACAAGATACGCCCGACGAGGTGCCGCGTCAACATCAGAGCCGCTCTTGCGACTTGCCCGATCTTGCGGGAAATCGCTAATCGCCGATCACGACGACCTTTGTGCCCCACGCGGGCAGGTCCAGCGGTAGTGTGGTCTTGCCATTGGCAAACGTGGCGCCGGACCAGGGCTCGATCTTGCCGCTGGAGCTATCCCACAATTGCGCCTGGTGGGCCGTTCCGTTGCTCTGCACTGTTGCCTTCAGCGATAATGCCTGCTCGCCTTCGTTGAAGAAGAAGTACACGTCGGCGTCCTTGAGGCGGCGATGGTTGTACTTCAGCCACGTCGTCGCCTGGTCCGTCGCGACATCCGGAGCCGGCAGGGCAGCCAGAGCCTCGGGAGTGATGGTCGATCCCGGCACCAACTTGGCCCAACTGATATCGGCCGGCCCGTCGGCGGTGAGAAAGTTCTTGTCCATCACCAATTTGGGCGCATTGCCCAGGAAAATGACCTTGCCGCCGGCTTTCGCGAAGGCGCGCAGGTTGTCCAGAGCGGCCTTGGATATGGCGGTCACGGGCGGAATTACGATGCCGCGATAAGCCTGGCCGCTCTGGTTGATCAGCTCGCCGCCTTGTAGTTTGAGCGTCGTGGACAAGGCGTATTCGTCGACAAAATCGAGATCGCGTTGATGCTGGAGCAGTTGGTGAACAACGCTGCGGAAAGTGACATCGGCGGCGGAGTCGTTGAACCAAAAACTGGTCGAGGGGATGTAGACGCCGACCTGGGCGGCCGGTCGGCCTTCGCCCAGCAGATAGCTCAGCCTGTTCACGTGTGCCGCGACGGTGGGGAAGCCTGGATCAGCGTAGAAGCCCCGGCCCGGGCCCGCGCCGCCCAGACCCATGTACTCGATGCGGTTGATGCCCAAGACCATCAGGTGATTGAGAATCCAGCCCGCTTCCTTGATATCCGGCGCAGGATTGTACGCGGCAAAGGACTCGCACATGGCGCGCGGATGGCCGTTCAGATGCGTGGCCGACGAGGCCAGCTTGGGGAAATCGGCCACGACATCGTGCCAGATCTGGTGCTGGATGGTGTCGATGCCGGGGATTTGCAGGCTGCGCATGCACTTGAAGAAATCGCCGTCGGCGCCGGCAAGCTGCGGCAGGATTTCCTCGTGTTCGATGTGCATCTGCATCTCGACGTTGTTGGCCGCGCCCCATTTGCCCTCCATGCCGAAAAAGTTCTCGCCGAAGAGATCGGACCACACGTCGCAAAAGTCGGCAAAGACGCGGTGGTCCGCGTCGAGATTCACATTCACCGGCCCGGCCGCCCCGCCGCGCGTGCCAATCGTGATGGCCGCGACCGTCGCCAGATAAGGCCGCAGGTCATACCCCTTTCGCTTCTGGAATTCATCCAGAAGCCCGGGTGACCAGGGATTGAACGCCCCCATATTCGAACTCACGTGCGGTTCGTCGCCCCGGAAGCCCAGAACGGTCTTGCCCATTTCGTCACCGACGGCCTGCTTGTAGCCATCGAACGTCCACTGCGCGAAGAGCTTGTCGGCCTCGGGATTGAGATAGTCCAGCAGCGACGGCGAGCCGCCGTTGGCCGAATGCGTCGACCCGGAGCGGAACTGCCACCTGGGCAGCACGATATCCCAGTTGCCCGCCGGTACGGTCCAACTGACGCTGCCGGTGGAGCTATCCAGCACCTGAGCCTTGCCGGTGTCGCGGTTGACGGCCAGCACACAGATGGTGGCCGCATCCATTTTATAGGAATATTGCTGCCCAGTGGTGACCGCAATACGCTGCGGCGCGGCCAGGCCCTGCATGCGCAGGTCCGGGCGATCGGTGGCGAATTTCCCGCCGCAAAAGCCGGAGGGATACCCGCCATCGTCATCGAACCACAGCCGCATGTTGCGCTTCCGGGCTTCCTCGACCAGAATTTTCACGGCGTCAAAATAGCCCGGCGAAAGATAGGGCGACTTGCCGGCCTTGGGCTCCACGAAGGCCGCCTGGACACCGAGCGATTTGGCATGGTCGAGCGTGGCGCCCATCACGTCGCGGGTCGTCTGATCGCCAAAACCCCAGTCAAACTGCGAGCTGTACTCCGGTGCCGGCGCGACGAACCCCGCCACGAGCTGTGCCGCGGTGGGATCAGTGATCCGCTGCCACGGCCGGTCCTGGGCCAGCGCACCGCTGGCCAACATGAGCAGCACGGCGATCAGCGCAAAGATCCTCATGGAAACCTCCGTCTCAAGAAACAGGTTTTCCGCCGACAGCAACGCTTCTGCCGAAGCAGAGACATGACGGAAGCATGTTCGCGTCCGTTCAGGCGGAAAACCTACCTCCGACCATGTCCCGCGTCAACGCGGAAGCCGATTTTTGCTCGCCATGTCGTTCCAGTTCATGTCGGTCGCGCTCCGCATACCCGCGCCACATCGGTCTCTCGATATCTGTTTCGCGATATCCGTTTTGCGACACCTTGTGCCAGCCTGTCGAACGACTACAATTGACCTATCTCGTCTAAAGAAGGAGCGCATTTCAATGGAAATCCGATCCGGGAAATTGGCGGCTCGCGTCTTTATCCTGACCCTGATTCTGGCCTGCTCGCTGGTGGCGCAAACGACTGTGCCGGCGCCCGGAGCGCGAGCTGCGCGCGGTGCCCGCGGCACGCCCGGCGGGCGCGGCGCGGCGGGCACGTCCGATGTGCCCGGAGCCGCCGCCGCGCCGGCACCCCCGATCGCGACGGCCACGATGCCCGCAAGTCCCCTGGTGGCTTCCCCAACGCCCTGGCAAACCATTCACAATGATTTCTTCGAGGTTGATCAGAATGGATATCGCATCGCCACGCGCAGCGGCTGCCTGGACCAGTTCGGTGACAAGTTCTATTGGTACGGTGGAGGCTACCCGGGCCACGATCAGACCTGCTATGTGTCCACCGACCTGATCCACTGGACCTACAAAGGTGTGACGCTTCACACGGATGTTGTCGTCGACCGCATGGATCTGCTGTACAACGACTCGACCAGACAATACGTCATGTTCCTGAAGTACGATGGAGATGCCGCCTCCTTTGGAATCGCCACTTCCGACAAGCCCGAGGGACCGTTCACCTTCAAGGGCCAGACGCTGGTCGATGGCGCCAAGATGGGCGACATGTCCATGTTCAAGGATACGGATGGTAAGGCGTATCTGTGCTATGTGTGGGATCAGGCCGGACCCAATCGCCAGCATGGCATCTACCTTATGTCGCCGGATTATTTGAAGCTCGAGAAGCGCATCTATCTCTTTAACATCCCCAGCCGCGAAGCGCCGATGCTCATGAAGCGCAACAAGATCTATTATTACTTCACCTCCCGAACCGCCGGCATTCGCTCAACTGCCACCAACTACTATACCGCGACCGACCTGGCCGGCCCCTGGACGCCGCCCAGGGTCTTGTCGACGCCCGGCTCGGACAATTCGTGGGATACCCAATGCGATTTCGTCTTCCCGATCCAGGGCAAGGAGGGAACGACGTACATGTATTGCGGCGACCGCTGGATCCATACTGAAGCCCGGCAGGGCGACTACCCCTGGCTGCCCCTGGAATTCGACGGGGACACGCCCATCCTCAATTATTATCAGGATTGGGATTTCAACCTGACCGCCGGCACTTGGCGGAAATTCGACCCAGCCCGCAACCTGGCCCTGGGCAAGACCGCAACCGCGTCGTCCACAAACGGCACGAACGTCGCCGGCAACGTCACGGCCCCCACGACCTATCTGAATTACACCAATTACCGCTGGGAAAGCGCCGCCAGCGACCCGCAATGGATCATGGTGGACCTCGGCGAATCCAAGGACATCAACCGGGTCATCCTGAAGTGGCATTCCAATTTCGCCAAGTCCTTCAAGATCCAGGTTTCCACCGATGGCGCCGCCTGGACGGATGTTTTCAGCACCTCCGTCGGATCGTCTCTTTCTGTGACCGACGAGTCCTTCAAGACGACCTCCGCGAGATACGTGCGCATGTACGGCACGCAGCGAGGCACGCAGGCCGGCTATTCCTTGTTCAGCTTCATGGTTCTGAAGGACTAGCAACCCGCGGCAAGTGTCGCCAAGCCCTTATGCCGCTGGATTTACGGGCATTGTGGTTGGGGTTGGCGGCGCCGGCCTGGCAGCAGGCGGCCGGCTGAGGTCGGGCGCGGCGGGGATTTCCTTGACCTGGGGCACGTAATAGGCCGCGGCCGGATCAACCTTCAGAGCCTTGAGGCCGGAGATGACTGTCTCGGCGTTGACGACGGCCCCGGTCCAACTGGTATGCGGTGAACCGGCAAAAAGGGCGTCGACCGCGGTTGGGTCCAGGGCGTCGTACTTGGCAGCGATCAGTTCGTTGAGATCAATGAAGTCGGCCTTTTCCGCGGCGGCAGTGTCCCTGGCCCAGCCGGCCTGGGTTTTGGCGCTGCGGTTGATCTTTCCGTCGGCGCCCCGCGCATTGCGCGGGATCAGCGAGCAGACCACGGGTGTGGCTTCCTTGGCGCGAGTCTCGGCGATGAACCGCCGGATATACCAGCCGAACGTGTGGTTGACTGTCCCGCCGGCACCAGCCTGGGTTTCTTCGCCGATGCCCGGGAGTTCGCCGCGGCCGCTGTTGGTGCCAAACTGAAGGATGACCACGTCACCCTTCTTGATCAGATCCACCATGGCTTTCCACTGGCCGGTGTAGAAGCTGGCGCTGGTGGTGCCGCCCACGGCGCGGTTGACGACGTTGACTTTCCTGGGATCGAAATAGCCCACGAGCGGCGCCCCCCAACCCCATTGGCCGACCCGGTCATCGCCCGTGCCGTTGACGCCGGTGCGGACGGTCGAATCGCCGATGGTCCAGATCGTCGGCAATTTCGGATCATGGGGCACCGGCGGGATGACACCCGCCCGTGCGGGCGCGGGATTGGGCAGTGGGCCGGTTTGCGTGTAGCGCGGGATGTCGGCGGCGCGCAGGCCAAGAATGCCGGCTTTGGGGGTTTCGATGGTCGTGAGATTCGTCGGGTAGACCCGCGGGGTACCCGTCTCATCAAGCAGCGTAACGCCGCCGGAACCTGCCGGGACGGGCGCGCCCGCCATCGTCGTCGGAGCCGTTGTGGCGGCGACCGGGGAAGCCGCATTTTGGGCCCGCGCCGCTAGGGCACCGAGCAGAAGAAAGGCCAGCAGCGAAATTCGCATTGGAACAACCTCCCTTGGAAATGGCCGTCGCTTGCGGCTCACGTTGCGCATGCCTCGCTATTCATAACGATAGGTCGTGAAGTGCTGGATGCCCACATAGTGGTCGCCCGGAATTCGGTCGCTGGGATGAATCCGCAGGTTCACGTAGTCACCGCCTCCGACTTCGTCGCCGGAAAGCTGGCGGATGGGTATCCACCGGCCGTTGTCGAACGTGCCTTCCTCCACCGTGCCCAGTCCCGCGTGTTCCGGTCCGGCACTGCCGGGCAGAGGAGTGAGGGTCACATTGTTACCGACGGCATAATACTCATCCGGCCCGACGTCGATGATCAGCGCGCCCGCCAGACCCGCCGACGCCGATTGCGCCCCAGGTTGTGCCGGCGCACCCCGCGGCTGCTGACGGGCGATCTCAAAGCTGTAATTCCCCAAACGAACCTTCTGCGGTGCATCGCCCGCGGCGAGCAGGACGGCCGTCATCGAGCCGTCGCCCTGGTGCTGTGCGATCAGAGGCGTCAGTTGCGAGATGATCTGGAAACCGTTGACCAGGTCCGTGTCGGGAGTCGTCGCCCTTTCGATCCCCATAAGGGACATGCCGATCGCATTGTGCCGGCCGAAGACGTAGAGCATCTTCACATCCATGTCGCCCCGGGTCTCGGGAATGAACAGCGGGTTGCCTGATTGCGTGTACTTGGCGCAAAACGCCGCAAAGTCGCCGGTGTTGTAAATATCCGGCGACAGCCAGTCGATATGCGGCGCGCCGGCGTGCCAGACATCCATGGTCAGGTCATACGGCCGGCCGTAACTGGGCGTGAATTCCGGCTGCTTCGGCACCGTGTACAGCGCAGCGTTGACATACATCGGAATCGGATACTCGGCTTTGCCCGCGGCCGCCACGCCGTCAATGTAGCGGGCATAATACCAGCCCATGAAGATTCCCTCTGTCGCCGGGCCCTTGCCGAACACCTCTTCCCACGTTCCCGACGTCTTGAAGCCCGCCGTCTCCCACGCCTGGCGAAATTCCGGAATCAGCGTGTCCTTGTGCTGCTGAAGGTAGTTCATCAATTCAGCGGGCACCGGACCGGCGTAGGCCTTCTCGGCCAGAGGGGAACGGTCCATCGTGTCGTAATGCGTACCCACCTCGTTCTCGACCTGGATCAGGATGATCGTGTGCCGCTGGCCGTCCACTTGCCTGACGTGCCGCATGAGGGCGGCAAACGCGCGGGCATCGGCATCGCGGCCGTTGTCGCTCAGGGGCGTGATCAATTCGATGGCCGTTTTGTCTTTGCCCCAGAGGCGGGGGAAGCGCTGATAGTCTTTCTTGGCCCAGTCGGGAGCATAGCAGGACATGCTGTTCTTCCATGTTCCAAACCAGAGCAGGCCCAGGCGCATGTTGTTCTGTCGCGCTCCGTCGATCACGCCGTCGAGCACGCTGAAGTCAAATTTCCCCTCCTGCGGTTCGATCTGGTTCCACGACACCCCCGCCAGAACGGTGTTCATCGGCGCCGCCGCGACCAGCCTCGGCCAGACGCCCTTCATGTACTCAACGCTGGTGGCGGTGCTGTTGCTCAATTCGCCGGTCAGAGCCAGGAACGGCTTGCCATCGACGATCAGTTGCGTGGCCGTCCCGTGCTTCTGCAAGTGTGGAATATCCGAAGCCGAGCCGCCGGCACCGGGGCCGCCCATCGACTGGCACCCGGCCAATGCCACCAGGCATGCGAGAACTGCGCCGCGGAAAGCCGTCGCTTTCCTGCGCCTGAGCATCGACTCAAGAATCTGACAAGAGGCCGTTATCGCAACAGCAACTCGCCCGCGGGCGGGCACGGTGGATATGATCCGATCGGTCACAAGTTCCTCCTCGTAGGGACATGGGTGGCCGGAACCGGGCGGCCATGTGCCGCCCGCTCCCGTACACCTTGGCCAGAAGTATACCGCAAGAAGGCACGTATGCCGAGTCCAGTCGATCCATCTCCGGTCACTTCGACCGCCGCCGGTGAATCCCCACCGGTGTTGCTGCTGGTTCGGGACCTGATCTTCATCGCCAGGATCACCGCCGTGGCCCGGTCGATCGGCGCGGCGACGCGGACCATCCGCGATCCGATCCAATTGGCCGGCGCTGATGGCCGACTGGTGCTGGTCGATCTGAATCTCCCCGGCGCCATCGCCGCCGCGGCCGCCTGGTCAAGGCAAACCGGCCGTCCGGCGATCGGCTTCGTTTCGCACGTTGACGCCGCGACGATCGCCGCAGCCCGCGAAGCCGGGATTGACAAAGTGTTACCCCGCAGCCATTTCGTGCAGGTTTTGGCGGAGCTTCTTGCGTAGCGGCCCGCACAATTCCCCCCGGGTGGAAATTCAAAGGTCAGGAGTTTTCCAGTGGCGAAAATGCATCCAAGACTTCCAACCCCCATTGATTGAACTGGGTGATCGGGGGGTGTTCAAAACGAGCTGGCAATTGACAAAACGCACGGTTTTGATATTGTCGCGCCTCAGGTGGGAGGCCGGAAGCCAATTCTCTCTCACCGGCCCAGCGCCGAACGATCGGCGATTGAGCGGACGAATTCATATCCACTGGAGCGTGCGATGAAAACTCGAGCGTCCATCGGCCCGCGTGGCCGCGTCCTGCTTGCCTGCATTGTCCTGGCGCTGGTCCTGCCGGCGCCGCTGGTGCGGGCCCTTGACTTGCCCCCAGTCGCCAAACCCGCCGTCAATGACCCGGTGACCGTCACCGACAATGGCGACACCTGGACGATGGACAATGGCATCATCAAGGCCACCGTCGTCAAAAAGAACGGCAGCCTGCTGCAGGTCATTTATCACGGCGTCGAAACGCTGCGACCGGCGATCTCCAACGGCTCGGATACGCTCCACACGCCGCCGACACCGGCCGGCAGCCCAATCCCCTCCTGGGAACAGATGCCCTCCGGCACCGTGACCTCATCGGTGACCATCGACCCGGCAAAGAACGGCGGCCAGCGCGGCGAGGTCGCCGTCAAGGGCGCGAACACCGGCCGCATGGACATTGAAACACGCTACGCGCTGGAGCGCGGCGTGAGCGGAATCTACGCCTATGCCCAGTTCTCGCACCCGGCTTCCTATCCCGCGGCCAGCGAGGGCGAAAGCCAATTCATCCTCCAACTCGATCCGAGCTTTAACTGGTTCTCCGTTGATGCCGACCGCAACATGCTCGTGCCCTCCATGCAAGAACTCCGGGCCGGCGCCATGATCCACGCCAAAGAGCAGACCCTCCTGACCACCGGCATGTATAAGAATTCCGTCGAACATAAATATACCTATTGCGGCATCATGTACCGATTGCCCGCATGGGGATTCTCCAGCCCCAAGAACCACGTCGGCGTTTATCTGATTAACCCCACCACCGAATACATCGGCGGCGGCGCTGAAAAGATCGACCTGATCGGCCCCTTCGCGTGGGGTTCGAATAACACCATTCAAGTCTACTGGACATCCGGCCACTACGCCGGGGGCGCCGGCTGCAACGTCCCGGCCGGGGAAAACTGGAAGAAGGTGATCGGCCCGATTTTTGTCTATTTCAACGCATTGGCCAATCCCAAGGACCCGTCGCAGGCCGATCTGGATACTTTTGCGGCCACCGCCGGGAATCCCACCGTGCCTGCCGTATGGCATGACAATGCTATCGCTCTCTGGCAGGATGCGCTTGGCAAAGCCAGGGAAGTCAATGCCGCCTGGCCGTTCGACTGGGTCTCCGGCGTGGACTACCCGCACAAGAACGAGCGCGGCAACGTGACCGGCCAGTTTGTCCTCAACGACCCGCAGGCCGCCAGCACCAAGCTGCCCAATCTGACCGTCGGCCTGGCCCATCCGGATTACACCAGCAACGCCGGCGGGTTTGTCACCCGGTCGGGCAACGGCAACACGATCACCTGGCAGCACGACGGCAATTACTACGAGTTCTGGAACAACGGCACCGAGGACGGCAAGTTCACCATCACCAATGTCCGCCCCGGCACCTACACGCTTCACGCCTTTGCCGATGGTGTGCTGGGTGAATACGCCAAGACCAACATCACCGTCGAGGCGGGTAAGAACCTAGATATGGGCAAGGTTGAATGGACGCCGGTTCGCAACGGCAAGCAGGTCTGGGAAATCGGCTATCCCAACCGCAACGGCAGCGAGTTCTTCAAGGGAGATCAATATTGGCTTTGGGGCTGGTGCCTGCGCTATGCCCTGCTGTTCCCCAATGACATCACCTACACCATCGGCAAGAGCGATTACCATAAGGACTGGTTCTTTGAACAAACCCCGCACGCGACGAACCTGAACTTTGTCAATCCCGCCGCCAAGGATCCGGCCAATCAGGCCTTCGGCTGGGTGAATCTCCCGTCACCGGCCGGTGCGAACATGTGGGGCGCCTGGGGCCGCGGCCGGGCGACCACCTGGACGGTGAAGTTCAACATGGACAAGGCCGTTCAAGGCACGGCGACGTTGCGTGTGTCGCTGGGTGGCTCCGACAGCACGACGCTGAGCATTGGCATGAACGGCAAACCCGCAGGCCAAATCCGGCCGATCTCGACCAATGCCCTGCGGTACAACACCGACCGCGGCGTATGGCGTGAATATTCCCAGCCGTTCGATGCCTCCCTGATGAAGGCGGGCGAGAACTCGATGACGCTGACGGTTCCCGCCGGGGATTGCACGTCGGGCGTTTGCTATGACTACCTGCGGCTGGAGCTACAGGAGAAATAAGGGAGCCGACATATCCGCCGTTGTGCATCGCGGGCAGTCCCACATGCCCACGCGGAGTCAAATTATGTGATTGGCGTTGAACATTGGGAGAATTGCTGGACAATACGCGGGCCGGGAGCATTGATTCCGATGGTCCCGGCAAGCGTGAAGGGAAAATGCCCTTCAATAGGTTTCACTGGTCAAAAGACGGGAGGCGCTGCAATGAGGAAGTTACGATCTGTCGCCGTATTGGCCGCATTGGCTCTTGCCGGACTTTGCCGCTGTGTGCTGGCCGGGGATGTGCCGATGCCGGTTCGTTTCGTATTTGGCCAAACCGGCGGCGAAGGCATCAAGCCGACGATGGTGACCGACGCATCGGTCTATTCCGCGGCCTCCGGCTGGGGATATGACATGGGAACCAAGCAGGACGCCACCGGCAAACCGTTCTACTTCTCGGTCGGAGTTCCCGAAGGCAACTATAAAGTCACGGTGACTTTCGGCGGTCCGGCCGATTCGACCGTCACCGTCAAGGCAGAAACGCGGCGGCTGATGCTCGAGGACATCCATACCGCGGCGGGAAAGACGCGCACGGAATCGTTTGCCGTCAACGTCCGCCGGCCGCAGATTTCCACCGGCGGCACTGTCGGACTGGACAGCCGCGAAAACGGCTCGCTGAGCTGGGACGACAAGCTCACGCTCGCCTTCAGCGGGGATCACATCGCCATAGACCAGATATTGGTCGACAAGACGACCGTGCCGACGGTCTTCTGCCTTGGCGACTCGACCGTCGTCGACCAGCCCGGCGGAGGCGGATCGTGGGCCCAGAGTCTTCCCCGCTGGTTCACCGCCGATGTGGCCGTGGCCAATCACGCCGAGAGCGGCGAAACCCTCAAGGGCTTCCGTCGTCCCGCCGAACGCCGATGGGACAAGATCCTCAGCCAGCTCAAGCCCGGCGACTATGTGCTCATGGCGTTCGGCACCAACGACAGCAAACAGCGGGGCAACAACAATATCTATCCGGATGAGGATTTCTCATCGACCTATGCCCCGGCCGACACCGAATTCAAGGATCTCCTCAAGCAATACGCCGGCGAAGCCAAGGCCAAGGGCGCCACACCCGTGATGGTCTCCTGCATGGCCCGCCGGACCGACTCCAAGACCAACGGCAGCCTCAGCGCCTATGCCAAGGCCGCCGTCACCGCCGGTAAGGAATTCGGCTGCCCGTCCATCGATCTCAACAGCATGAACCTTGACGTCAACCTGGGTCTGGGCGCCAATGTCGGCCGTGCCTACAACGACGGCACGCACCCCAGTAACTACGGCGGCTACCTGCTTTCCCGCTGCATCGTCGAAGGCATCAAACAGGACAAGCTCGATATCGCCAAGTTCATCCGCGACGATGCCGGCACGTTTGATCCGACACATCCGGCTCCGCTGCCGGACGCCTTCAAACAGCCGGCCGATCCGCCCATGGGCGGCGGCGGCCGAGGGGCCGCCGGACGAGGCGCCGCCGGCCGCGGCACGGCCACCCCGCCAGCCACGAACCGCGCCGGCTGAGCGACCGAACCAACCACGCGAAAATCACAGGGGTCGGGAGTCTTTGATGTGCCGAAATGCATCAAAGGCTCCCGACCCTTTTGATTCGGGGCCGCCCTGATGATTTCCTGTGCGATCCGGTTAAGATGCTCGCTCAAGAGCCCGTCGCCAGTGTCGTGCGGGACTTTTGCCGCGAATTGCTAACTGTTAGCCGGCATCACTGCCGGAGGAGTTTTTTTCAATGGCTGCTACCTCGTCCAAAATCGTTGAACTGCTCGGAAAAGACGGCGAAGCCCTTTTGTCCTACTCGGCCAGGGGATTCGCCAAATCGAGCCTGCATCTGCCCGGCCCGGACTTTGTCGATCGCGTGCTCGTTGCCGGCGATCGCTCACCATCCGTGCTGCGGAATTTCCAATCCATCGTGAACACCGGCCGGCTCAAGGGCACCGGCTATGTCTCGATCCTGCCGGTCGATCAGGGGATCGAGCATTCCGCCGGGGCGAGCTTCGCCAAGGTGCCGATCTATTTCGATCCGGAGAACATCGTGAAGCTGGCGATTGAAGGCGGCTGCAACGCCGTCGCTTCGACACTGGGCGTGCTGGGCGCCGTCAGCCGGAAATTCGCCCATCACATCCCCTTCATCGTCAAGCTGAACCACAACGAATTCATCAGCTACCCCAACCGCTATGACCAGATCATGTTCGGCTCGGTCAAGCAGGCGTTTGACATGGGCGCGGTGGCCGTCGGTGCAACGATCTATTTCGGCTCGCCGGAATCGACCCGGCAGATTCAGGAAGTCTCGGCCGCCTTCGCCCATGCCCATGAGTTGGGGCTGGTGACCATCCTGTGGTGCTATCTGCGCAATCCGGCATTCAAGACGGCCGAGAAGGATTATCACGTTTCGGCCGATCTGACCGGCCAGGCCAATCACCTGGGCGTGACCATTCAGGCCGACATCATCAAGCAGAAGCTGCCGGAGAATAACGGCGGGTTCAATGCCCTGAAGTTCGGCAAGACCGACAAGCGCGTCTACAGCGACCTGACGCCGGGCGATCATCCGATCGAACTGACCCGCTATCAGCTCGCCAATTGTTACATGGGCCGGGCCCCATTGATCAACAGCGGCGGCGCGTCCGGCGACAACGACTTTGCCGAGGCCGCCAAGACCGCCGTCATCAACAAACGCGCCGGCGGCATGGGCCTGATCAGCGGCCGCAAGGCCTTCCAGCGTCCGATGGCCGACGGTGTCAAGCTCCTGAACCTCATTCAGGATGTTTATCTTGATCCGTCGATAACAATTGCCTGACGCGCGCGTAGTACATAATGGCGGCGGAACGTGACAGGCCCTGCCTGAATGCCCGACGGCCGTTGGGTATTCAGGCAGGGCCCAGACGGAACGTGGATGCCGGGGCGCCAAAGTGTTGGCGCGTCGGCCAGAGGAGAAAGTTATGAGCACTTTGTCCCGGCGGGGGGTTTTCGTCTGCATCGCAGTTGTGGCCCTGTGCGGGCGGGCACTGGCGGCCGATTTCGTGGCACCGGCCAATGATGTCATTTCGGAGGCGCAGTTCAAGGCCTACATGGCTGCCGAGACCGAATTGGTCAAGGCGGTGCCTGCGCTTCAACAACAACTGGACAGCGCCCAGACGCCGGATGCCGAGGCCGCCGCAAAGGCCGCGGCTAATCAGAAAGTTACCGACTGTGCCGCGGCGCAGCAGCTTTCACGCGAGGAATACGACTGGATCGACGACCAGGCCATGAAGGCCTACAACGCGCTTCTGGGCGTCGAGCAGTTCACCGATCAGAAAAACAAGGATTTGGAAGCCCAGGTGGAGGCCAACAACGCCAAGTTCGCCGCCGCCAAGGCGAATCTGGCCGCGTACACCGCCGCTCAGAAGGACGGCCGGCGAGTGATGACCGACGCGCAGAAGGCCGCCACCACCCAGGCCGCCGCCGCCGACAAGGAAAAATCCGTAGGCCTGCTTCACGAGGACACCGACGCCCTGACAGCGGCCAACGCCGCCGTCCAGAGACACCAGCAGGAATGGACGACGGCGGACACGGACTACAAGAATCCGCCCTCGGAGTTGGATGCCGTCGCCGAGGCGTCGTACAAACTCCAGAAAGCCGACGATCGCGAAAAGGCTCTTTCCGCTATCGAGGATGCACGCCGCGCAGTCGCCGACGCTCAGAGCGATATCGATCTGGACAACGCCCACATCAAGGCCGATGACGCCCACCTGGCTCATCCCGATCTTCCCGCCACGGCGGCGGAGAAGGCCGAGATCGACAAGCTCAACGCAGACACCATTGCCGCGGCCCAAAAGGACATCGAGGACGCCACCAAGTTCGCCGCCGGCGTGGACGAGGCCAAAGCCAAGATCGCGGCCGATGCCGACGCGCTGGCCAAGGACGTCCCGCCGCAGAATATCAAGTTGATACAAGACCACCGCGATCAATACGCCAAGGTCTTGTCCGGGCTGGGCATCACCCCCACGCCCGTCGCGCCCGAACCCCCGCCGCCGCCCCCGGCAACGCCTCCTCCCGATGACGCGGCGATGCAGCAGCCGTGAGCGAGGGCTCTTTGCCGACTCGCGTTGCTGCGTTTGGGGCCTTTCGTCGCCGCTATGGCGCTGACGGTTTGGAAGCCGGCACGCTGCTCGGCGCCGTCGCCGATGTCGCCGCTGCACAATATTTCCGAATCTCCTGTTCCAGCCCGGTGGTCGTCGGCACATCGAGGTTCGGCTTGGGCACCGATGAAGGTCGCCGCGCAAACAGGAGATGCACTTGCGCGTCCCAATACATGGCGAGCGCGCGAGAAACGCGATCCGTCTCGGACGCCTGGTCCGCCGACAGTGGCGTCGGTCGTTGAGAAATCACGCGGTCGTATAAGTTGTTCCAATCGCTGATCTTTGGTCCGATATCCTCCCCCAGCAGGTCCGCCAGTTCCTTTTCCGACGCCGGCGACAATTCGTTTGGATCGGTGCCACTCCGCCGCCGGCGATATCGTTCGCTTTCTGCTATTACTGCCAGAGCCGTTTGCGGAACCCGCATCGAATCCAGTGCCTCGCTGCAATCGTCGTTGCCCAGCAGTGCGTAACGCATCAATTCCGGCGCGGTTTCATAATGATGCTGCTGTGCGAGAATCGGCGCTGCACACTCGGCGAGCGCCGAGGACGGCCTGCCGCGCAAGAGCACCGAAAGGCGCTCGGCCGTTACGGCGGGATCGCGCTCCGCCAGAATCTTGATGCAGCGTCCGGGGTAATGCCACCTCAGATCGTCGGGCGGCGAGGACCAGTCCGCTCGCTCAACCGCCTGCCAGAAGACGATTTCGTCCGCCTTGTCGTCACGCAACTGCAGAATCGACACCGCATAGTCCCGATCGAACGGCCACCCCTTGGCCAGCGACCGCGCCGCAAGGCGATAGACAACAATGTGAAAGAAGATCGCAAACCACGCCGCGCATGCCATGGTGGAAAAGACGGCAACCCACGCCGCAAACCGGTTCCGTGTATCCGCCAGCCGCTGTGCCGCAGGTATTGCCAGCCAAATCAGCACAGCCTGAAGCGCCGAACGAGACGGCCACGCAAAATCAAAGGTGTATATCGTCGTGCCTCCCGGATGCGATATTGCCCGGCGGATAGTCCAGTTTGCGAACCGTAGCGGCTGGCAAACGCTCGCCAAGAGAGCGACAACTGCGAGCATCAACACCAATGTCCAAACGAGAGTACGAGGCTTGCGCGGCCCGTTGACCGCCCAGTCGCCAACGCCCACGAGTGGTACATACCATGTCAGCATGTTGTACGGAAATACGATCGATCCCTGCCAGTTTGTCAATTCCAGCACGTAGACCACGGCCGCCAGCGCCGCCACCACCACCCCCCGACGCCAGCTCAACGACCGCAACTCACGCGGCAAAAACATCGCTGCGATATATGCGTAGCCCAACACCCGCCAACCGATGCGGGACACCATGTCATTTCCGAGCCAATCTTCTATATGGAATTCGCCGACAACAACCACCGGCACGATCATGACCAGCGCAACCGCCCACAACGGCCGCCGCGACAGCCACTCGCGCGCACGTTCAATCCGCGGCGGACCAATCGCGTGATACGAAAGCTTGTGGATCGGTTGCGTCTCGTCCGGCAATGCCGCCTCCCGCCGCGGATTCCTACCCGCCCCGTCACCTTCCCGGCCCCGCGTAGGCCGTCCCGTTCACTTTCACATTCTTCACCACCAGATTTGTCACGCCCGTGAAGGTCGGCGTGGCCGTGGTCAATTTCACGTCGATGTTCTCCAGCGTCATGTGGTCGATCACATCGCCGGCGTTGGGGCGGATCGACCCGAAGCTGCCATACGTGCCGGTGACGTTTGAGATCGATATGTTTCGCACTGTGTGGGTCGGCGGGGCGTGGCCCTGCAGGTTGGCGTATTGCGTCCACGGCGCCATGCCGAAGATCGCGCCCCTGCCGTCCAGCGTGATGTCGTGGAACCGGATGTTCTCGTACAACTGAGGCGTATCGGTGCGCAATTTCAGACGCATCATCGTGGGCGCGCTGCCGGCGCCGCTGGCCTTGCAATGATCGACCTCGACATCGCGGATGATCGTCGCCTCGCTGCCGCAGGTCACGAAGCTCCCGGTATGGCCGAACACGCAATCGTAGACGTGGATATGCTCAACCGGCGGGCTGTCCTTGTCGTCCATCGCATCCACGCCCTTGCTCCCCTTGAGGGCAATGCCGTCATCGTTGTTGACGATGCTGCAATCGTGAATCGTGATGTTCTGCGAGCTGTCGATATCCATGCCGTCGGTGCTGGGGCTTGTCGTCGGCGCCTGGATGTCCAGCCCCTGGATTTCCACGTCGTGCGATTTGTACACGTGCAGGTTCCAGAACCCGGAGTTCAGGAAATGCAATCCCGAAACCTTCACATCCGCGCTGTTGGCGATATACACCATCCGCGGCCGGGGAACATCCAGATTCGCCGTCGCGGAATTGGCGCGGCGCTGGGTTTGGAACGCCGCATAAAACGGCGTGCCGCTGCCGTCCAGCGTGCCCGCCCCGCCGATGCGAAGATGATCGACCCCGTCGGCATTCACCAGGGCCGGCAGCCACTGCTGAAAATGACCCTCGATGCGCGTGAGCCGCTGCGGATAGTCGGCGATATTTGTCGAACCCTTGAGCACGCCGTCCTTTTCGACATCCAGCCCCGTACCGGGCTTAAGGAAGATCGCGCCGGTCACAAACGTGCCGGATGGAACCACCACAATCCCGCCGCCGGCACCGGCCGCTCGATCGATCGTCTTTTGAATCGCCGCGGTGTTGAGGGTTTTCCCATCGGCGACGGCGCCGAAATCGGTGATGACGAATCTCGCCGCGCTGGCCGTCGTCGGCGCCGTGCTCGGCATCACCGCAGCCGGCGTCGGATCGGCGGCCATGGCCGAGGAACATGCCCCGGCCAGCCCCGCCGCCATCCACCAGATCAATGTCTTCGCCGCGATGTGACGTGGTTCTCGGTTTGGCATCATGAACGGATTGTACAGACGCCCGGCCGCGATTTCATGGGAAAATCAAATCGCGCCCTTGTCTTTAGAATTCCAGCAGGAATTCCGTGACGACGCCCCAATGCAACTGTTCGCGAGCGCCCTGGTCGATGGGGAATTGATATCCCAATTCGACGCCCGGCTGCATTTTGCCCAGCGACTTGAATTGGATATTCAGCCCGGTTACGCCGAACAACGCATCCTGGCCATTGCCCGACCACGGCGTCTGGCCGTCAAGTTCAAAGAGCGGAGTGACTTGTTCCGTCAGCGGCAGAGGCAATTGCTCGTGAGATATCCGGTAGCCGAGGGAGGCGCCGTAGACGAACTGGTCCGTCTGCCGGGGTGCGATGGTGAACTGCGAGCCGGTCCACGCCTCGATGCTCACGTGGTCGCCGACGCGAAGGAGTTGGCCCAGGTACGGCGTCAGTTGGACGTCTTTGCCCGAAACACGCGTGCGAGTCGGGATGCCGAAATCGAAGCGGACGACGGCGGTGTAATCGAATTGACCATCCGCGCTGAGGTATTGAAAGATCGGGTGATAAGCGGCCAGGTCGGCGTTTTCAAAACCGGTGCCGTCCTCCCGTTCAGCCAGATCGCCTTCGGGGCCATTTCCAATGCCGGGTTCGTGCTGCGAATCCCAGCCGAATTCACCGGCGAGGGTGAGTTGGCCGACGACGTTCCATTGAATCCCCGCATCAACTTCGTCCTCCCGCGCGCCGGCTTTTGCGCCATGCAGGTAATCCAATTCGACCTGCTGTTCAGAATCAAATTCCGGCCCGATGAAAGCGTCGGGAAAGAAGTCTTTGCCATAGCTTGAGCGATTGTCCAGCAGGCCAAAGAAGTACCGGCTCAATGTCGGATTCGACGTCGGCAAGCCCGCGGGCCTTGGGTTGTCGTCATCGTCATCGTCGAAAAGAAAGACGGGTCTGCCGGCCGAGGGGTCAATCGCCACTCTGGAACCGGTCGGCATGGAAGACGGCTGCGTTGCGGCAGCGGCGAAAAGCAGTCGCGTGTTGCCGATAATCATCGCAACGAACAGAACAACGAAAAGTTGATGCCTCGACATGGGGAGTAAAAGTAACGCGCCAGACCATGGCCAACAAGACGCCCACGGGACTGCGCCAGCTCAGCAAGCGGTGTGGGGTCAGCCGGGCCTTACGGCATAAACCTTTACGCTGGCCGCGTAGTCATTCACGTTGTATCTCCTCAGCAGATCGGCCAGTCGGCTGTGCAATTCCGGCTTGGACTGTGTTGCGGGTGTGCAGCAGCTTGACTGGGCGACTTTGAGTGGCGTTCCGCAGCACGATGATTTCGGTGACGCATCATCCATCGACGGCGAGCAGCACCCAGACTGGTTCTCCACCTTGGCATAGGCGTTGAGGTCGCTGCCGCTGTCGATAACATCGACATGGGCAAAACCGGCCGCTTTCAGTTGCCGCTTATAGTCCTCAATCATGACCGCCCCGGCAATGCAGCCGACGTAGGCCATCACGTCCCCGGCTATTTCATCCGGCAGCGGCTTCTTGAGCGCGATGTCGCTGACGGCCAGGCGTCCGCCGGGCTTGAGGACTCGTGCAATCTCACGAAACACCGCCGGCTTGTCCGGCGCCAGGTTGATCACGCAATTGGAGATGACGCAATCGACCGACGCATCGGCCAGCGGCAGCTTGTCGATGTTCGCCTGATGAAATTCGACGTTGGAGAGATTCGCCTCCGCCGCGTTGGCCCGGGCCCGGGCGATCATCTGCGGTGTCATGTCGATGCCGATCGCCCGGCCGGTCGGTCCCACCTTCTTGGCCGCCAGAAACACATCCAGTCCGCCGCCCGATCCAAGATCGACCACCACCTCGCCCGGCCGCAGCGACGCCGTGGCCGTCGGATTCCCGCACGACAGGCCCATGTTCGCCCCGGCGGGAATTGCGGCCAGTTCCTCCGTGCTGTAGCCAAACGCCCGTGCGACGGCCGCCACGCCGGCGACATCGTTCGAAAGCGTACTCTCCGCAACAGCGGCATATTTGTCACGGACGACGCGGCGGATGGAATCGTCGTCCTCGGTATGGGCGAGCAGATCGTCCACGATGTCGGCGGCATCGCGGACGAAGGTCGCGCAGCGGGTCTCGAAGAGCTTCTGATCCTTGGCCTGTTGCATTCCTTCGGGAGTGGACAAGTCGCACCCCAGCAGTTCGCGGCAGCAGGTGGTCTTGTGCAGGGCAGTAAACCGGGCGACGAACTGGCGCGCCAGGGCGTAACCCGTTTCCTTGGCGGCGTCCTCGCCCGGACCGGTCCGGGCGTATTTCAGCCCGATGGCCATGAACGCGCCGGAGACCGCGCCGCACGTTCCGCCCATCCGGCCGATGCCGGCGCCGAACGGCCCGGCCACGCGCATGGCCGTTTCCCGCGATAATCCACGCCGCCCGCCGCAGGCGGCCAAAACGGCCTGCGCACAATTGTAGCCTTGGGACAAAAGCTCGACGGCTTGGTCAGCGTTTCGATTCATCGGTCAGCTCCTTGTCTGGATGTAAGTCTTGGCTTGAATATGCCGCCACGCCCTCCCGCGTCATTCGCCAGCACGGCACCGCCAGTGCCGCTCCCAGCACGGGCGCCGCAATATATACCCATAAGCTCGCCAGCGTCCCGCTCACCACCGCCGGGGCCAGCGACCGGGCCGGATTCATCGACGCCCCGCTGATCGGCCCGGCGAACATCGCCTCCAGCGCGATCACGCCGCCGATGGCGGTCCCGGCCATCGCCCCCACTTCCTTCGATCCGGTCGATACGCACAGGATGACAAACATCAGCAGCCACGTGAGCATCGCTTCCAGACCGAACGATTGCCATGCCGAACCGGCCGGCAATGTCGCCCCCAGATGCGCGTGATTTCCAAACAGCAGCAGCAGTGCCCCGCTGGCCGCAAACGCCCCGGCGATCTGGCTGGCGATGTACGGCAGTACGCACCGGCCGCGCAGCCGCCCGGCCAGAAAGAACCCGATCGTCACGGCCGGATTGAGGTGCGCCCCCGACACGTCCCCAACCGCATAGATCATGGCCATCACCACCAGCCCGAACGTCGCCGCGATCCCCACGTGCGTGACGCCACCGCCGGTCACGTCGTTGATGACCACCGCCCCGGTGCCGGCGAAGACCAGTGCAAAGGTTCCAAGAACTTCGGCCGCGTATTTCCTCATCGGCCGGCCCTCTCGACTTGCGGAGTCCAATCCTTCATCGCCTTGCCGATCTGATCGCGGACGGTGCGGAACTCATCGAGCGTCTGGCTTTCCGAGCCGACAAACGCGGCCGGATCGTTGAACGGCAGATAGGTTCGCGTGTAAGTCCCCGGCCAGATTCGCGGGCATGTGCCGTTGGCCTTGTCGCAGACAATCAGCAGATGGCGCACGGGGGCGGTGCCGAGAAACGACAGCAGCGACTTCGGCCGTCGGCCGCCGATGTCGATGCCGATTTCGTTCATCACGCGTATGGCCAGCGGATGAACCTCGGATTTCGGTTCGGTGCCGGCGCTTTGCACGTCGTATTGATCGCCCTTGTAGAGCTTGAGAAACCCCTCCGCCATCTGGCTGCGACAGGAGTTGCCCGTGCAGAGGATGAGGACCATCGGTTTGTTCATCACGAAATGCCTCCCTTTTGCCTGAGACTCCCCGGCAACGTCTCGACAAACGCCCGGATTTCGTCGCGCACCCGGCGGTAATGGCCCATTGCTTCGCTCTCCGAATTTGCCGTTTTCGCCAGCCGGGGCGGATCATCGAAACCGACGTGTACGACTCTTGTCTTCCCCGGAAACAGCGGGCAATTCTCGTGTGCATCGTCGCACACCGTCACCACGAAATCGAACGCCACGTCGCGCAGTTCATCGACGTGTTTTGACCGCCGACCGCTGATATCGACGCCCGCTTCCTTCATCACCGCCACCGCGATCTGGTTCATCCCATGCGGCTCGACGCCCGCCGAATACGCCTCGATCGCATCGCCCTTCAGATGCCTGGCCCACCCCTCGGCCATCTGGCTGCGGCACGAATTGCCGGTGCAGAGGAACAATATCCTGGTTTTTGCCATCGCCGTTCACTCCATTCGCCTGGGCGAATGCAATTTGAGCCAAAAAACTCACTTGCGGCAGGTTCCGCCGTCGCAGCGGCCGCGCGCCCGCAGCTTCGCATCCCGCGCCAATTCCGGAACATCCGCCAAACAGCACGCCAGGCACTCCATCAATTTCGCATGGAACCGTCCCTTCGCCGGCGACAGGCTATAGTGCATCCACAGTCCGTCCTTCCGGGCCGTCACCAGACCGGCCCGCCGCAGATACGCCAGATGCCGCGAGATCTTCGGCTGCGGGCCGCCCAGCACGCGCACCAGATCGCACACGCACAGTTCTCCCGGCGCCAGGAGATGGAGAATCCGCAGCCGGGTCCGATCCGCAAACGCCCGGAACATGTGGTCCACCGATGGTCGTGACGTCGCCGCTTGCATATTCGCCTATGCAAATATAGTTTGCCCCCGCCGCCAGGTCAATTCCCCCGAATCAAATCCACCTTGGAACTCGACCCCGGTATTGCTCGTATTCCGCGCCGAACGTCTCCTGCAGCATTGCCTCCTCGACCGGGATGACGTTACGCGCGATGACGACGATGAACATCGGAACCATCACCCACGGCGAAAGGCTGCCGAAGCGAATCGCGACGCCGGCCAATACCATTACCATGCCGACGTAAATCGGATTCCGGGTCCATCGAAACGGCCCCTCGGTCACAAGCCGGCGCGACGTTTGGCCCGGCCGGATCGTCGTCTGATGTTTACTGAACAGCCAACGCGCCCAGCCGCCCAGAAAAATTCCCGCCGCCATGGGAACAAACCCGAGCCAGCGCCCCGGCGAGCCAAATAACCTCGCAACCGGAACGAACTCATGCAGCACAGCCATCACCCCGACGGCCACGGCCAGATACACCGGCGGCATGATCCGAATGCGTCGCACGACGTTTCCCTGCCTCACTTCTGATATGCCGGCAACAACCGATACGGCGTCGACAGCGTCAACGTCGCCATCGCCGTCGCGTAGACTCGGCCGGGGTTCTGGCTGCTGGCGCCCGCGGGCCAGCCGCCGTCTTTGTCATGCAGGGCCATGAGGCGCGCCGAGGTTCTTGACCAGACCTCCGACCATGTCGAACCGCCCGACCGAAATGCGGCGATCGCCGCAAAATACACGGCGTCGTAGGGCGTGTCCGTCGCTTGCGTCGCCGGATGATCGACGAGATACCGCGCTCCGGCCGTGGCCGCGTCGCTTTGTGCGCGATCCAGCAGGGATAGGGCCAGCACTCCGGCGGCGGTCATTGATGCGCTGGCATCGGCGCCGGGCCGCGACGCGAATTCGCCCTGGCCGGCTTGGCAGCACGCCATCACAAAACCGGCCGCGCGATCCGCCCGGTTCTTGTCCACCGCGATTCCCGAATTCTCCGCCGCGCGCAGACCCAGCACGCACCAGGCCGTTACCGACAAATCGCTGTCCGTCGAATTCGGCTCAATGCCCCATCCGCCGCTATTGGCCGTGTCCTTCGTCACATCCTGAGCCCGCTGAATCACATCGACCAATCGCCCCAGCGCCGCCCGCGTGCGCTTCAGGCGGGTCTGATCCGTCTCCACGCCGCTGGCCTGGGCCAGTGCCAGCGTGACGATCGCCTGCCCGCGCATGCCGCTGCCGTCCACTTTGCCGACATACCCGTCGTCGGGAACCTGGCGCAACAGGAAATCCACGGCCGTGCGCACCGTGACGCCCAGACGCCCTTCGTCGGGCGCCTGGCCGGAGGCCAGCATGGCCAGCACCGCCAGGCCGGTGGTGGCCACCGTCGGCGCGCCGCCGTCGATCGATCCGTCGCCGTTCTGGTTTTTCGCCAGGAAGGAGAGGCCGCGGCTGACGGCCTCATCCATATCCGCCGACATTTCCCGAGCCGATGCGCTACCGGATGCCGACTGGCCCGAGGCCGGCTGTGATGTCGGGGCGGATTGCGCCGTTGCCGGCTCAGCGCTGCGCGCGCTCGGCGCGTACAGCATCGCCACCAGCGCCACCGCGGCGAACATCGTCCGCAACCTCGCAGTCATGATCGACCGTCCATTCATCGCTGAACCTGGTTCTGTCCCAAAGCGTCGAAATACGCCTGAATCGCATCCTGATAGTCGGCCACATCCGCCGGGCGCGTCGTCGCGCCTCGACCGGGCGGCGGAACTCGCGGCCGGGTCAATTGCCGCGTCCCGCCGCGCCCGCTTTCGCCAGCGGCCGCGCCCCATCCGGTCATCACGGTATCGCCCGGCCCGGCCGCCGCGCCGCCGCCGGCAGCGCTCACCGCACCGAGCCGTGCCCAGGCGCTTCTGCGGACCGCATCGCGCCGCGCCCACTCCAACCCTTGCATGACTTCCCACTGCCGCGACAAGGCGGAATCCCCTGCCCCGGCAGCGATCCGCCCGGCCGCATCGCCCGCCATGGCGTTGGCCACATCCAGCGGCCACTGCGCCGTCTTCTGGACCATCCACCCGTCAATCGCCCAGCCAACAGTATTCACAACATTCGCTATCATCGCATCATTCACGATGGTCTGGTCGATCGTCCGCCGCAGCGCCGTCATTTCCGCGATGGCGCTGGCTCTGGCCACAGCGCCGTCGGCCGCCGCAACGCTCGCCATTTGCCTTGACTGGCGTTGCATGGCGCGGCCAATATCGTCGCGCAATTCGATCTGCCGGCGCGACAGGTCGGCGGACGATTCCCCGCCTTGGGCGGCCGAGATAATCGCGATTTGCCGCCGTTGCAGGGCATCGATCGCCTGAGCAAGCGAACTCCACTCGCCGGCCTGCCGCAAATCCGCGACCGATCCGCTGGCATCGCCGCCGGTCGCCCCTCCGGCCGGCCGTGTTGTCGCATTCCACGCCCGCTGCGTCATCTCATCCAGAACGCCTGCCCAGCCGAATCGTCCCATCGCCACCGCCGCATTCGCCGACGCCGCAATGGCATCCCAATCTCCGCTGGACACCGCCCGCCCGGCATAGCCCATCTCGTAAACGCCCACGTCGGCCAGCGCATTGCCGCTGGTCGTGGGCTGTGTCGTCGAGCGACCTGCGACCGACCCCGCCCGCCGGCCCGAGCTCCACGCTGCCATGATCTGCCGCGCCTCGTCGGCCGCTTTCCGAGTCGCGGGCACGTCCGACGCGCCCGATCGATCCGCATCGCGCTCATCTTGCAGACCATCGAAATGAATTGCGTAAAGTCCTCGCGTTCCCGTCGGCCCCAGGCTCTCGATCACCGCCGCCGCACTCCCCGCCAGTTGCAGATCCCACGCCCAGACATAATCCGCGTCCGCCCTCATTGCTTCGGCCGCACTGGCCAACTTCAGACGACCTGGCAGAATTCCATCGGCGATTTGGGAAGGATCACCGCTCCACTGCGCCGCCGCCTGGTCAAAATCCACCGGTGCGCACGATCGCAGGATCGTTGATTCCGCATCCCTGATGGCGGTCAGCAACTGAGTCACATTCGGCGCATTGGCATTGACACCCAGCTCCGCCGCTCCGTTGCGCCATTCCGTTTGCAGCTTCTGAACGAAGTCCGCCAGATCGCCCGACGGCACAGCCGGCCGCGTTGTCGCCGCCGCCAAATCCGCGCGCTCGGCCAGCAGTGCATCGGCCAGTTCGCCCCGCAGCACCGCATCCATGTCGCGTTGCACGGCGGCAACGCGATCACGCCAGGCCCGCACGCGAGAGCTTTGCAATGCCGCGCTCGCGGTCGTGCCGGTGGTCAAGCCCGTCGAACCACCCGTGGTGAGCCCCGTCGAACCAATCTCGCGCCAGGACGTCTCGACATCGTCCAGCCAGCGGGCACACATCGCCGCGACGTCCGGCGCATCGCCACAGGTCGGGATCACGCGCAGCATCGGCGGCTCGGCCTGGCGCAGCGATTCGGCGGTCAACGCCAATTCCCGCCGGGCGCTTTCGGCGCGTTGCTCCGTGGATTCTCGCGTCGTCGCGGCGCTGACCAAATTGTCGGCCGACGCCAGGGCCGCCGACGCCGTACCGATGAGCCGATCCGCCACCCGCAACTCGACGACCCGACGCCGGGCCGCCAGATCGACCGGCCGGGCCGATACCAGCAGCCGCGCCGTCTCGCTGGATGCCGTCTGTCCCGCCCCGTCGCGCACTGTCCATTGCAATTCCACCAGATCGCCCAGGGACGGGTTCAATCCCGCCAGATCGACGTCGGCGGCTCCCGCGGCCGACGGCCCCTGGTCCTCGCCCGACACCGGCCAGGTCTGTTGCAGCTTCTTCCGCGCCCCCTCCAGCACCGTCGCCGACAGATTCACCCCGACCACGCCGTAATCGTCGCCAGCACGGTAACGCAACGTCAGGTGGTCCGCCGGCCCAAGTTCCAGATCAGCGCCCGGTTCGGCCATCGACACCTGCGGCGGCCGGTCCGCGACCACGTGCATCGCCATCGTCGCCGGCCCATGGCCCAACACCCCGTCGGCGCCGTGCAGATTCAGTGCCAGGCGCGACTCGGCGCTGACGGTGACGGTCGCCGACCACTCGGCCCGCCCGCCTTTCATCGCCACGCTTGTGCCGCCGACAATCAACTCAGCCGCCGTCAGATCGGTCGTGCAGTGGATCGTGACCGTCGCCTTGCTTGCGGTGGGCGCGGTGATCACGCCGTTGGCGTTGGCGACCGAACGATCCGGCAGCTTCGTGTAGGGCGGGTACGCGTAGTCGATTGCAAATTCGCGAACGGCCGGGATCGCGCGCACATCGACAGCGTGCATGTCGCTGGTGGCGTCGCCGGCGGTCACGTAATAGCGCATGCTCCGCTGCACCGACGGGAGAGTCACCTCGAAGACGCGAGGCGCCCTGGCGGCGGACATGATCGTTTCGGTCCATCCGCCGATGCCGCCGGCCGCGGAGGCATAATGAAGGACCGGCTGCTCGTCGGCGCCGACCAGGGCAACGACGGTCATCGGACTTCCGCGAACCACGTTTCTCAGGCCGATGACAACCAGGCGAGTGGTTGTCACCGGGGCGACTCTCGCCAGCGGCATCAGGGCGCGGGACATCAGATTCTGCTCGCCGAGGTACGCGACCGGCCACAGCGCCGCCGCGAATTCAAGACCCACAACCACCCACATCCACCACAGCGCCGCCGCCCGCCACGAGACCGTCCTGAGCAGCCGCACATCCGCCAGCCGACGGCTCACCGATTCCTCGATGGCCGCGAGCAATGCGGCCGCGCCGCGCTGATCGACGGACAACGTGTACTGCGATGCCAGCGTCACCAGTTCCTCATGGAACGCGTCGCACGAGCGTTCCAGCGACTGGGCCGCCAGCACGTAGTCGATTCTGTGAGCCAGCACGCGCCATAACCGCCAGCCGATCATGGCCGCCGCCGCGCCCGTCGTCACGATCAGCCACGCCAGCCGCACCTGGGCGCCCAATTGCAGCCGGCGATCGACGATGCACGCGGCCGCGATCAATCCCATCCACGCCGCCGTTGCCCGGCCCGCCGTCTGCACCGCCGCCGACCACCGCCGCAGCATCACGTGGCGCCGCAGCAGCCGGCGCACCGGCCCGGCGAGCACGGACCCGCGATCGTTTGCCACGGCTTGAATCATCGATCGACTCTCACGGGCCGCTACACCAATCCGACGATCTTCCGCATCGCCCATTCGCCGCTGAGACACGCCAGCACGAACAGGTACAGATACGCGCTGTCCCACAATCGCAATTCGACAAACTGATTCACCCGGCCGCGCGCCGCCTCGATCCGCGGAGGCAGGTTTGCCACCTGATCCAGAGTCAGCATCGCGCCGCCGCTCGATTCGGCCATGCGGCGCATCGGCTGTTCGCTGGCCGAGAGGTTCGCGAGCTCGGCCTGGTAATTCCGCCACACATACAGAGGCATCGCCACGTCGGCGCCCTTGAGGCGCAGTGCATACTCGATCTCCCGCCCGCCGGCTTCCTCCGATGCCGTCAGCGGCGGGGCTGCAATCGAACCGGTGAACTCGCCAGCGCCGGTCGCCCTGGTCAGCACACGATCCGACAAATGCTCGTTGCCCTTCCACAACTCGACCGTCGGCAAGGCCTCGCCGGTCGCGTTGCCACCGGCCACCTCCGGAATCTTCACGCGCAGGCGAAGGGCCTGGCCCGGCTCGGCCGTCACCGGATCGGCATCCAGCCAGCCGCGACTGGAGCGCACCGCATAGGGTTCGCCGGCCGCATAGCGCACAAGCTGCGACCAGAACCGATCCTGATCGGCATCGCCGGCCTTGAATCGCCATCGCCACGTCTGATCGATTCCACACAGGATCGTGCGACCGGCGCCAAGGCGCTGTTCGGCAAGGACCGGCGAATTGGATTCGCTTTCAACCAGCAGCGCCCGGGCCCCGTTTTTCAGCGGCCCGATCGCCAGATAGCGAAACAGCGCGGGAAGCCCGCTCCACGCCGAGTTGATATCCGGATCATCGTCCAGACGCAGCGCTTCCAGCGCCACCGGATCGGTCAACCCGCTGGCAACCGTCAGGTGATAATGCGCCGCCATCCCCGGCCAGGTCTGAAAAGCCGCCGGGCCGCCGCGCTTATACGGCAGCATCGCCGCGAGGTCCGGCCGGGCCGCGTATTCCGCCGGAAGATGGCCGTCCCCCGCGATCATGATGACGCCTCCACCTTGTCGCGAGACCATTTGCTCGACCGCCTGCCACTGCGACTGGTCCAGCGCGGCCGCCGCCAGATCGTCCAGCACGATCACGTCCTGATCCAGCAACTGGGCCGCCGTCAGCGACAGATGCGAACCCGCCTGCGGTGAGGACGTCGAATCCGCCTGCGGTGAGGACGTCGAATCCGCCTGCGATGAGCTTGGCTGCGCTGAGCTTGTCGAAAGCGCCGATCCCGGATCCATCGCCATCGCCTCGGTGAGCTTGACCCACGGCCGGCGAGCCAGCGCGCTGCGCAGATACTGCTGGTCCCAGTTTGCCGTCGATGACAGCATCGCCACTTTCAGCGGGCCGGATTGCACTTTTGTCCACGCCACGGCCCGGTTGTTGTCGGCCGTCGCTTCATCGCTCAGGGCCGGTACCGACACGCTCACCTTCGTCAGTCCGGCATGTTCCATCTTCACATCAAAATCCAGATCCGTCGGCAGATCGCCGAGCACCAGACGCCGGAATTGCGTCGGCTCGCCATCGACATCGCATCGCACCTCGACCGGCCGGCCGCTGGTTCCCACCTGCGCCAGCACCGCGTGGACGTGCATTGTTTCTCCCACGTATGGCGCTGCCGGAACCGTCAGCCGGGTCAGGGCGATATCGCACAGCGGCCCGGCCAGCGGCCCGGACAACACCGCGAACACCGGCACGTCCGGGGCGGTCGATCCGGCCGCGGCAACCGATTTCACCGAACTCGATCCCCCGGAGCCGAGCACTTCGCGGCCATCGCTGTACATGACCACCGCCGCCACCGGCACTGAGCCCAGCCGCGACAGCGCTGACACGACGGCCCCCGACAGATCGGATCGCGTGCCGTCGGCGGCCAGGTCCAGTTCACCGACGGGGCGCAGATCCTTCAGCGAATCCGATTCCTCTCCCGAGGCCACGGGAATCGATCGCACTCCCTGACCGATAGTGAACGCAAACACAGGAACACCCCGCGGCAATCGCCACAGCAATCCCGCATCCGGATCGGCGATCGCGTCCTCCACGAGTTCCAATCTCGTTTCCCTCGCCACTTCGTTGCAGGCGCTTTGAACCGCCTGATTCGTCTCGTACAGCCGCCGGTCCTCGTCGCCCTGCGCCTGCCGCACCCTGTCCCGCGCCGCCTGCGCCAGATCGCGGGCGCTCTTGATATCCGAATCGGCCAATCGCGACACACCCAGCCGCTGGCACGCCGCCAGCAACCGCGACACCGCCGATTTCAGCGCCGCCTGACCCGTCTGCACGCCGGCGGACAAATCCGACAGATGCTTCACGGCCGTCACGACGCCCGCCGTTGCCGCCGTCACCCGCGCCTCGGCCAGATCGACGCCACGGCCGGACAGCCTGGCGTATTCCAATTCGGATCGCACCTGGCGCAGATCGTCCAGAAGCCCCAGGACATGACTGAGCTCACCGTCCACCTCGACCGTTCGCGCCGACCGTGTTCCGGCGGGCAGCATCCCCAGTCCGTCGGCCAGGGCCACCAGCGTCTGCTCGACGTCGATCGAAGTATGCGGGGTTGGCGAACTCGGCATGGTTGCGGCGTTGGTCGTCGGAGCCATCGGCTGAGTCGTTGCCGGCGCGTAATCGCGTAATCCCATCGATTTCGAAGTGTCGATCAGCAGGACCACCGCAGCGGAATTCTCCCCCACGCGGCGCTCGCGCAGGATTGCCGGTTTCACCAGCGAGCCCACCACCGCCAAAATTGCCGCGCATCGCAGCGCCCAGAGACCTGTCCGCCAGCGCCACCCCAACCCGCGCGACTGCGGCCCGTATACGACCACCATCGCCCCCACCGCCACCGCCGCCAGCAACAGCGCCAGCGGCGCCAATTGCGGCGATTCCAGAATCAGTTGGCCCAGCACCACAGACATCCACGCACCGTAATTGATAGCGGATAATGCACAATGGACAACCAAAGACCGTCCCCCTCTTTTCAATTATCCATTGTCCATTATCCGTTATCCATTCGCACCGTCTTCGACCACCATCGCGACAAGCCCATTTCCGCCATCGCCAGCGCAAGCGTCAATCCCAGCAGCGGCCCCCACATTTCCCCGGTCCCTCGCCCGGCCGAAAGCACATCCGCCACCGTTCCCTTGTCCCGATCAATCACCGTCATCCCCAGCCGATCCGCCAGCGACTGCAAATCCGCCGGTTCCAGCGGTGTCAGATCCGATTCCTCGGCCGAACCGCGCACGACAAACGTGGTCCGCCGCGTCGGTCCGAGATTGACGCGATAAAGCCCCGGCTGGTTGGTCTGATCGAAACGCACTTCCGTGCCGTCGGCGGTGCTGCTGACCGACAGGGATCGATCGCTGTCGTCCGGCAGCCGTACCCGCAACGGCGGCTCGACGGGTCCGTCCACCGTCATCGCGAACGGCTGGCCGATCGCCAAGTTGCGCGACGCCTCGCTGGCCGATGCCAGCATGCGCAGCGACGATTGCACGAAGGGCACAAAATCGTTCGCCAGCGCCAGGGTTCCCCAGTTTGCGTCCAGGGGCGCTGCCAGCACTTCCACGCGACCGCGGCCAAAACTTCCGTCCACCTCAAACGCCCCGCCGTCGGCCAGCGCGGCGCCCGTGCGAGCATCGCCCGCTGTTCGCGCCACCAGTTCAAAATGCCGGCCCACGTTGACGCCGGGCCAGCCGCCAGACTGCCCGGCCAGAAATCCGAACGCCGGATCATCGGCGTTGGTCGTCACGATCTCCGAACCCTCTTCGCGCAGCTTCCCCAGGCGGCCTGGCAGCAGGCCTTCCCCTTCGCGCTCGAGAAACTGGTCGTAATTGCCCACATCGCACAGCGGACCCGGCGCCACCACCAGCCCGCATCCGCCGTACACCTGCTGTTCCAGCGCCCGCGCCTCCGCCGCCGTCACCGACGGCACATCCGCCAGCACGATCACCCGATAGCGCGGCGCGGCACTGGCGGAAAGCGCAGTCGAACCGCCCGCGGTGAGCGGCGTCGAACCAAAATCCGACCACGCCGTCGACGATCGAACCACCGTCACATTTGCAAGATCAGATCCCGGCCGGCCGGACGAGCGAAACGGCGCCAGCGCCATGCGGATGTAATCCGCCTGCGTCCGAAACGGGCCGCCTTCCGCGTCGCCGCTGACGATCAGAACCGGCAGCGGATCGATCGCCTCCACCGCATAATCCAGTTGGTCGTCGCTGGCCATTCCGCTGGCGGTGGTCTGCGCCGTCACCAGATGCGGACCGGCCGTCGTAAATCGCACCGTCGCGCGCACCCGCGCTGTCCCGTGCGCCTCGACTGTCACCGTCTCGCGCGCGGCCGTCCGCGCATCGGTCAATATCTCGACCGGCAGCGACGCGCGGGCGCTGAGGCCGTAATTATGCACGCCCACTTCAATATCCACCGGCAGATTGCGCACGACCGGCGGGTTGAGCACGGCGATCGAATCGATCGCCACGTTCTCCGCGTCGTCGCTGCCGATGGGAACAAATTGAATCGCCGGCTCAGTCGCCGCCGAGCCCCGGCCGGTGGGTCTCCAGCGTTTCTCCCATCGGGCCAGGTACAATTTGTCGATCGACCGCCAACTCAGCGCCTGTCGATCCGATACCAGCAGGATGTCGCCCCAGCCGGTGTCGCTCCGATCCAGGATGTCCGCCGCGCGAGCCAGGCCAAACCCGATGTCCGCCACGCCGAACGACGCATCCAGGCCCGATACATAGGCCGACACGGCGCCGATGTCTGTGGTGGGCTCGGCGAAGCGCTGGCTGCCGCCGCCATCGCCGATCAGCACCAGCGCCGCCCTGTCCCCTTTGCGCAAGGCGCCCAGCGCCTGCAATGCGCTGGACCGCGCCGTTTCCCAGCGCGCGTGGCCGTTCTCGATCATCCCCATGCTCGCCGAGCGGTCCAGCACCACCACCAGCGTCGCCGGGCCGGTCGGCGCCCCCGTCCATGTCGCCGAGGCCACCGGCCGTGCCAGAGCCATTGCCAACGCCGCCACCAATCCCATCCGCACCGCCAGCAGCGACCATTCCTTGAGGCGATCGCTGGTGACGCGGTTTCCGCGGCCGCCGGGCAGGAACATCATGGCGCCCCAGCGCACCGTGCGTGCCCGCGAGCGATTGAGCAAATGCACGACCAGCGGAACCAAAGCCCCGCCAAGACCTGCCAGCATGATCCCGTTCAAGAACACCGTCGCACCTTTTCTCGCCCCCCGACAACAAGCCGCGAATTTCAAATCTCAGAATTCAAATCTCAAATCCCGTCTCATGTTCCGCGCCCGTCCCGATGATGAAGAAAGCTCGTCAGCGATTCGATCAGCGGCTTGTCCGTCGTCAGCGTCACATATTCCGCCCCGCTGCCGCGGATCGCGGCATCCAGTTCCCGCGCATGGCGCCGGAATTTGTCCAGATACTCCTGCCGCGCCAGCACCGGATCGCATTCGCGTGACGGCTCGTTTTCCAGGCTGCGAAACCGCGTCCAGCGCCGAAACGGAAATTCGACTTCGTCGGTGTCCAGCACGCGAATCACGATCACCTCGTGCCGGTCGTGACCCAGCCGCGCCAATCCCGCTCGCAGCGACGCCGCCGGGATGAGCAGGTCGCTCACCAGCACCACCAGCGATCGCCGGCCCATGCGATCGGCCGATTCCTGCATGGCCTTACCCGGCGATGATTCGCCCCGCGGCGTCGCCCGCTCCAGCGCATCGATGAGTCGAAAGAGCTGACCATGCCCGCTGCGCGGAGCGACCCAGCGGTCCATCTTCGATGAAAACAGCGACAGCCCCACCGTCTCGGTATTGGCCAGCATCAGGTACGCCAAAGCGGCCGTGAGTTTCCCCGCGTAGTCGAATTTCGTGCCCGTGGCGCCGGCATATCCCATCGATCCGCTGCCGTCCAGCATCAGCACGCACTTGAGATTCGTTTCCTCGTCGTATTCCTTGATATACGGCCGGTCCGTCCGTGCCAGCACCCGCCAATCCAGCCGCCGGGGCGGATCTCCGGGCACATAAAACCGATGCTGGCGGAATTCGACGCTGGCCCCCTTGAGCGCGCTGGCGTGATGCCCCGTGGTCGTCCCTTCCACGACGCGCCGCGCCGAAATCTGCAACTGGTTCAAACTCTCCACCAGCGCCGGCTCAAGATATCGACTTACGCTGCCCATCGCATGTCACCAAGTCACCCTGTCACCTTGTCATCCTGTCATCCCCCGATCATTGTCCCCCGCCCGCATCGCCATTCTCCGCCGGTTGCGAATCGGTCGAATCCGCCGCCGCATCGTCCGTCGGCACATCGCTTTGATCCGGCATCGCCGCCGGCGCAATTCTGGGCGGCACCGGCATCGGCGGCCGGGTGCGCACCTCATACGCGATCACGCCACCCGCCATCGCCAACCCCACCGTCGCCGTCGCCACCGCTCCCGCCAGAAGCCGTCGCCGCCGCCGCGATTCGGCCACTCGGTTGGGTGGTCCGGTTCGTTCTTCCATCACGCGCGACAATCTCCGCCGCATCCCCGCCACGCCAAGTTCCACGGCATCCCTTCGCAACTTCTCCCATGGCTGTTGATCCCATCCGCGCCCGGCCGCAATGGCGGCCAACGCCGCCGCCACATCCTGTGCATCCTGACGCGGATCGTCGTACAGCAGCGGGCTGATATGCGTCAGCTTCACCGCCCGACGGGCGTCCACAATGATATTCCGCCCGTGCAGCCCGCCGTGGACAATCCCCAGCGCATGCAGCGATTGCACGGCCAGAAGCACCTCCTCCGCCAGCCGCGACAAATCCGACGGCGACGAAAGTTCGTCCGCCAACTCCTCCAGCGTTTTGCCCTCGACAAACTCCCACACCAGCATCGATCCCCAGGCCGTCGCCTCAACGCCGATGAGATTCGCCACCCCCGGATGTGCCAGTTCGCGCACGCGGAGCAGCCGATCGCGCACATGCGGATGCAGGGCAACTCCCAGCATGCAATCCGCAGCCAGCCGCTTGAGCACCACCGACCGCCCCGCCCCATCAATGGCCGCATACGATCGCCCGCCGGGCAGCTCGCGCAGAATCTCATATTCCCCCAGCCGGGTCGGAAAGGTAATCGAATTGTCGATTTCCCGAGTCATTTCCGTCGCACCGTTTCGCCGCTATTGTTCATGCGCATCCCACACATCCACATCAATCGCCGTCAACCGCCCTTCAAGGTACGCACCCAAAAATTCCGCTGCCGCCAGCGCATCCAGCCGGCGCTTCTTCCCCGCGCGCGTCAGATGCCCTCCGGCCCGCTTGCGATCCACCAGTTTCTCCCCGGCCGCAAAACTCGACAGCCGCTCATCCACGAAAACCACCTTCTTCCCACAAGCCGCCGCCAGCTTCTTCCCCCACGCTATCACCATCCTCGCCGCCGGCCCCACGCTCCCATCCATATTGAGCGGCAGCCCCAGCAGCACGGCATCGGCATCCTCATCGGCAATCGCCCGCACACATTTCCGCAGCGCATCCTCCGGCGAGTTCACTTCCACCACTCCCACGGCCGACGCCAGCGCCACCTCCCCGCCGCCCACCGCCAGGCCGACGCGCCTTTCGCCGTAATCAATCGCCAGTATTCGCAACAAAGGGATTTTAGCCACAGAAGCCGCCAAGGGCACGGAGATGCGCCCCTCCAAAACTCTTCGGCAGCCACGCCCGGTGGAACCGGGAGAGCGAATCGCGCTCAAAGATCAAGTCTTGCAATCAGTTCCGCGATGGTCATGCCATGATGAGCGGCGACGTTTCGGAGTATACTGCGAAGAGTTCCGAGCTTTATTGGGCGATGATTGGGGACAACCTCGTGGTGCTCGCCGCGTTCCTGCGTCGTGAGTCGCATGTGCGATCCGCGCTGGCGTGTAACAGTGTAGCCAAGAGCGTGCAATGCGCGAGCCAGGTCAGGGCCGGTGAGATCGCGGGGGATTTTCATGGGATAAGCACTTCGTCACGAACGAAGTGCAGGCGGATCAGCCGGGGGGCGGCCGCGGGATCGTCGAAATAGCAGTTCACGGCATCGCGGACCATGGCGCGCAGTTCATCGAGCGTGTCGCCCTGTGTCGTTATGCCATAGCCAAGAGCGGTCGCGCAATAGCCGCCCTCCTCGGCCTCGGTCACCTCGAAAATGAGTTCGGTTCCCATGCGGAATACTATGCGTGGTCGTCGCTCGGATGTCAAAAACCCACGCCGCGCGATCGTTTGTGCGGGGTGTGTGACTCAATCGGCGGATTGCCTCTTGTCCCCTTTCCCTGTACGCGGGGAGAGGGATAGGGTGAGGGGAGTTTGCGTGACGGCGTGGAAACCGAAGAGCCCTCACCCCAACCCTCTCCCAGAGTACAGGGCGAGGGGGAAGAGTGGCCGTCGATCGCGTCACGCACCCGCACCCACATCACAACGCCGGCGGATTGCGGCGCCACCGCCGGATATCGCGGTACACCAGCCAAACGGCCGCCACCGCGCCGATCAGCGCCAGCCAGCATTGCGGCAGCCACAAGAGGCCATACACCGCCTCCGGCCGGCGGAGTTGAAAGAGTTCAATCTGAGAAGGCGAAGGATACATTTGCATCGAGACTGGCTCGTTCACGAATGCTCGCCCGCCGGGCAACCAGGCGAACCAGCCGAAGTGAGGGTCGTTGCCCGCGCCGAACTCCGCCAGCGACCTCAGCGATGGAAACGACCACACCGCGCCGCACTCGCCAATCCGCGTACCGTCCGGCGAAATCGCCGCCAGTGGCATAAGCTCGGGTAGCGCGCCGATGCGCTTTTGTGTTGCCGCGTCCCATGTTTCAAACTCGCGGTCGTCACCGAAGCCCAGGAGGTATCGGCCATCCGGGGACAGGCCGCAACGTCCCCACAACCGCTCGGGGACGCAAAGGCTTCGGTAAAGCTGGTTCGTGGCGACGCCCCGCAAGTCGATGTGATCCTTATATTGCATCACCAGTGTGCCGTCCGGCTGGAAACCATCGAAATCCCCATCCCTCTTCACACCGCCGAAGGCAATCTCCCTGGGTTCTGGGCCAGTGACAGCATTGTCTTGCCACGTTTGCAAATCCCAGAGTCGCACGCGCACAACGAGGTCGCCGCCAACGGCCAGGTATCGGCTGTCCGGCGAAAATACGGGATTGGTCGCAGCGGTGGATACGGGCAGTTCGGCGAGCACGGCGCCGCTGTGGCCGTCGCAGAGCCGCAGAACCTGGTCGTCCGGCGCGGCCAACCATTTCCCGTCGGCGGAAAACGCCCGTGGATCGTCGCTTTCACGAACGACGTGCAACGACGCCAGAACCTGCCCGGTCGACACATCCCACAGCATCTCTCGGTTATCCGTCCCCAGTGACCACACGCGACTTCCATCCGGTGAAAACTCGGCTCTGTCTGCCGTGCCGGCGGGCAGAGTCAAGTCAATAACCGCTTTGCCGGTGGCGATATCCAGCACGCGAATCGTGCGCCGATCGTTCAGAACTGTCAGTAGCCGCTTGCCGTCAGCAGAGACCGCCCGGTTGATCGAGTGGAACAACAGGTGGCCCTCAAACCGTCGCGTCACCACCCACGCGGCACTATCGGTGCTGAGCCAATACCCCGCCGCACCAGTGAGAAGCATCGCGACAACCGTCACCCACGACGGCCGCGGCAACCAACGCAGCCATTTCATCACCCGCGACGGGCGACGCGGCGCGTGATAATAATTCAGCACCGGCGTTGACGGAGGCGGCGTTTGCGGCTGATCCGCTTTCGCTCCGCGGTCTTTTTCCGGATGTCCTTCGGCCATGATCCTATCCTGCCAACATTGGCCCAGCCCGCCGAATAGGAACGGCTTGGACTGGCTTATTTCACCGTGTCACCTTGTCACCTTGTCACGCATTTCCATTCACCCCCCAATCCTCCGGTACTCCTCGATCGTCAAATCCCGCGCCTGCTGGGCGGCGGCGGCGACGGCGGGGTCGGGGTCGGCGGCGTATTCGTCCAGCAGCCGTTTGGCCGCCAGTTGGTCGGCCCGGCGACCCGGCCCGATGTTGAACCGCATCCGCCCCATCGACAGGACCGCCTCGACGCGCCACATGCGCTCGGAACTCTCGGCCGCGAACGCGAATACGTCGCCGGCGTATGTCGCGATCGCCCGCGAATCCAGGGTCGAAATCTGTGCCGCGATGGCGTTCGCGTGGCGGATCAGGCCGGCCATTGCGGCCACCTGCGCGGTCCACTGCGCCGCGTTGTCCTTATCCAGCCGGGCCAGTTCGGCGGCGCATTCGCTCATCAGATGCGCCCCGGCGCGAAACTCGGCCAGTGTCAGCCGCTCGCTCGCCAGCCGGTTGCCCAGCGAATACGCGGCCTTCAAATCGGTCAGGGCGATGTCCTTTCGATCCGGCCAGTTGTTCATGCCGATGCGGATGAGGCCGTCGCCCAGCGTGGTCAGCGATTCCAAAGCGGCCGGATGATTGTCGTAGGTGACGATCGACCGCGGATCGCGGGCGAAAACGCCCGGCCCGGACAAATCCGCGGCCTGACGGAGCAGGTCCATCGCAGTCGATACGGCCGGACTGACACTGGACTGGTCGTTGGATGTCGCAAGTGTATCGAACACATCCGGATGCTGGCCGTAGATTGCGATCGATTGCCACAGGAGCGGGGTTCCATCACCGGCCTGTGCGGGCCGGGGCGCGGCGGAATTGGCCGGCAGGTGCAATTCACCCAGGGCGGCCTTATCCGCCCCAAACCCGGCCGGCTGCGACGCCGCTCCGAGAATCCCCAGGCCGGCCATGGTGATCGCCCACAAGACCACGACCACCGCCGAGATCGTCCAGCCGCGCGCGTTGCCCCACATGTGTCACCTCGCCACAAGTTCAACCGCTTCCCGCTCTGCTCTTTCCCCCTCTCCCTGTACCCTGGGAGAGGGTCGGGGTGGGGGTTCTTCGTTCAGGCCGCTCTCGCCGATCCAACCCCCACCCTAGCCCTCCCCCTGAATACATGGGGAGGGGACAAGAGGAGAAATCGCCGATGGCGTCAGGCACTATTGTCCGTCTTTCCCGGCCGGTTCACCACCATTCGGCACGGCGGCAAGGCCTGCAGGAACCACTTGCCATACCGCCGTGTCACCACCCGGCTGTCGAGAATCACTACGATCCCGCGATCGGTCCGGCTGCGGATGAGTCGCCCGAATCCCTGCTTCAGGCGGATCACCGCATCGGGGACGCAATAGTCCATGAACGCATTGCCGCCGGATTTGGTGATCGCCTCCATGCGGGCTTCGACCAGCGGCTCGTCGGGAACCGCGAACGGCAGCTTGGTGATGATGACGTTTCGCAGCGCCTCGCCGCGGATGTCGATGCCCTGCCAGAAACTGCTGGTGCCCAGCAGCACGGCGCCGCTGGTGGCGCGAAATTGCTCCAGCAGCAGCTTGCGACTTGTGCCCTGCCCTTGCACCAGCATCCGCAGACCCATGTCCGCCAGCTCATCCGCCAATCGTCCGGCCGCGTCCTGGAGCATCTTGTAACTGGTGAACAGCACGAACGCCCCGCCGGCCGTCTGCTTGAGGTAATACAGGATTTTCTCGCACGCCGCGGGAAGAAACCGCTGCGTGTCGCCGGGATCGGGCAAGCCGGCTTCAACATACAGCGTGGCCTGCGTGGCATAATCGAAGGGCGAACCCAGCGCCAGTGTCTTGTAGCGCACGACTCCCAGCCGCGATGCGATATACGCAAACCGCGGATCGCCGCCGGAAGTCGCATCCCCGGCCAGCGTCTGGTCGCTATCGGTCTGCATGGGGGATTCCTGACTTTCGGAAGGATCGATGTACGACGGGCTTGTACTCTCGTTCATCTCGGCGGCACGTGCGCCTCCGATCGGCTTGCGGCCGACAGCGCACAGTGTCGCGCTGCACATGATCACCGACGGGATCTTCTGGAACAGATGTTCCCGCAGCGCCGAGGCCACGCACACCGGCGCCGCCCGCAATGTCACCCGGCTGTTCAATTTCCCCACCATTTCCATCCAGTACACCGAATCCGGCATGCCCTGGCTCAGTACCGCCTCGACCGCCGCGCCAAGCACGCTGATCTTGTTGGCGATGGCGGCCAGTTCCGACAGCTCGCCGGGATCCTTCAGCGTCGGCAGAATCTCTCTCAGATGCAGTGCGAGCTTGCGCAGTCCCGGCGACAGTGCGTTTTCCAGCATGCCCGCCTGCCGCATGCGACCGCCGCCACGGCCTTCGGTCTTGTGCCATTGCCGGCATTCGTCGAAGAACGCATCGGCCGCCTCGTTCAGGTCGCGGATGTCGTCGAAGGCCGGGCTGTCGCCGTCGCGTTGCCCCTTCAAGAATCCGCTGTCATGCACCGGATCGTACAGGCCGCGAAGCTGCTGACGCAGGCCGATCTCCGAGATCGTCACTCCGAAATGCTCGCCGGCCACGTCTTCCAGCGTATGCGCCTCGTCGAGGATCGCCACATCGTATTTGGGCAGATACTGCACCCCCGCCATGCGCAGGGCCAGATCGGAGAAGAACAGCGCGTGATTGACCACCAGAAGATTTCCCGACTGCATCCGTCGCTTGGCGGCCTGCCAGACGCACGTGTTGTAAAACTGGCATTTCTTGTTCAGGCAATTCCCGTGCTCGGCGCAGATGCGTTCCCACACGCCCGGATCGGGGACGCTGGGCACATCCGAGAGCGATCCATCCGTTGTCGTTTGGGCCCACAGCGACAGCGCCGCCAGCGATTCAAACTGCCGCGGCTGATCGAACAATTGCGTCTGTCTTTGCCGCGCACGCTCCAGCCGCCGACGGCACAGATAGTTCCCGCGCCCCTTGACCAGCACGGCCGTGAATTCATCCCCCCACACCGACTGAATGAGCGGGATGTCGGTCTCGATAAGCTGTTCCTGAAGCGAGATCGTGTGCGTGGAGACGATGACGCGCTTCTTGTTGCGGACCGCGAAATCAATGGCCGGCAGAAGATAGGCAAACGACTTGCCGATGCCGGTGCCGGCCTCGACCAGCAGATGATGCCCGTCGATCAGTGCGCTCTCGACGGCCGCCGCCATTTCAAGCTGCTGCGGCCGCGATTCATACGCCGCCCCCATGCGCCGCGCCACCGCGCCGCCGGCCGCGAGTTTTTCCAATACCGACGTCACAATAGGAAGTGTATCGCGCCTGGGGCGACCGTGCATTGCACATGCGGAAAACCGGCGCAACAACTTGACGCCCCCGGCGATTGTCTGTGTAATCTCAGGCGCGAATCTCGTCCTCAACCTGTCAAAAGGAGCGGTTTTATGTCACGAACCAAGTCCCATCGCCCCACGGCCCGTCGTTTGGCGATTGCCTGGATCACTTTGGCCTGTCTGGCCATCGCTTCCGTAAGCTGGCTGCGGCAGCCGACTCCCGCCGCCGCACAATCCGCAGCGGGTTTAACGCCCGCCGCCACCCAGCCCACGACCAATCCCAAAGAAACCTTCGTGGGAGTTCACGGCCGGCTCAGCGTCAAGGGCAACAAGATCGTCGACAAGAACGGCAACCCGACCACGCTGCATGGCATGTCCCTGTACTGCTGGGCGCAGCAGGGCTGGCAGTTCTTCAACACCAGCGCCATCAACCATTTTGCCCAGGACTGGAAATGCACGGCCATCCGCATCGCCATCCGGCCGGGCGATTACAAGTCGAATCCCAAGAAGGAACTGGACAAGGTCAAGACCGTCATGGACGCCTGCATCGCCAATGGGATTTATGGAATCATCGATTGGCACTCGATGCAGGGGGCGCAGAACGATCTTCAGTCGTCGCAGGATTTCTTCTCGGCGGTGGCGACGGCGTACGGCAAGACCCCCAACATCATGTATGAGCCGTGGAACGAGCCGGTGCAGGAAAGCTGGCAGGTCATCAAGGCGTATCATGAAGCGGTGATCGCCAAGATTCGCGCGATCGATCCGGACAGCATCGTCCTGTGCGGCAACCGCAACTGGGACCAGCAATGTGCCGAGGCATCACAGAATCCCATCACCGACTTCAAGAACATCGCCTATACGATCCACTTCTACGCCGCCACCCATAAGCAGTCGCTCCGCAATAACGGCGCGCAGGCGCTGAAGAACGGCGTGGCGCTCTTTTCCACCGAATACGGCACCAGCTCCGCATCCGGCGGCGGCGCCTACGATCCGGCCGAAACCCAGCTCTGGTGGAACTGGCTGGACGCGAACAACGTCGGCTGCTGCAACTGGTCGGCCGCCGCCCTGGGCGAAACCTCCGCCGCCTTCCAACCCGGCGCCAGCGCCACCGGCCCGTGGCCCGATGCCATGCTCAAGCCCTCGGGCCTGATCGTGAGGAATTACATCATGAGCAAATACACGCTGGACGCACAGGTTCCGCCGACCACCGCCCCGGCCGGCAAGTGACCTTCGCAGGCGAATCACCAGGAGGCTCGATCGCCGATCGAGCCTCCTTTGTTTGCGCGACGGACCAATTGAATGGGTCGCCGCCTCCGGCTCCGCTTGAATTCGCCTGCCGTCGCGGTTTTCGTTTGTCTGCTTGACCGCGGGCGCTCGCCCGGAAATGATGTCACTTGGTTTTCACTTGCTGGGAGAGGATGTCGCCATGGCGCATTTTTCGGTTCTGGTGTTGACGGCCATGCCGCCGGGGGTGAGCGGGGATTCCAATACGGCGATGGTGAAGGTCGACGGGCGCGAGGCGCTGTTGCGGAGCGTCGAACTCTTCCTCAATCGCGAGGGGATCAAGCAGATCCAGCTTGTCGTGCTGCCGGACATGCTGGAGGAATACAAGCGGCGCTACGGCGGGCATCTGGCGTTCAGCGGTGTGAAGATCATAAGCGGCGGGCCGAAGTGGATCGACCAGGCCGCCGCGGCCGCCGATAAGCTGGCCGAGGAAACGACGCACGTGGTCATCCACGACGCCGCCCGCCCGGCGGTGCCGTCGATGGACATCGATGCGCTTCTGGAAGCCGCGGAAAAGAAGCCGATCGTGGCCCTGACCGCCCCGCTGCGCGCGGGTTTGCTGGAGATTGATGAAGGCGGCGGCGCGGTGGCGGCGCATCCGGCGTCACATTTTGTATCGCTGCTGTGGCCGCAGGTCTTCCGCAAGGACAAGTTCGGGGAGATGGCCCGCTCGCGCACCGAGCCGCATCCATCAACGCTGAGCCTGGTTCGTGGCTCGGCCTTGAACATCCGCGTGCAATCCGCCGCCGACGCGGGGTTGGTGAAGACCATGCTGACGATGCTCCCCAAACCCAGGATCCGGCCGCCCAACAGCCCGTTTGAAGAGGCGCAGTGGTGAGCGGGCGATCGCTGACGGCCTTTCTGGCACCGGCGCGATTCGCTTGACGTTGGCACTTGGGCCGGCAGAATGGGGATTGATTAAGGTATAGTGTATTCACGGAGTCAATGACACGCATGTCCGATGTTCTGGCCACGATCGATCAGGTTTCTCGTGAGGCCGATGCCGAACTGGCACTGGTTCGCGACGCGGACCAGCTTGAGCAGTTCCGCGTCAAATACCTTTCTGCCAAGGGAAAAGTCGCACAACTGATGACGCTGCTGGGCCAGGTTCCCAAGGACCAGAAGCCCGTCGTCGGCCAGCGAGCCAACGCCGTGAAGCTTCACGTCCGCGAAGGCTACGACGGCAAAAAGATCGGGATTGAGCAATTCGCCTCGGCCGGTGAGGTGCCGATCGACGTGACCGAACCGGGCAAACCGCCGCGGCTGGGGAATCGGCACATTCTCACGCGCGTGATCGACGAGTTGGCGGATTTGTTCGGGCGGATGGGGTTTGCCCGCGCCGCAGGGCCGGAGGTTGAGGACGAATTCCACAATTTCGTCGCGCTGAACATCGCCGCCAGCCATCCGGCCCGCGATCCGCTGGATAACTTCTATCTGGCCCGCTCGCGCCCTGACAGCCCGATGCGGCTGCTGCGCACGCAGACCAGCACGGTGCAGATTCGCGTCATGGAAACGACCAGGCCGCCGATCCGCGTGGTCATCCCCGGCCGGGTCTATCGGCCCGACACGCACGATCAGACGCACCTGTCGATGTTCCATCAGCTTGAGGCCCTGGTCGTCGATCGCGGCGTGACCATGATCGATCTCAAGAGCACGGTCATGCAATTTGTCCAGGCCTATTTCGGACCCGCCACGCGCGTGCGCTTCCGGCCGAGCTTCTTTCCCTTCACCGAGCCATCGGCCGAGGTGGACGTGTGGTTCGACCGCGCGGGCGGAAAAGGCCGGTGGATCGAACTGGGCGGTTGCGGGATGGTGCATCCGAACGTGTTTCGATCGGTGAACATCGACGCCGACGAGTTCAGCGGCTGGGCGTTTGGTTTCGGCGTCGAGCGCATTGCGATGCGGAAATACGGCGTCGAGGACATCCGGTCCTTCGTCGAGAACGACGTGCGATTCCTTCAACAGTTTTGAAACCCGACCCGGCCGGCTCTCGTCACGGCCGCCACAGCTCTATAATGTCCACCCATGACCCGCGCCCCGAGCGATACGGTTTGGAACGATCGCGATCTGACGAATCCGCATGTGGTGGCCGACAAGCGCCGCCGCGTCCAGCGCATGTTCGCCGCCATCGCGCCATGCTATGACGTCAACAACCGCGTGCATAGCATTGGACTGGATCAATACTGGCGACGCCGGGCGGTGGCGCTGGCGCAACTGCGGCCGGGCGATTCCGTCGTCGATGTGGCCTGCGGAACCGGCGATCTGTCGCTGGCGTTTGGCCGCGGATTGAAAGGTATCGCCGGACGGCAAGACGTCCCGGCCGCCGGACAAGTCCTGGGCATCGACTTCACGTTCGAGATGCTTCCGCTGGCCGAGCAGAAGTTGCGCCGGGCTTGCCCGGCTGATTCGCACGCCACGCGCTTTCTCGCCGGCGACGCCCAGCGATTGCCGCTGCCGGATGCCTGCTGCGATGTGGTCTCGATCGCCTTCGGCATTCGCAACGTCGCCGAGCCCGCCATTGCGATGCGCGAGTTTCATCGCGTTCTGCGTCCCCAAGGCCGGGTGATCGTGCTGGAATTCTCCCTGCCGGCCAATCCTGTCCTGCGCAGCCTGTACAACTTCTATTTTCACAAGATCCTCCCGCGGACCGCAACGCTCATCAGTGGCGACCGCACCGGAGCGTACAAATATCTCCCGCGCTCGGTGGGGACATTCATGCCGCGCACGGCCATGCTCGATTCCCTCAGGGCAGCGGGTTTCCGGGATGCGACGGCACATCCGATGACGTTCGGAATCGCGGTCGTCTATCGCGCGATCAAGCGGTGAGAGAGAAAGCAACAGCCGCCGATTGTGTCGCGCACGCGATCCCGATCGCTTTTGACCGTGTCGGCGTGGCCCGCTATAGTGGACCGTAATCTATCGGGACGCCCGCAACTGTCGTATTTCGGAGGTTCTGTCCATGAACGCATCGGAAGTTCTTAAGCTCTGCAAGGAAAAGAAGGTCCAGTTCGTCGACCTGCGGTTCATGGATTTCCCCGGCCTGTGGCAGCACACCACGGCCCCCATGAGCGAACTGACCCCCGAAAGCTTCAATCACGGCTTCGGGTTCGACGGCAGTTCGATCCGCGGCTGGCAGGCGATCAATGAATCGGACATGCTGCTGGTGCCGGTGGCGGATACGGCGCGCATTGATCCGTTCATGACCCATACGACCATCTCCATCATCTGCGACGTCCGCGACCCCATTACCAAAAAGGAATACTCCCGCGATCCGCGTTCGGTGGCCCGCAAGACGGCCGCTTTTCTGAAAAAGACCAAAATCGCCGACACCGCCTATTTCGGGCCGGAGCTTGAGTTCTTCATCTTCGACACGGCGTTTTACGATCAGGGGATCAATTTCGGGAAGTATTACGTCGGCAGCCGCGAGGGAATCTGGACGCGCGGCGATGAGGATCCCAGCAATCTGGGATACAAGGTTCGTCTCAAGGAGGGATATTTCCCCACGCCCCCGATGGACACCATGCAGAACATCCGCAGCGAGATGGTGGCCACGCTGATCGAGCTGGGCATCCCGGTGGAGGCGCATCACCACGAGGTGGCCACCGGCGGGCAGTGCGAGATTGACATGCGCTATCAGGATCTGGTCACGATGGCCGACAACGTGATGCAGTACAAATATGTCTGCAAGAACGTGGCGGCGCGGCATGGGAAGGTCGTGACGTTCATGCCCAAGCCGCTGTTCCAGGACAACGGGTCGGGGATGCACGTGCATTTCAGCCTGTGGAAGGGCGGCAAGCCGCTGTTCGCGGGGAACAAATATTCCGGCCTGAGCGAGATGGGCCTGTACGCGATCGGCGGCATCCTCAAGCACGCCGGGGCGCTGTGTGCTTTGTGCAATCCGACCACCAACAGCTACAAGCGTCTGGTGCCGGGGTATGAGGCGCCGGTCAATCTGGTATACAGCAGCCGCAACCGCTCGGCCGCCATTCGCATACCCATGTACAGCGATAATCCCAAGACCAAGCGCATCGAGTTCCGCTGCCCCGACAGCAGTTGCAATCCCTATCTCGCCTTCAGCGCCATGGTCATGGCCGCCATCGACGGCATCGAGAACAAGATCGATCCCGGCGAGCCGATGGACAAGAACATCTATCACCTGACCGCCGAGGAATACGAAAAGATCGGCTCGGCCCCCGGCAGCCTGGAAGAGGCCGTCGGCGACCTGGAAAACGATCACGATTTCCTGCTCAAGGGCGATGTATTCACGGCCGACGTGATCCATTATTGGGTAAAATACAAGCGCGAGAACGAGATCGATGCGATCCGCCAACGGCCGCATCCGTACGAGTTCTGCATGTATTTCGATATTTGAGGGACGGTCCGCCGGTCGTTTTCGCCGGGTACAGTCTGAAAGGTCAGTTGCAGAGACGGAGCCGACATGACGTTGAATAAAGAACAAGTCATGACGGAGGCGATGAAGCTTGACCCGCTGGAAAGAGAGAGTCTAGCCGAGGAACTTCTGCTCAGCGTTCATGAGTCGGACCGCGCCGAAATTGACGCGGCATGGCTGGCCGAGGCGAAGCGGCGCGAAGCGGCATTCGAGGCGGGCCAGGCAAGCGCCAAGCCAGTCGATAATGTGATCCAACGGCTTTTGAGCAAGGCGCGAGCGTGACGACGCTGATAGGCCCTTAAGCCCGAAACCGCGTTCGCCGCAAGCATGGGAGGGCTGATCCGCTCCGCGACACAACCTCCGCACCCCTGCGCCTCTGCGTGAGAATCTTCCTGCCCTCATTTTCGGACGTTGGGTAGTCCTTTTGCACTTTGCATCCTTGCCCAATGGCGGTACAACCAAACTGCTGGAATTATGAATTTGTACGACCTGGCCTACCTCTTTGCCCTGATTGGCTCGACACCGTATTGGCTGCTGCGGCCGAGCGCGCGGCGGAAGGTGGCGGCGGCGCTACAGGACAAGCCCCGCCGCGATGGCGATGCGCCCACCATCATGATCCACGCCGTCAGCCTTGGCGAGATCAACGCCACCCGAACCCTCATCGACAAACTCCGCGTCGTCATGCCGGGGATCCACTTCGTCGTCTCCTCGACCACCGACACCGGCCTGGCCCGCGCCACCGATCTCTATGCCCAGCAATCCGATATCACGCTCATCCGCTATCCACTGGACTTCTCGTGGGAAGTAACCCGCACGCTCGAAGCGGTCCGGCCGGATGTCGTGGCGCTCATGGAACTGGAAGTCTGGCCCAACTTCATGCGCATTTGCTCGCAGCGCCAAATCCCCGTCGTGCTCATCAACGCCCGGCTGACGGAAACCAGCTTCAATCGCTACCGACGGCTTGGCCCGATCACGCGCAAGATGTTCGGCCGGCTCACCGCGGTCTGCGCCCAGGAGAAATCCTACGCCGATCGTCTTCTGGCGCTGGGCGCCAGCCCATCGCGCACGCGAATCACCGGCACGATGAAATTCGATACTTCGCCGGTCGCCACCAGCATTCCCGGCGATCTTCAACTGGCCAGCGAAGTCGGACTCGATCCATTCAACGAACCGATCTGGGTGTGCGGCTCAACCGGTCCCGGCGAAGAACTGATCATCCTTGAGCGCTACCGTGCCATCCTCGGACGATTCCCGCGCCTGCGGCTGGTCATCGTCCCCCGCAAACCCGAACGCTTCGACGAAGTCGCCGGACTTATTGTCCAACATCGGTTCTACGTCATCCGTCGCAGCCGTGCCGCTCGATTCTCCGCCGGGCCCATTCCGCCGGTCATCCTTGGCGACACCGTGGGCGAACTGAAGAAGTTCTATTCGCTGGCCTCGATCGTTTTTGTCGGCCGATCGCTGGTCGATCTCGGCCAGCGCCAGGCCGGCAGCGACATGATCGAACCGGCCGCTCTGGGCAAACCGGTGATCGTCGGGCCGCACACCGGGAATTTCGCCGAGCCGATGCGCTGCTTCAAGGCCGCCGACGCCATGCTGATCGTCAAGGACGCCGCGGAACTGGAACAGGCCGTCGCCGTCCTGCTCTCAACGCCACAGCAGGCCGCCGACATCGGCCGTCGCGCACAGCAGGTCGTCCGCGAGAACCAGGGCGCCACCGTCCGCAACGGGCAAATCGTCTACGACATCCTGATCGACAGGATTCTTCCCCCCGAAGCACCGTCCATCAACCCCCAAGCCGAAGCCATCGCCACCGCCGCCATTGCGGATGAATCACCAGGCGCCCCATCGCCCATCGCTCTGCCCGCCCGCCCGGCCGCGACCCCATCAGCGCCAGGAAACGATAACGGCCCGCTTCCCCGCCCCAGTCCGATCCCTCCGCCGCCGGCCCGCACGCTGCGCGGCACAACCATCGCCGACGACCTGCCCCTCCCGCCTCCGGATTTCATCGTCCCCCACGATCCGCCCAAGCCCAATACGTGAATACGCGGCGAGCTGACCGCCAATCGGTCAATATTCTCTGCGCCTTGGCGCCTCTGCGTGAGCTGTCAGTCAAGACCTACGACGGCGGCAGCGCCGGCGACGCCGGGCCGTCCAGACTTCGCTTCCTCACCTTGCCGCCGGAAGCACCCGCCGAGCCCTTTTCCGGCTGCATGCCGCGCATCATCGCGATCACGCCGGTCCGGGCCAACTCGCGGATTCCGTACGGCTTGAGCAGTTCAATCATCGCCTCGATCTTGGCCTCGGTCCCGGCCAGTTCAACCACCAGGGCCTCGGGCGCCACGTCCACGATCTTGCCGCGGAAGAGTTGCACGATCTCGATGACTTCACTGCGGCTGGCCGCTGTGGCCGCAACTGTCACCAGCGCCAGATCGCGCTCGACATACGCCGTGTCCTTGAAATCCCGCACTTCGACAACCGGCACCAGCTTGGCCAGTTGCTTGCGGACCTGGTCGAGCGTGTTCTCATCGGCGTTAACGACGATGGTCATCCGCGACCGCACCGGGTCTTCCGTTCGCCCGACCACCAGCGAATCGATATTGAACCCCCGGGCCGCGAACATCCCCGCCACATTCGCCAAAACGCCCGGCTCGTTGATCACCAAGGCCGATAACACATGCCGCATGAGCACTCCTCTGGTTGCACCGCATTGTAGTAGCGAACGGCTTTCTTGCACAACCGACCGCCGCCTCCGCCAATGCGCCGGCTTTGGATTTGTTTGATCGGGGCGCATATAAGAGGGGCATGACCAGCGGCAACGTGTTGGATTACGAGTCGCCCCAGAGGCCCGAGCGGCCGAAGGGGGCGCTGGCGACCATCTTTTTTATCGTGTTTACCGACCTGCTGGGGTTTGGGATCATCATCCCGCTACTGCCGTTTTATGCCAAGAGCTTTCAAGCCACGCCGTTGCAGGTGACGGTGCTGTTTTCGCTGTATTCGATCTGCCAGTTTGCGGCGGCGCCGATATTGGGGGCGATCAGCGACCGCTATGGGCGGCGGCCGGTGCTGGTGTTTTCGCAGTTGGGAAGTGTTGCGGGGTATTTGCTTTTGGGAGTGGTGACGGCGTCGCATGGGCTGCGGCCGCATACGTCGCTCATGCTGATTTACCTGTCGCGGATCATCGACGGGCTGAGCGGCGGGAACATTTCGACGGCGCAGGCGTATATCACCGACGTGACGGCGCCATCGGAACGGGCCAGGGGAATGGGAGTGCTGGGTGCGGCGTTCGGGGTGGGATTCGCGGCCGGGCCGGCGCTGGGCGGCGTGCTGGGACATTACAACCCCGCCTGGCCGGCGTTCGTGGCGGCGGCGTTCAGTTTCACGGCGATGCTGATGACGGCGACGCGGCTTAAGGAGGCGCGCGTCCATGAAGAGGTTGAGGCGGAGGCGTGGCTCCATCCACGGCGGTTTGCGCCGGTGTTGCGCAATAGGACGGTGGTGCAGTTGGTCTTGATCTCGTTCATCAGCATGATCGCGTTCTCGATGCTGGAGAGCATTTCCGCGCTGTATTTCAGCGAGCCGAGCGTGTTTGGCTGGAAGGAACTGGGTGTGGGGCTGTATTTCGGGTTCATCGGGTTGAACATCGTGATCGTGCAGGGAGGATTGATCGGACGGCTGAGCAAGCGGTTTGGCGAGTGGCCGCTGGCGATTACGGGTGCGGCCTTTTATGCCCTTGGGATGGTGTCGATGGTGGCGGTGGGATACCGGCCGCTCTTGGCGATTCTGCTGCCAGGTGCGGTGCTCAGCGCCTGTGGGCGCAGTTTGCAGATGCCGAGTTTGTATGCGCTGATTTCCAGGAAGAGTGATCCGCGGCAGCAAGGGGTTGTATTCGGATTGAACCAGGGGATGAGCAGCCTGGCGCGCGTGGCCGGTCCGGCAATTGCGGGGGTTATCTACACGCACGCGATCACGGGGCCGTATGCGCTGGCGGGCGCCATCATGATCTTGGCGGGACTGTGGACGGCGGGGATGGCGATGTCGGCGGGACCGGATACGGCCAATGCGGTGGACGATCCGCGTTTTGAAGTCGGCGCGGCGGAGTGATTATTCTGCCTCCGAGATGATCTGTTTGGGATCGCGGGGGACAAGGCGCTGGCCGAGGCAGTCGATCAGAAAATCGAGGTCTTCCAGGACAATCGCGCCGATCAAGACAGATTCGCGGTCGGGCTCGACGATGGCGTTGAATGTACTTTGGCGGCCGCCGTAGGCGAGACGCAAGTCACTGACGATGTCTCGATCGGCGGTGTGGCCATCGGCGTAGCGGACGGTGGCACGGCCGGTGGTTTCCAAGCCGAGTTGCCGTGCGATGGATGCCGGAATGACCAGACGCGAGGCACCGCTGTCGACAACTCCGCGAACCCGGGCATGGCGAACCTGCTCCGGCCGGAGATGCCCGTCCTCGGCGCGATAAATGTCCTTGTTGTTGGTCAACTCCAATTCGACGGAAAAACGCCCGATCGTCGGCTCCTTATTGGCGATCATGGCAACTCCTGGTTCAGGGCCCTGTCTGACACCGACAGGACATTCTATACGCCCGCCGAAGCGGTCGCGCTACTTTGCGTTAGGAAATATCGAACGTCGCTCATCCGCCCGGCGGCGTCAGGACGCAGTGGCGCAGGCGAAGCGGGTGATCGGGCGCCGGACGTTCGATCCTGGCATCATCGGCGGCGGGAAGAACGGTGAAATGGTTGGCGGCGGCCGTTTGCAGCTCCCACGCTTTGGACATCACGTCATCGGGGTCCACCATCAGATAGAGGTCTTGTTTGGACAAATCGATGGACGGTATGTCGGTCTGCTCGACGACGCGCCGGGCGGAATACCACGACAGCTCGCGTGCGGTCTTCGTGGGGGCAAGAACCCACGCATCGGCGGGCACCTTATCGCGGATCAAGCGGCCCATGTCCGCAAGACCAACGCCGCCGAGGTAGCCGCGACGCAGGAACTCGTCATGCACCAGATGCCCGAATTTGGCCAGAGCCTTGTACTGATCCAGGTGCCTTTGATCGAGGTAGGGAAGCGTCCGCTGCTCGATCACGTAGCCGCCGATCGGCATCAGGTTGAACACCAATTGCCACAGCAACAGAACCGCGGCGACGGGATTTCCCCACGGCGAAGGCAGCTTGCGATTCAGCCAGCACACGATCAGCCACCAGGCATATTCCAGCAGCGGCAGCACCGCCAGCACATAACGATCGTGCGGCAGAACCAGCAGCATCACGCCGACGGTCGATGCAACCCACAATCCCCACAGTGGCCGCTGGATAACCAGGCTCATGCCCACGCCCAGGATCGCGATGGTGGCCGGAATGCTCACCCAAAAGAGATGCTGGCCGAACATCGCGGCGGCCAGGTGGATATTGAGCATGTCCAGGAGGTTCTGCCAGATGACGAGCAGCTCGAGGCGCGGATTGCGAAACTGGCTGAGGACGGATTGTTCGTAGACATCCAACTGGCTGCCGGCGGCGCGGCGGGGGTCGAGGATATAGAAGACGGCGACGCTGGCCAGCAGCAGGCCGACAACGCCAGCGACGCGCCAGGCAAAGCCGCGCCGCCAGGCGGTGACGAGCGCGACGAGAATCACGACGGGCACGAACGCCAGCATCGTCGGACGCATGGTCACGACATCGGCCATGCCGATGATGATCAGCGCCCAGTCGTACCATCGGCCGCGATGCGCAGGCAGGGTTGCGGGCGATACCGGCGCCAGGGAGCTTTGCGGGCCAAAAAGAGCCTCAAATCCGCACAGGACAGCCAGGACTCCGGTAAGAAACGGCATGTCGGTCATGATCTCGAAGCAATAGCGGAAGAAGAGCTTCGTGGCCGCCATGCCGAGCGTGACGATGATCGCCGTGCGCCGCCCGGCGAAGAGATTCATCAGCCGATACGTCAGCGCCAGAGCGATCATTCCCAGCACCAGCATCATGAGATTGGCGGGCCAGAGAGTGCCGGTTCCGAAGATCTTGAATGTGCCGGCCAGCAGAAGGGGCAGGCCGGGATATGCCAGAGTCTCGATCGAGCCGTGATACGTGTACCCGCGCCCCTCGGCGAGGTTGCGGGCAACGCAGAGGTAGAGCGCGCTATCCGGCTCCGGCCGCCACTGGCCGTTGAACGTGAGCAGATAAATGGCCGCCATGATCCCCGCCGGCCATCGCCAGCGGCGTTCGAGGAGGTCGCCCAGACGGGTCGTCAGCAGCGCGCGCCCGCCGGCCTGCGCGCCGCTCGCCCGGCTGTCCAGAGTTTCTCGAAGATTGATTTTCGCGCTCACGGCATCCATGCGAGCGAATGATCCTACCGAGAACGGCTGCACGATCACAACTCGGAAATCCAAAGAAGATGTTTGACTCCGAAGTAAATCGCTCAATAGGATCGCCGTCTCAGGTCAGGTTGCACGGCCTGATTCCGGATGTTGAAGAGAACCGCCAAGCGGTTGGGCAGTGCAGGGCGAGTGGCGGTATACGCGCAATTGGCAACGGCAAAGTTTACTCGATCCGAATTCCAAGGAGTTCAGCGTGACGAATCTTCGCGTAGTTGGCTTGTTGAGTTCAAGAATCACCGCATCCAGAAGAACAAATATACACATCCCGCGCCGCCGCGCGCGGGCCGTTGCCGCGGCGATTGAGTCGCTCGAACAGCGCGTGCTGCTGTCGACCAGCTATGCCCTTACCACGCTGGCAAATTTCAACGGCACAAACGGGGCGCAACCCGTCGCCGGTCTCGTGGCCGACAGTTCCGGCAACCTCTACGGCACGACGCAAACCGGCGGCACCGGCGACAGCGGCGCCGGGGGCACCGTGTTTGAAGTCGCGGCCGGAACGCGCACCCTGTCCACTCTTGTCGACTTCAATTTCACCGACGGTGCCGAGCCGCAGGCCAGCCTGATCCTCGACGGAAACGGCAACCTCTATGGCACAACCGACGTCGGCGGTTTGGGAGATGACGGCATTGGCGATCACGATGGCACGGTGTTCAAAGTCGCGGCCGGGTCGAACACCCCGACGACCTTGTACAACTTTAACGGCACGACCGATGCGGGCAACCCGGCGGGCAGCCTGTATATGGACTCCAGCGGCAACCTGTACGGCACGGCCCCGCTCTCGCTCTTCAGTAATGGCGGCGTCATCTACGAAATCCCGGCCGGAGGCCAATACACGGTTTTGACGTCATTCCCAACCAACCACGGCGGCCCGACCGCGGGCCTCGTCGCCGACTCTTTGGGCAATCTGTATGGCTCTGCGCTGGTCGGCGGTCCCAGCCAAAACGGCAGCATCTTCGAATTGGCCAGCGGTTCGCACGCCTTCTCGACAGTCGCGACTTTCAACGGCACCGACGGCAGCGGTCCCGTCGGCAATCTGGCCGTCGACCACAACGGCGATCTTTTCGGCGTCACCGGCGAGGACGGGACGGCTAACGACGGCACAGTCTTCGAGGTTGCGGCCGGATCGAACACCGTCACGACTCTGGTAACGTTCAACAGCATCAATGGGTCAAACCCAACCAACGGGGTGTACGTCGACTCCTCGGGCAACATCTATGGAACAACGGAAGTCGGTGGAGATCAATCGGTCAGAAGTAGCCTTGGCGTTGTCGGAGCCGGCACCGTTTTCGAAATCGCCGCCGGTACGCACAACCTAACGACTCTCTATGCCTTCACCGGTTTCAACGACGGCGGGTATTCCCAATCCAGCCTGATCGTCGACAGCTCCGGCAATTTCTACGGGACGACCTCCACCGGCGGAACAGGCGGCGACGGCACGGTCTTCGAGCTCAGCCCGGTCATCCCGGCCAAGGTGGCTTTCACCCAGCAACCCGGCAATGCATCCACTGGCACAGCCATCTCCCCGGCCATCACCGTCTCGGTTGAAGGCGCCAACGGCACTGTCGCCGATCTGGACACTTCCACCGTCACACTCAGCATCACCAGCGGACCATCGGGCGCAACTCTCGGCGGCACGACCGCCGTTGCCGCCGTCAATGGCGTTGCGACTTTCAGCAATATCACACTCAGCCCGGCCGGCAATTACACGCTCACCGCATCGGACGGCTCACTGAGTACCGCCACCTCAAACTCATTCATGATTACCCAGTCAGCGGGCCCGGCGGCAAAACTGGCCTTCATCCAGCAACCCGAGAACGCGCTGGCCGGCGCGGATATTACTCCGGCCATCACTGTCGACGTCGAGGATTCCAACGGCAATCTGATCACATCGGACAATTCCTCGACCGTGGTGTTGAGCATCGCCAGTGGACCGCCGGCCGGCACCGCGTCGGCGGGCGTGGTCAACGGCGTGGCGACGTTCAGCGGCGTCTATCTCAACACGGCCGGCACGTATAAGTTTCTGGCTACCGACGGCGCGCTGACCACCGCCACATCGAACCCGTTTCTCATCAGTAATGCGGCCGGCCCGGCGGCGAAACTGGCATTCATTCAGGAGCCCGAAAACACGGCCTCGGGCGCGCCGATCACTCCATCTGTCACTGTCGATGTCGAAGACTCCAGCGGCAACTTGGTCACATCGGATAGCTCCAGCACCGTGGTTCTGACCATCGCCAGCGGCCCGCCCGCCGGCACGGCCAGCGCCGGCGTCGTCAACGGCGTCGCCACGTTCACCGGCCTCTACCTCAACACAACCGGCACCTATACGCTCAAGGCCACCGACGGCTCGCTGACCAGCGCGACATCCACGTCATTCAACATCGGCCAAGTCCAGCAAAGCTCCTTCGCCACGCTGACCAGCGGCGACCTTCTCGTCGAGGGAACCAGCGGCAATGACGTAATCACGTTGCAAGCCGATGGCAGCGGCAATGTCACCGCCACACTCAATGGAGTTACCTCGCAGCCGTTCACGCTCTCATCAGTCACTCTTATTGACGTGGAAGCCGGTGCGGGTAATGACTCCGTCACCGTCGAATCGAGCATGCCCGCAACCCTCGGCGTCAGCGTTCAGGGCGGGCCCGGCGATGACACCATCATGGGCGGACCGGGCAACGACACGCTCGGCGGCGGGGCCGGCAATGACTCCATCGCCGGCGGTCCCGGCGACGACTCCATTAAAGGCGGCCAGGGTGACGATGTTCTGGCCGGCGGCAAGGGCAACGACACCCTCTTCGGCAGCCTGGGCAACGACACCATGCGTGGCGGACTGGGCGATGATTCGCTCAACGGCGGGGCCGGAACCAACCAGTTCTACGGCGGGCAGGGCAACAACTCGTTCTACGCCGTCAACGGAACGGCCGACCAGCTCTTTGCCGGTGCGGCCACGAATGACAGTCTCATCTATGGCCCCAGCGACAATTACATCATTGAAAGCGGCACGATCCCGCCGGGGAATATCACTCTCGCATAGTGAACGGATCGGGTTCGGATTGCGCGCGAGGTTTGAACTGCCGCCGCACGACCGGTAGCATGCGGGTTGTGATGTTATCCGCGTTGATTCCGCTGCCGCCTTTTTGTGTGCGGCGCATCTTGTTGGGGAGGCTCGTCACCGGACCGACCCGCCGATGAGTCGAACTCTCTTCTGGTATCTGTTCCGCGATCTGCTGCGCGTGTTCGTGCTGACCACGCTGGCGCTGGCGGGAATCATGAGCTTCGGCGGGTTGCTGCGGCCGCTGACCGAGCAGGGGCTGGATACCGGGCAAGTGGGGAAAATGCTGACCTATTTCGTGCCGGCGATGAGCACGTATTCATTGCCGGTCGCGGCGCTGTTCGCCACGACGATGGTGTATGGGCGGCTGGCGGCGGATAACGAGTTGACGGCCTGCCGGGCGGCGGGGATCGGTTTCGGCACCATTGCGCTGCCGGCGCTGGTGCTGGGGTTGACGGCCGCGCTGTCGAGCCTGTTCCTGCTGTGTTACGTGGTGCCGGCGGCGACGCTGCGAGTCGAGCGGGTGATCTATTCCAACGTGGCGAAACTGGTGGCCAACAAGATCGGGCGCGATCACCAGCTTCGGCTCAGCGTGGGCGGCCCGGTGATCTACGCGCCGTCGGCGCAGGTCGGGCAGGAAGAGGGCGGCAATCAGACGGTCCGGCTCATAGAACCGACAATCGTGACGACCGACTCGGTGCCGGAAGATCCGTCGAATCCGTCGGGGCCGAAGCTCAAGGTTCCGCATGAGATTTACATGGCCGACGAGGCGACGGTGTGGATACGGCTGAACGACGCGCAAAGGCCGGAACTGGGCATGACGGCGGCGGTGCAGGTAAGCGGCGGGGTTCGGTTTCCGCACGATCTTGCCGGGGATGAGCAGGTGGGGGTCGAGGAAACAACAGTGGCGAACATCAACATCCCTCCGCAGATTCGCGAAAACGTCAAGTTCATGGACGTGCGCGATCTCACCGACATCGCGGTCGATCCCGGCAAAAGCCAGCGGGTGAAACTGGCGGTCGATGATTTCAAAGTCCGCGACCAGGGGCGTCAATACCTGGCCGACCTGATGGCGCAGCTCAACGGACCGTCCGGGTCGTGCGCCATATCGCGCACCACGACGGGCGGCGACGATCTGGCCTTGGGAGAGACGTATGTCGTCAGCCGCCAGGGCGCCGCCACAATCGGGATGGAGAAGGATGCGATCGTGATCGATTCGGGCGAGTCGGCCGATGCACGGCGGGCGCAGTTGGTGCGTCAGCGCAACGGCCACGTCGAGGTGCGGGCGCTGGGGCATCGGCTGCGCATTGAGGCGGAGCCGCAACCGAGCAACAAGACGATGGTGGTGACGATCGACGTGTTCGACGTGGTGGTGACGCCGGCCGATGCGCAGCCGACGCCGCGCGCGGCGTACAACCAGACGGTGGTGTGCGACATGCCGCCGGATGTGAGCCAGATCGCGAATCGGACGCTCAAGGATTACAACGCGACGAATCTAACCGATTTGCAGTGGAATTTTCTGAATCGCGAGCAGTTGTGCGTGGCCAACGACGTGCTCGCGGAATTGCACAGCCGGGCGAGTTTCGCCGTCAGTTGCCTGATCCTGGTGGTGGTCGGCACGGCACTGGGGTTGATGTTTCAAAGCGGGAACTTCCTCAACGCTTTTGCGGTGAGTTTTCTGCCGGCGCTGATGACGATCACGCTCATCGTGGGCGGCGCGCAGGCGGCCGGGCATCTGCCGGATAACGTGCTGGTCCCCCATTTCCGCGATCCGCTGCACATGGGAATCGCGCTGATCTGGAGCGGCAACGCGATGGTGCTGGCGCTGGCGGCGGTGCTGAGCTGGAAACTGAGCCGGACTTAGGTTCTGTCTGAAGCTGCATGACAGCGGACGAAGTGGACAATCTCTCGGGCAAGGGGAACACGGCGGCGGACCGCGCCGATGATGATGCGGCCGGATATTTCCGCGCCCGGCGGGGATTCATCATTGCGCTGGCGGCGGTGCTGGTGACACGGCTGGTGTGGGGCGCGGTGTATGAACTGGTTCCGGATGAAGCGTACTATTGGACATGGTCGCGACACCTGGCGGCGGGATACCTGGATCATCCGGCGATGGTGGCGCTGCTGGTCCGACTGGGAACACGGATCGCCGGAAACACGGAACTGGGCGTTCGGCTGGGGACCATCGTGCTGGCGGTGGGAACGGCGCTGCTGGCGCCGGTGCTGGCGCGGCAGGCGGGATTGAGCCGCCGCGAGGCCGCAGTGGCCGGACTGGCATTGGCTCTGATGCCGCTGATCAGCGTGCTGGCGGCGATGGTCACGCCCGACACGCCGGCGATTTTCTTTCAGACCGCGACATTGGCGTGCGCGCTGCGAGCCAGCCGATCGGGTGACGATGGCGCCAAGGCACCTGGCCCGGGCGGGTCGATCCGGTGGTGGCTGGCAACGGGATTGTTCGGCGGCCTGTCGCTGGAATCGAAATACACGGCCATCGTCACGGGCGCGGCGATCGGAATGGCGATGCTCTGTTCGCCGCGAGGCCGGCGCATGCTCCTGTCGCCCGGCCCGTTGTTCGCCTGCGTCCTGGCACTACTGGTGTTCGCGCCCAATCTGCTGTGGAACGCCACGCACCAGTTCAAGTCGATGCGGTTCCAATGGCATCACGGAAGCACGAACATCCGGCCGCTTGATTTGAAGGATTACTGCCTGAACGTGGCGCAATATGTCGGTGGGCAGATGCTGGTGGTGACGCCGGTGTTCTTCGCACTGCTGCTGCTGGCGCTGGTGAGAAGCGTGCGGCGGTACAGGTCGCTCACATTGCCCTGGCAGATGCTGGTCTGGACGGCGGCGCTGCCGCTGGCGTTTTTCTTTCTGATGTCGATCCGGCGTCGCGGCGAGATCAACTGGCCGGCCTTTGCTTGTATTCCGATGATGCCGCTGATCGTCCGCCAGGCGTTTGTGGATTGGCGCGGGGGGCGCGGACTCTGGCTGCGGCGCGGCATGATCGTCGCGGGGTGCATGGCGGCGGCAATTCAGATTCCCGACCTGGCCCTGATCGCCACGCCGCCGAGATGGAAAGTTACTCGCAAATTCACCGAACTGTTCGGCTGGCGCGAGATGGCGCGGCAGGTGGAAGGGATCAGCCAGGGCGATCCGGTGTTTTGTTCGATGTATGAGACGGCGGCGGAATTATCGTTCTATATGACCGGCCAGCCGGACACGTTTGTCACCGGTTCGGATCGGGCGACGGCCAGCGATGATTTCCCCAACCGGCCGGATCTGGCGAGCCCGCGCATCACGCGCCTGGTCTATGTCGGAGCCAATCCGAACGTGCAATCACCGCCGGAGATTGTTGGCGCCGGGTTCGATCAGTATCCGCGGATGGGAATCGATCTCCGGGTGGAGCGCGATGGGTATTTGATTCGCGACCGAGGCGCCCTGGTCGCGCAAAAAGGGCCTAAGCCGCCGACGACCACCGCCACGCGGGGGGCTGGGCCATGAAAATCATCGACCGCTATGTCCTGCTGACGTTTGTGCGAAACTATCTCATCAGCTTTCTGGTGCTGATCGGACTGTATATCACTCTGGACATGGTGTTCAACTTCGACGAGCTGATGCCGAGCGAATCCGGCCAGGCCGCCGGAGCGCTCTCCGCCGCCACGATCATCGCGGACATCGCCAATTATTATTTCTACCAGTCGTTTTTCATCTATGCTCAGCTCGGCGGCGTGATCGCGGTGGTGGCGGCGGCCTTCACGCTGATGCGCCTGATCCGGTTCAACGAGCTGACGGCGCTGCTGGCATCGGGGATGCCGCTGCTGCGCGTGGCGCTGCCGATCGTTTTCTGCGGCATCTTCGTCAACGGACTGCTGGTGGCGGATCAGGAACTGCTCATCCCGCTGATTGCCCCCAAGCTGATGCGCAACCACGAGCAGATGCACATGCCGACGGCCCGGAGTTTTCCGATCCCCGCCATCATGGACGATCAGAAACGGCTGCTCAATGCCGCCCGGTATACGCCCGCTACCGCGACCGTGCCCGCGTCGATGCTCTATGTAACGATCATCCAGCGTCCGCCGGCCGCGCAGCAGATCACGGCCAGCGAGGCTCATTGGAACGAGGCCGCCGGGCAATGGGATTTGATCGACGGAAAACTGGTGATCAGCCCGGCAAACCCGGATCAACTGCCCCCGCCGCCGCAGCCGTGCGCCGCCTACAAGAGCAACATCACGCCCGATGAGATCAATCTCTACCGCGGCGGGCAATATGTGCAATACATGGCCACCAGCCGCATCAACCAACTCTTGAATGAACCGCAAAGCTACGGCACGGCGGCATTGCTGCGGATCAAGCACATGCGCTTCACGCAGCCGCTGGACAACTGCATCATGCTCCTGCTGGGCGTGGCGACGATTCTCTGCCGCAATCCCACCGAACTGAAACGCTCGGCCCTGTCGTGCCTGGCACTGACGGCCATCGCCCTGGCGTTCACCTTCATCGCCTACCAACTGGCGGCCACGCCGATGACGTCGAACCCGGCCATGGCGGATTTGTGGCCGGCCCTTATGGCGTGGATGCCGATCTTCCTCTTCGGCCCGATGGCGGTGTATCTGCTGGACCGGGTGGAGAGCTAGAGGAACAGGCTCGCGTCAACCCCAAAGCGCTCGACCAGAGCCTTGATGTGCGACTTGGAAAGACCGCGTTGACCCTTGAGGAACATAGATACGGCCGACTCGCTGCCGATGATCCTGCCGATCTGCGCCTGCGAAAGATTGTTGAGGTTCATGATCGCCTCGAGACCCTGTTGCGGCGACATGTGCGTACCGTGCGGCGTGTGATTCTCGTCCTCGTACTTGTTAACAAGCAGGATCAGGGTGTCGAGGTAGTCGCTGCTTCCAGTGTCGAGTTTGCGCCCGATCAGGTTCGCAATGATCTCAACGGCCTGCTCGTGCTCGGCATCGTTCTTGACAGGCCGAAGCGGGAAACGAGCGATCAAATCCATATACGGGTCTGGCCGAAGCGTGTTGGTCTTTGTCTTGATTGTCATCGCGTCACTTATTTAGATCTCGTATTTCCAGAGTCCCTTGTCGTACTCTTTGTGGTCCATCACATGCGCAATGAGCACCGTCTGCCGCGCGTAATCGATCAACGTGACAATTCGATATTTGTTTCCGCCGATATCGAAAATCGTCGCGGTTCTTCGGCTGGCCGTGTCTTTCGCAATGTCCGATTGTCCGAACAGGCTCCTGGCATCCTGAAACGTCCGCCAGCGGGCCTTTCGGGCCAGCCTAAACCAATCTTCAAAAGCACCCGCATGCTGCCGGCGCTCTGGCTTGGCGTCGTAGAACTGCCGAAGCCTCCTTCGGCTTATGACATTCACGGTTACAGCGTATGAAATGATGACAAGAAAAGCAACCCAATTCTTCGCGTATTGTGAAGTTTGGGCCCCGTGCAAGAAAACAGCCCCGGTCGTCTGGCCGGGGCTGTGGGGTTCTTCAAGATGACGCCTGGGCTTCACACCGCCTTGGCGGGGAAATAGGTCGGAACACTCTGTGTCGGGAGCGGAATGTTGGGCTCGCCGGCTCGGGGGTGGGCCTGATCGTAGGCTTCCTTGACGCGAGCGGTGGTCAGGTGCGTGTAGATCTGCGTGGTGCTGAGGCTTTGGTGGCCGAGCAGTTCCTGCACGCTGCGCAGGTCGGCGCCGTTGTTCAGCAGGTGCGTCGCGAAGCTGTGGCGAAGGGTGTGCGGGCTGATGCCGGGATCGAGGCCGGCGGCTTCGAGGTATTTGTCGAGCTTGCGGCGGACCGAGCGCGTACTGAGCGACTGGCCGTGTTTGTTGAGGAAGACGCGCGTGGTGGGCAGGCCGGCTGTACGAGGATCGGTGCTGCGAATCTCGAAATAGCGCTGGATGGCCTTGATGGCCTGGCTGCCGATGGGCGTGAGGCGTTCCTTACGGCCCTTGCCGCGGACGCGGAGGACGCCTTCGGCCAGATCGAGGTCGGCCATCTCGAGGGCAACCAGTTCGCTGACGCGAATGCCGCTGCTGTAGAGGACTTCGAGCATGGCCTTGTCGCGGGCCGAGAGGAGATCGGCGTCGCCGGGGGCTTCCAGGAGCTTCTGCACCTGTTCCAGATCGAGGCATCGCGGCAGGCGTTTGTCCTGCTTGGGCGTGCGAATCTGCGCCAGGGGGCTCAGCGCGATATGTCCGCGGCGGATCAGGAACTTGTAGAAGCTGCGCAGCGTCGCCAGTTTGCGGGCGGTGGTGCTCTTGGTGTAGTTCCGGCCATACAGGAAATTCAGGAACTGCCGCACCGCGACTGCATCGCACTGGAGGTGCTTTTCGTCGAGCGAGCCGCCGGGCACTTGCAGCGGCGGGACATCGGGCGTCTGCCCGATCTCGCCCATCAGGAACTGGCCGAACTGAATGAGATCGGTTCCGTAGCTCTTGACGGTGTAATCGCTGAAGTGCTTCTCCAGTTGGAGATAGTCCAGGAATTGCCGCACCAGGGGAGAAAAGACTTTCTCCGGGGGAGCGTCGGGCCTGGCGGCAATGGCCAGACCGACCTGGGCGAAGGAATTGAAATTGGCCGGCTGGGAGATTTCCGCCGCGGCTGGGACGGGAGATACGCTGTCCGTGTTCATAATGACCGGTCTTGGTGACACGAGTCCGAAATGATCGCCACACGGCCGGCGGGGAGCGTGCGGCCCGATGCAAGACGATCCTCGTCTCACATTTTTGTATCCCGCGAAGCCGAATCGTCCGCCCAATGCGGATGCTTCGGCGCCTCACGGTCGGCGAAGACTGTGGGTGGAACAGCGGGAGTCCATCGCATGGGGACGCATAACCCGGCCGTTGGGGGGACTCCTTCGGCCGTACTGCGTCTTATCCGATAACTCTCATGCTGCTTCTTTCGGCAAAAGTGCCTTCAGTTCTTTTGCCAAATGCTGACCAAGTTGATGGGACATGACGGCGGCATCGAACCAGTCGAATCCCATTTCGGGTCGATGCACCAGGTCCACGAGCGATTCCAGCACCATCGCTTCGTATCCGACCTCGTAGCGAAAGCAGAATTGCCGCCGCCCCTTCATCAGGCTGATTGTCTTCATCACCGGCATGGGACTCACAACTCCATGTATTATCGGCCGTCAGCACTTTTCGTGGCTCATCGCGCCTGTTGGATCGACTGTTGGCGCTTCACGCCCCGCTCAATTGCGGCGAGGCGAGCAACTGCCCGATCAACTCGTGGTAGACGAATCCGCTGAATCCGTCCATGCTCACAATATATTCCCGCGACCCGTACGGACCGGCCGGATCGTAACGCCCGTTGGCGAACGACAAGACCGCCTGTCGGACCGAACCGTTGGCCGCGTCGTAGATGCCGACCGACTGCACCAGCCCGCTGGCGGTGGGGATCGCATCGGCCGAACTGCCGGCCGCCTGATGGGTCAGGTCGTGAGCGTCCAAACCCACCGGCCGCGTATAGGCGCCCGGTTTCATGAACAACTGCAGCGCCGCGCCGAGCTTGGGCGGATCGTACGGGTCGAATACCGTAACGGTCGGCACAACCAATCCGTCGCAGCCCAGCAGATCGCACACCAGGTTGGCCTGATCCTGCGACTGCACCTTGTCGATTCGCAGCGCCAGATAGACCTCGACGACCCGGTTCACCGGGATCACCGTCAGACCACGCACCGCCTGAAGCTGGCTGTAGACCAGGTCCGATTCCAAAAGAGGATCAACCGGCCTCTGCCCGCTGAGATTGATCGTTGGCGCCACGGCCCATACGCCGTGCCGGCTGGCCGGCAAGGCGAGCTCGCTTTCCACGCCATACGGCCGCGGTGGCGGCGTCGAGTTGCAACCGACGACAGCCATCATGGCTGCGATCGACATCGCGATGTTCAACCAGCGTCTGGATTGCATCGGTTCATCCTTGAATGCACTTTGGTCTCCATGACCCCGGGCCTCGATCGACGCCTCAGTTTCCTATTGACCGCAGATCAGTCTGGCCGACAGCGTCATCGGCCCTATTCGATGGCAACATGACCGGCGATCCGCTCGGTGGAGCCGGTGAATTCGATCCCGCGGCGCCAGTTCCTGTCGGACTCGCCGCTGACGGACTTGTCGGATCCGGAGCCTTATTGTTCGCTCGAGCCGTAACCTGACTGGGCGAGGGCCCGTCGGCGCGCACGGACCAAATGGATTCCGGCCCGTCGCGGTCGCTGATAAAATAAACGCGGTTGTCCGCGGCCCAGAAGGGCGTAAGGTTGCTGCCGTTGCCGTCGGTGAGACGGTGGCGTTCGGTGCCGTCGGCGTTGATCGTCCAGATATCCTGCTGACCAATCGGGTGCGTGGTGGCGTCGGCTCGCTGCGGTTCGACGATGGTGGCGAAGGCGATGCGCGAGCCGTCAGGGCTCCAGGCGGGCGACACGATCGCCGCGTTGGAACTGACGGCGATCTCGGTCACCTGCCGCGCCTCGCCATCGACGAGGGTCATGGTCCAGAGGCTGAACCACCGGCTGCCGCGCTGGCGGGCCCGTTGGAACGCGATCACATCCATATCGCGACGCGGCGACCAGCTTGGGAACAGTCCGAAGCCAATCATCTTGCGGGTGCCGCTGACCAGGTCGATCGTCCAGATTTCCCATTGTCCACTGCGTCCGCCAAGCGTGCAGTACACCAGCTTGGTTCCGTCGGGGCTGAAGCTGGGGTGCATGTCCTGGGCGGCGCCGTTGGTGATTTGCACGACGTTGCGGCCGTCGGCATCCATGAGATAGAGATTCCAATTGCCCCCCCGCGTCGAGGAGAAGGCGATCTTCCTGCCGTCGGGGCTGAAGACGGGGAACGCATGATCCGACTGATCGTTGGTGAGCTGAGTGACCGACAGGCCGTCCACGCGCTGCAGATAGAGGTTGGCGTGCAGGCTGTCGCGCGTGCTGGCGAAAACCATGCAGCGGCCGGTCGGATCCACGCAGACATCCCCGTCGTAACCTTCGTCGAGGAAGGACTGTTTCTGGAAATTGGCGGTGCCGGCGGCGGGAGCGGCGGGTCGTGGCGAGCCGTCAAGCTCGCCAAAGACATTGACGGCCGGCGGTTTGCGCGGCGGGTCCGTGTCGGCAACGAAGGTTGGTTCGGTGGGTCGTTGGGGAGCGACAAGGCCGGGGCTGGGATCGGGTGATGTGCGCCAGGCCGAGGGGTCGGTTGACGATCCGCATCCTCCCACCAGCGCCAGTCCTGCCAGACCGCACAGGGCGCCGTGCGTCCAGATTGTCAAATTATTTTTCATCATGCCGTGTATCCACCGTTGGCAGACCGTTGGCCGCCATCGGGCCTATCGGCTGGACATCCCCGGCGTATGAGCCGGTCGCCCGCTTTGGACTCATTGAATTGTTATCGGACGCCTAACGACCGCAGCTTGATTGCGGCGCGCATTTTGCGAGAAGAGGAAGGCAAAGGGACCGCGGCGGCACGGGATGCGGCGATGGCGAGCGCGCCAGGAATGCGTGATCGACCCGTGGTGTTATCGTGGCTTCTTTTGCTCAGTGAACACATCGGGCATGCTATCAATCTTCCATTGGCCGTTTACGCGCCGGAAGTAGGTGGCCCATCGCGCCGGATAGGCAACCTTCTGGTAGGTAACCAGAACCATGCCCGATGCCGTGATCACGCCGCTGTTGGTTTCGGAATCGAACTGGGCCAGACCGTTCCAGGCGGCACTCACGACCGGGCCGGTGTATTGATCTCCCTGCACCTGCTCCATTTGCGACCTGAAATCCTGCAGCGAAACGCTGTCGGTGAAGCGGTTGCTGTACAGACCATAGGCCTTGTCGAACTGGCGGGCGGCGATATCCCGCCCCCATTCCTGGCAGAGCGCGGAGATCTTCTGCCCCTCGATGGAAAGCTGCCGCATTTCCATCACTCTTTGGCCGCCGGTAATCAGCGCGAACAGGGCCGAGAGCGCCACGCCGATCCACGCGGCCCGCGTACCGGTCTGGGTTCCGTTGCTTCGTCGGACCTGAACAATCGCCGTCACGCCGAATGCCATCCCCGCGATCGGAACCAGTATCATCCATCCCCATATCAGCGAAAGGCAACTGGCCACACCCAGAATCGCCGCCGCCACCGCCGGCAAGTTGATCGACACATAATCCTGCGAACCCAACCCGGCGATGTACGACATGCGGTGCAGGCCGGTCACCGGATCTATGCCCGCATCGGGGGTTGGCGCCGCCTGATGCGGCAAGACGGGAACCGGCTTGGAATCTGTGTTGCTGGGCACCACGGCCGATACGCTCAAGTTTCCGCGGCGAGCCGTCCGATGGCTACGTACTGGTCGCCACTGTTTTCCCTGCCGGAGAAAGTAGTACGCTCATGTACAACAAACGTCAACTGATCGAGGACATTCGCCGCTATAACACGACGGTGGCCCCGGAATTTCTCATTCAATTCGACGACGATGCCCTGCAGCAATATCTCGAACACTTGCAGGAAGCCGACCGCAAACGGCGGGCCATGGCACCCTTGCTGCGAAACGACGCCAAGCTCCGTCTGGTAAGCTGACTGCGGGGCGGCACGCCAGATACCCGCGATTCCGCCGCGCATCGCTTTCACGAACTAATAAACACACGGACCGATCCTGCCAGCGCGGCAAGGGTCGGTCCGTTCAAGTTTGCCGGGGGACGGCCTATTGCAGATCCCATATCGTCAGGTGCCCGATCGGCCGCAGCATCAGGATGTCATCAATATCGTCGTTGGTCTGCTCCATGTCGTATCCCATGCCGCGTACAATCACGTCGGCCCGCTCCTGGCCAGTCAATCCGGGCGTGGCACACCCCTTTGCCAACAAGCACAGTACCGCGATACCCGCCAGCGTTAACGTCTTCTTCATGATGGGGTCATCCTCGCTCAAACCACAAGCCGACAACCAACCGCAGCCCCGAATGTAACACCGCTGGCGCGTGGTTGTCAAAGCTTCCGTCTGGTTACAACTCCGCCAGAGCCGTCCGCCATTCAACATAATGATACGGCACGCCAAATTTCGCGTGCAGTTGCTTCAGTTCCCCGTGAAATCGCTCGTAGCTGTCCCGCTGCCACTGCGCTGCCGTGGAATCGCAAAAGAACAGCCGGCAACCCATCGGCCGGCGGTCATGAACCCCGCAGAGTTTCCCGACCTGAAACGGGCAACCCGCGCCGCTCCAGCCCGGCGGTGACGCCGTCGGTCCCGTCGCCCAAAACGCGGCCAGTTCCAGTGTCGTCACATACAGCCGATGGCCCCATTCCTCGAAACGACAGCATCGCCCGGAAATGACGCAGACCGGCCTTCGCTCCTCGATCTCTGCACCGATGCGGCCGTACAGATCGCGCACGGCGGCAATCGCCTCTCCCAGCAACGCCGCTCCCTGCACATCCGCCGCCAGAGTTCCCATGATCCGTATCGTAGCACTACGCAAATACGCTCACAGGAGTTTCCCGGAAATTTGCAGGCTGTTGATCGGCACCGCCAAGCGATTGCCGCCCGGCGCCAATTTTATTCCTGCGTGGCGGGAGCTGTGGCAGGTATCGTAGCAGGTTGCGCCAGTTTCTTACGGACATCGGCTATGCGGCCGCCGTATGGCTCGGGAAGGTGAGGATCCATCTTCTGGGCGGCGTCAACCAATTCGCGGCAGGCAGCAGGATTCGTGGCTGCCAGGACCTCGGCCTCGGTGGCCAATTGCGCGCATACATCGCGGATGTCCGCTGGCCGATTCTTGATCACATCGGCAGCGAAGCTGGCAGCAGCGGAATACTGGGCGGATTCGAGAAGAGCGCCCATCTTGGAATGGGTCAGCGTCGAGATCGTTGCCTGGTGGCCGCCGTTGGATAGCCAGTAGGCAAACGCCTTATCGTACGATTCGGCCGCCTCGGCCGGCCTCTTGAGTTTCTCTTGCAGGTCGCCGATTTGCTGGCGAAATTCCGCCAGAGCATCGCTCGGCGGGGATTTCTCCAGCAGCGCAACCAAGGCCTCGTAGACAAACAACTGCTTCTCCGGATCGTTTGCCAATGCCGTCGCGCATTTCTCCAACTGCTGCAGCGTCATGATGCTGATCCAGCTCTGCAGTGACACCCATGCCTTGTCGCGCACGGTCGAATCCGTATCGTTCTCAATGACGTCCACGAGCTTCTGGTACAGGTCGGGAACGCTCAGCTTGCCCATCGCGGCGGCCGTCTCCAGTCGGATGGCCCCGTCGTTTGTGGGGTTGAGAAACTGCACGATCCAGTCGGCGGTGTTGTCGCGGCCGATGTTGCCGATGCCCCGAATCGCGTAGAGCCGCACGTTGATCGGCTCCTGAATGTTGAGGAGTCGATGAAACAGCTCCAGCACCTCGGGAAGGGGTTCGGCCCCGTGTCCCTGCATGGCGGCCAAAGCCGTGACCAAGGCGCTGCGGAGACTTTCGGTGCCGGGGCCATTCGCCTGAGATACTCGATTCACCAGGTCCAGCGACACCTTCCGCGCCAGTGCCTGATCGTCCTTGCTCAACGTTGGCCCCAACACGGCCAGCGCCAATGCGGCGTCTCTGGCGACTTGATAGGAGCGGTCGGCCAGAAGACTGTCCAGCGGTTGCACCGCCCGAAGATTGCCTATGGGGGCGATGGCTCTGGCGATAAGACCCTTGACGACATCGTCAGTTTCCACGTCAAGCTGGGCTAGTAACACATCAAAGGATGCCGTGTCCGAGTCCAGGGCGATGGCCACCCAATACCGCACCTCGGTGGCCGGGTCACCGATCATGGGTCGAAACATCGTCATGATTTTCGCATCAAACAGCGGCCCTTTGCTGAGTTCATCGGCGACAATATGGGCGCCGGCGGCGCGCAGGTCCGGAGCGGCGTTCTGCAGCAGATCAGTGAGCAGAACCCGCTTTTGATCGGCGTTATCCCCGGCGTAGGTTTTTGCGTATGTGTCATAGATCTCGCCGTCGGCATGCAATCCCACCAATTGGCGAAATCGCGGCGAGAGCGTCGAGAATACGGCGTCGCGATTGGCTTGCAGATAGCTCACGAAGTCCTTGTCGGACATCGACTTATGCAAATTCCACCACTGCTGCCACTTCTGAACGTCCGGATCGTTGACAAATAGTCCGGTCATTTCACTCAACGCCTCGCAGGCCGCATTTTGGATGCCCTCGCTTTGATCCGGCCTTTGAAGCAAGTCCATCAGCGTCTGAGCGGAATACGTGTGCCCAAAGCTGCCCATCGCCCTGATCGCCGCGCTGCGCGTGGACTCCTGCGATTCCTGAAGCGACAGGTTCGAGGCCCTTTCGCTCAACTGCTTGAACACATCACTGGCATCGCTCGAATCGTGGTAGTCGGCCAGAGCCGCCGCGGCGGCATCCGTCAGGGCCGTATTGGGACCAATGAGGTTGAATAGCGGCCCAACCAGCGCCGGATCGGGATTGGGCGCTCTGGCCAGCGCTTTGGCTACGGCAAGCTGACCTTCGTGGCTGGCGCTGCCGAGAATTCCTTTGACATATTGCCGGGCCGTATCCGACTTCCGGGCGACCAGTTGCCGGGCGGCGGCGTCGCGTTCGGATTGCGATCCGTCTGGCCCCATGATTGTCCGCTCCAGGGCCTCATCGGTCGCCGGTACGACTATCGTCGGCACTGTCGCCGGCCCCAGCGCCGACGCCGTCGTTGGCTGGGCTGTCTGCGCCAGGGCGCGGATCGGCCCGGCCGCAGCCGCAACCGCCAGCAACAGAGGCATCAAGCACCGTCGCAGTTTCACTGTCAGACCCTACCACCCGGACAACGGGCTCTGCGTCCAAATCGAATCGCCGCCAGGTCTTGAGGCAGAGCCGGAACACGTGCCGCCGGGAATCGCGCCCGGCCGCTCTTTGGTTTATCGTCGCGAGGCGAACGTTACAGCATTTTTCGTGTTCGGCAAAGCGCACAACGTTGGCTCGATCAGAAATATCTGCTTGCCAGAAGGGCTCTGGCTTGTGTAAAGTAGCGCCGTCGTTTTTTCCTTTTTCATTGTCAGCAGCCGGTGAACCCTGCCATGAACGACTGGAGCGACGCGGAACGACGTGTCGAACGTGCCCAGGAGTTGTTCGAACGACGCCAGTGGAAAGAGGCGCTGTCGGAACTCCGTGCCGCCACCGACATCAACCCGTACAACGGCGCCTGGTTCTTCAACATCGGCCTGGTCCTGGACGAAATGGGCCGGCTCGACGAAGCCGTGCAAGCCTATCGCCAGGCCGTCTCCATCGATCCCAATGACATCGCGGCCCTGAATCATCTGGGTCAGGACCTATATCGGACGAGCCGGCTGAAGGAATCGTTACGCACCTTCGAACGCATCGAAGTGATCGATCCATCTTACGAGCCCTCTTATTGCCCGCGCATTCTGGCCTACGCCGAACTGGGCGATCACGACAAGGCCGAGGAGATGTTCTACAGCGGCCGGCTCTATCGTGAACATTGCCCGCATTGCTATGACCACATGGGATGGAGCCTCTTTGCCCGCGGCTTGTGGGACAAGGCGATCTTCTGCTGGCTGCGTGCCCTGGACATGCCCGACGCCTCCCCGGACCTACATCCCCGGATCGCTCAGGCCTTCTGGCGAAAGGGCCAGCTCGAACAGGCCCGCCGTCATTTTCTCAGCGACCTTCGCCGCAACCCCGGCCGAACCTCCACCCTCATCAGCCTCGGCGACCTCCTTGAGCACATGGGCCGCTTCGACGAGGCCGGTGAAAAATTCCGCCGCGCCATCGAACTGGCTCCCGATGACCCCGCCGTCCTCTACCATCACGGCCGGTGGCTACTCCGCAACGGCAACAATGCCCAGGCCGCTCTGGCCTTCCGCAAAGTCCTCACCCAGGACCCGACGTTCGGCGGCGCGCACCATTGCCTTGGCCGTCTTTGTCTTCAGCGCCGCGACATCAACGCCGCCCGCGCCCATTTCCACGCCGAATCCATGCTCCGTCCTCAAGACCCGCGCCTGCTGCTGGAACTGGCCGGTTCGCTCATGGACATCGACGATACGCGCACGGCCATTGCCTGCCTCAAGCGGCTCACGCAATTGCAGCCCGATAACATCGAAGCCTGGCAGAACCTGGCCGTCGCCCAGTTCATGCGCAAACACTACAATGATGGCATCGCCAGTTGCCGCCGCGCCCTGGACATCGACCCCGCCAGCCCCACCGCTCTCTACAACCTGGCCTTGGCCTGCGAATGCCAGGGCCAATGGAATTCCGCCCTCACCTGGATCCGCCTCGCCCGCAAGCACCGGCCCACGGACGATTCCCTGGCCGATCTGGAATTCCGCATCCGTTTCCTGCGCCTCAAAGCCATCGCCGCCACGATCCTCCGCCGCGCGCTGCGGTTGAATCGCCGATAAGTGGCATGGCCTCACACACATTCGAGCAATGGGTGGACGGCATCTTCGATCACGAAGTGGCGGACCCTGCGTGGTTTTGGGCAGAAGGTGCGGACCATTGCGTCGAGGATGACGAGACCAACGTCGAGTATTTGACTCGGCTGTTCACGCATTGCGACCGAGTCCTTGCGAGATTTGATAATGCGCGGTTGGACCAAGGGCTGAACTTTGTCGCCTTTCCTTCCTGCAGCGATCACAGCCTCTCAATAACATATGGCAATGCAAGCTGGCCGAAGCGCCGAGCCTGTATCCGTTCGATCTACGACCTCTACGCGAAGTGTTTCGCTGTGCGGTGCTCCGGATGTTTGAGCCACTCCGAAGCGTGCGAGAACCCGCTGAACGGCATTTGCTACATGTGGTGGGATCTGCTCGGCGGGCGCTGCGGCCGCAATGACGCCGCCAGCGACATTGAGGGCTTGGAATACCTCGGTGTGATGGAACGATCCTTGACGTTGTCCCACGAAGCCTGCCTCGAAGGGGCATTACACGGGCTGGGACATTGGCATAGATACTATCCGGAGCGCGTCAAATCGACTATCGACGCATTTCTGCAAAGCCGAAGCGACCTGCGGCCTGAACTCGTTCTATATGCTCGCCGGGCGCGAAAGGGTGCGGTCCAATAGGCCGCATTCACTCCGCCGCCGCCGTCAGTTTCAGCAGCACCGCCCCGTGACTGGCGATATTCGCGGTCAAACGATCGCTCGTGTCCGCCAGAGCCTTATGCGTCCACACATCCACGACGTGATAATTGCCCTTGAGGCCGAGTTGCGCCAGTGTCACACCAATATCCGCCGCGGCCGTCGAGCGGTTGAAGAGACCGATGGCAATTGAGCCATCGGAAAGCGTCTTACACCACGCCTCGGTTCCGGACGCACTTGTCGCCGCGCCGCGGGCGGCGCGGTCGGCCGTGGCCGCCGCTACCCTGGTCGCGGCCTTTCCCGACGGATCCTGATCGATCGCCAGAACCTCATCGTTTGTCAGCAACGACAATTCCCACGCATCAGCCCTTGTAAAATCGCCGCCCAGCATCAGCGGCGACGGCATCAGCGACCAGAGCGTCATCATCGTCGTCTGCTCGGCCTGCGTGAATCCGCTCTGGCGATCGTTCCCTACGCTCCGATGCCCCACCGACAAATGCCCCAGCGGCAACATATCCGCATCCGGCCAATGACCCGGCCCGGCCGATGGCAGCCAGCTCGCCGCGGTATCGAACACCGGGTTCAGCAGCGCCCAACGGTCCCAGAAATCGTCCGTGATCCGCCACAAGTTCGCGTTGGCCATGACATGGCCGGCCTGGTTCAGCGGCGTCGCGCCGGGCGATGTGCTGAACACGATCGCTCGCCCGCTTTTGTTGATCGCATCGTGGATCGTCTTGATCTCCGCCGCTGCATACGGCCGCGACAGGTCGTCTACCTTGATGTAATCGACGCCCCACGCCGCGTATTGCCGGAAGATCGAATCGTACCACGCCGCTCCCGCCCCCGTATCGCCCTTTACGCCGTACATATCCTTGCACCACGCGCACACGCTGGCCGTATCGGCGGCATCGGCGGCCTTGAAATCCGATCCCTCGATCGGCAAATTCGCCTTCACCGCATTTTGCGGAATGCCCCTCATAATGTGGATTCCAAACCGCAATCCCATCGTGTGAATCTTGTCCGCCAGCGGCTTGAACCCCGCGCCCTTGACCGCCGATGGAAACCGATTGGGTGACGGCAACAGCCGGCCGTTGGCATCCATTGTCAAATCCGCGCCCGCCCGGCCCGCGGCGTTGTTGTCGTGCGCGCCCGGATCGTACCAGCGGTAATCCACGACCACGTATTGCCAACCATGCGGCCTGAGATATGTCTCCACCGCCTTGGCATTGGCCAGAATCTCATCCTCCGTCACGTTATCCCCGTAACCGTCGTAACTGTTCCACCCCATCGGCGGCGTCAGCGCCAATGTCGAACCAACGACGATCGGCACCACCGCCGTCGCGCTTCCAGCGGCGTCTGTGACGGTCACTTTCACGTCATAGGTTCCGTCCTTGGCGGCCGTGCCGGATATGACGCCCGTGGCCGAGTCGATCGACAACCCGCCCGGCAATCCATCCACCGCGAACGACATCGGCCCGCTGCCCGTTGCCGCGATATCCAACATGAACGGCCGGCCCGTGATCGCCGCGTACTGGCCGGGCATGTGAATCGCCGGCGTCTGCGCGATTGCCGATGCCGCCGCCAATCCTGTCATCATGCACACCAGGGCGATTGCAAGTCTTTTCATCGCGATTGTCCTTTCCATAGGCTGTTGGGGAACATTTTGCCCGATCGGGCCCCCGGCCGCACCATCCATGGCGCGAATTTTCGGACGTGCCAATCGTCCGATGCGGACCATCGCCGCGCCGAACCTAAGCCGAGTGCCCGGCCTGCCGATACATACTGTGTAACCGGCGTACCTGTTTGATAACAGCGTATCGCACGGTTTATCACACGTGATGGAGACGCACTTGCCCGGCATTCAAATTGGTCAGCTTCTGGTCGAACAGGGCATCCTGACCCCCTTTCAGGTCGAACGCATTCTACAGGTGCAGACCACCAGCCATCGCCCCTTTGGCGACCTGGCCGAGCGGCTCTTTGGCATCAACCCCACCGCCGTCGAGGATGCCTGGGTCGAGCAATACGTCCGCACCGTCGGCATCACCGACCTGGAAAGCTGCGAGATCGACCGCAATTGCCTCCCCCTGATCAGCCGCCGCCAAGCCTGGCAATTCCACATCCTCCCCCTGGGCCGCGAGAATGACCAACTGCAATTTGCCACCGGTTCCTCCAACCTGGTCCGCGCCGTGAATTTCTCCGTCCGCGCCCTGAACGAGCCGTTCTATTTCCAGATCGCCGAAAGCGAACAGCTTCAGCATTTCCTCATGCGGCACTACCCGGTGCCGTCGTTTATTGCGGAATATGCAATCCGGAAATAGGGGACGGTGGGGCGTTCAATAACGCTGCTTCAAACCGCTGCCCTCTCGCTCTTGGCCCGATTTCGGGCTATCAACCCCTGACTCGATCGCATGAATCGTTGCGAGGCGTGGTGCGAGAGTTGACCGTCGAGATAGTACCAGCCAACAACTGAGGAACAGAACGCCACAGACCAACCAGTTGCCCCAGAGCGACATTACCGCCCAATACCAGTGGCTCCACCATGTGTAACTGTATTTATCAATAGTCATCTTCGATTCACCCTGCCAATAATCAAGGTCGGCCAGGGCATAGGTTGCGATGAGGACCGGCAGCGTCCATGTGACAAAACGCGCAAACCAGACCAGCCATGCACAAGGAACCCGGCATGCCAGAAGTCCCATGTAATAGCCATGCGACAGCACGCCGCGACCGATGAACAAGATCGTCATCATCCCCAGAACCTCATCGGCCACTGAGTCACACATTGCTCGCCATCCACCGCCTGGGAACCACCAGTCGTATACCGGATCCCAGACCGCCCGAAGGGCCATCAGACCAACGGCGCCCGCATACGCCCTCCGCATCCTCTGGCAAGTCCGCGCCTGCTTGGGCGTAGGAACAACGGGCTCCGGCCATCCCATGAACCACGCGCCAATCGCCAGAACGACGACCGAAACGTCCATGATTGTAAGACTGCGCCCGTCTAAGTCAGATCCGAGCCATCCGCCCCAAAAGATGAGCACCGAACCCAATCCCGACAACCCAGCGCCAAAGCGCACTAAGGCGACCCACCTTGCATCAGCAAACGCCAGTTGCTCGGGCCGCAGTGTCCAGGCCACATCCGTTCCGCATTCCGGACATTTCCCATCGGTCCTCAGCGTTCGCAGGTTATAGCCGCACGTCCGGCAGTGGACATCGCCATCGACTGTCCCGCCCGCAGCCAGCGGATTGTCATTTTTCGCCCGGTCCTGCTCCATAGTCCTTGGCCCATCTCCCCCGCTCCCTTTCCCCCCGTCTCCCCTTCTCCCCCGCTCTCCCCCCCGCCCTCACGACATCCCGCCGGATTCGGGATATTATTGCGAAAATGCCCGATGCGTCCAACCCAACCCCTCCCCTCCCACGCTCCGACGCGCCCTTCCGCCGGCTGCTGAAAATGCTCCGCCCCTACCGGCTCTGGATCGGCCTGGCCATCGTCCTGCTGTTCCTCTCCATCCCCTGCGAATTGTTCCCCGCCTTCATCTGGCAATATGTCACCGACGATCTGATCCTCAAGAACATCAGCCAGCCCAGCGGACTGGCGTGGATCGTCTCCTTCCGCGGCCGGCTGGGTGGGTCGATGACCCTTCTGTTCAGCGCCCTGGGCTGGCTGGTGGCGATTTATTGCGCCGGCGAAATCATCGGCACGTGCAGCACCATCGTCCTGCAATGGGCCACGCAGAAGTTCATCTACATCCTGCGCAATACCGTCTACAACAAACTCCAGTCGCAGAGCCTGGGCTATCTGCAACGCCAGCGCACCGGCGATCTCATGAGCCGGGTCATGGGCGATGTCGATGAACTGCAGAGCTTCATCGTCAACTCGATCGACACCATCATCGGCGACGGCGCCCTGTGGCTGGTCACTGTCGGCGTCGTCATGTGGAAAAGCTGGCGCGTCGCCAGCCTCTCCCTGGCGCCGCTGATCATCGTCTTTGTCATGCTCCGCATCTTCAACCGCAAGATCATGCCCCTCTATGCCGCCGCCCGGGCCGCCAACGGCGAGGTCAGCACCCGCTTGCAGGAAAATCTCTCCGGCATCGTCGTCATCAAGATCTTCGGCCGTGAGAAAAACGAAGCCGCCCGCTTCGACGCCGCCACGCTGGATTACTACAACAACCAGGTCCGCGCCATCAGAGCCCGCAACATCTTCTTCCCGCTCTCACGCGCCGTCGGATTCTTCAGCAACGTCTTCATGATCGGCTACGGCGGCTACCTGATCCTCCGCTATCCGCACGGCAGCTTCACCGTCGGCACGCTGGTCCTGTTCCGGGCCTATTGGTATCGCCTCTTCGGCCCGGTCCAAACCCTTGCCCGCGTCAACGACTGGGTGCAGAAGGCCAAGGCCGCCGCCAAACGCATCTTCGATGTCCTGGACGCTCCCGATGAACTCCCTGATGCCCCCGATGCTGTCGCCGCAACCAACATCGCCGGCCGCATCGAGCTGCGCGATGTCACGTTCCAATACCCGATCGAAATCCCCGGCCGGCCCCAGCCCGCCGTCCTGCACGATGTCAATATCCACATCGAGCCCGGGCAGACCATCGCCCTGTGCGGTCCCAGCGGCGCCGGCAAGAGCACCATCCTCAACCTCATCCTCCGCTTCTACGATCCCGCGTCCGGGCAAGTGCTTCTGGACGGACGCGATCTCCGATCACTCCGCCGTGATAGCTTCCGCAGCCATCTCGCCCTGGTTCAGCAGGAAACGTTTCTCTTCAACGACAGCGTCCTGGACAACATCCGCTACGGCCATCAGAACGCGACGCAGGATCAGGTCATCGCCGCCGCCAAGGCCGCCAACGCCCACAATTTCATCACGCGGCTCCCGTCCGGCTACAGCACCAAGGTCGGCGAGCGCGGCGTGCGACTCAGCGGCGGCCAGAAGCAACGCCTCAGCATCGCCCGCGCCTTCCTGGCCAATCCCACCATCCTCCTGCTCGACGAACCCACCAGCAGCGTCGAACCCGATTCCGAAGCCGCCATCATCGCCGCACTCCATCGCCTGATGACCGGCCGAACCACCATCCTCACCAGCCATCGACCCAGCCTCATCCAGCAGGCCGATTACGCCTATGTCATTGAGGACGGCCGCATCACCCAGCAAGGCCCGCCGACAACTCTTGCCCTGGAAGGCGGCTGGTTCGCCAATTTCCTGCGCTCGGCCGACGATGAACCCCAATCCCCGCGAACCGCGTCACCCGCCGGCTCAACTTCCGACGCCCCCAGCGCGGATTCCTCCCCCGGCGACTCTTCCATCAATCGGTCGATCGTATAAACAGCGCCCGGTTTGTGACCGAGGCTTCGTCTCAAAGGCGGATACCTTGAAAATCCGCCACCGGATGGTGGATTTTCATGGTATATAATATATATTAAAGATCGTCGGCTCGATTGCATTGCGAGATTCGGCGCCGCCGCCCATGTAGGGTCCGCACCGCGGACCACAATTTTCAAAGGACGCACCCGAAGCCGGCGGATGAACCGCCGAGTGAGATCATGTTGCGACCGTCCTTGACTGTCCTACAATGGAGGATACCATATCGCGAATGTGGAGGGCCCGTTGGCCAGAAAGCATTCGACGGAAACGCTGAAGGTCCGTCTGTTCGGCGCCAGCCCGGAGGACTGGGCGAGATTTATTGAATTGCCGTATTTTACGGCGAAATGGAAGCATCTTGGCCTCGACGATGATGATCTGCGGGCGCTGGAAATCGGCCTGGTGCTTCAGCCGAAGCAAGCCCCGGTTGTTCCAGGCACCGGCGGCCTAAGAAAATTGCGGTTTCGTCGCGCCGCCGGCAATCGAGGAAAGAGCGGGTCGTTTCGCGTCGGATACGTGTATTTCGAGGCTTTTGGAGTCATCGGTCTGCTGGCGATCTACTCGAAGGCGGAACAAGCGGACATTCCGCCAGGCCAGAGAACTCAGATCAAGAAGGCCATTGAGTACCTGTACCATTGGGTGTCCTGCGGCGGATGAAAGTCGTTGCCGCCAGACGAATGCGATCCAAAAGCAAGAGGTGCAAAAATGAGCGTTGCCCGGAACATCAAGACGGAGACCACGTTCGCAGACGAGGTGCTGCACGGGCTTAGGGATTTTCGGGAATCCGTCGAGCGCGGCGAAGCCATCACGATGCGAACAATTAAGCTGGATTTGCAGCCGCGGCAGTTTTCGCCGGCAAACATAAGAGCGCTGAGGCGCAAACTCGGCGTGAGCCAGGCCGTGTTCGCCCACTTGCTCGCCGTCTCTGTTGAATTGGTGCAGCACTGGGAGCAGGGACTCCGCAAACCTAAGGGAATTGCTTGCAGACTTCTCGAGGATATCCAAGGCGAGCCGGCCCGCTGGTTGGCGAGGCTGGCCAAGTCGGACAAAGCCTCTCACAGCAAGCCGAAGCGAAAAATCGGCGCCCGCTAGAGTTCATTCACGGCCGACGTGTCAATCCAGCCGCTCGTTCATGATCCGCTGGGTCTGATCGGCGCGGAATTTGCGGATCTTCTCGCGCAGGTCCGGCCGGGAATTGGCCAGGATCGCGACCGCGAAGAGCGCCGCATTCACCGCGCCGGAGCGGCCGATGGCGAGCGTGCCGACAGGAATGCCGGCCGGCATTTGCACGATCGACAGCAGTGAGTCCATGCCGCTTAGCGCCTGCGATTGCATCGGCACGCCCAGCACGGGGAGGATCGTCTGCGCGGCCACCACGCCGGCGAGATGGGCCGCCCCGCCGGCGGCGGCGATGATGACTTCCAGGCCTCGCGATTCGGCTTCCGCGGCGAATTGGGTGGCCAATTCGGGCGTCCGGTGCGCGGAGACGATCCGCGTCTCAAACGGCACGCCGAACTGACCGAGCGTTTCCGCACAGTGACGCATTGTTTCGTAATCGGACTTGCTGCCCATGATGACGGCAACCAGCGGTCCGGACGACTGGGGGGTTTTTCTGGCCATAATGGTGATGAGCATCGTACCATAAGATCGTGATCCCGGAAATCGACCGTCTTTCGCTGGACCAGCTTCTGCCCGGCCAACTTGCGTACGTGCCGGGCATGGATCTGGAAACTCTCGCCAAGGCCGCCCCGGCGCGATGGGTGGTCTATCTGATGTCGGATGAATCCGACCGGCCGGTGCAGCTTCTGTGCGTCAAGAATCTCCGCCAAAGCCTGCGGCGCCGGCTGGGCGGTGAAGAGACGCTCGTGCCGGGGGCAAGCAAACGCGTGGACTATCGGCAACTGGTTCGGCGGATTTCGTTCGTCGGCGTTGATAGTCCGCTGGAAGCCGATTGGGTCTATTACGAAGCGGCCCGGCGGGTGTTTCCCGACACGTATCAGGCGATGGTGGGATTCCGCCCGGCGTGGTTTGTCCATGTCGATCCGGATGCGCGGTTCCCCCGCTACACCAAAACGACGGAATTGGCCGGCCGCAAGGGAGAACTCATCGGTCCGCTTGAGGACAAGCACGCCGCGGCGCGCCTGATCGAGCTGGTCGAGGACGCTTTCGATCTGTGCCGGTATTACAACGTGCTGATCCAGTCGCCGCGCGGATCGGCCTGCGCGTACAAGGAAATGGGCAAGTGCCCCGCTCCGTGCGATGGGTCGATCTCGATGGACCAGTACCGCTGGATGGTGCGCTGGAGCGCCGCCACGATCGTCAACCCCGAACCCTTCGTCCGCGAGCAGGCCCTCCGCATGGAACAGGCCGCGGCCGAGCTGCGCTTCGAGACGGCCGGGAAGATCAAGGCCTTCGTGACGCAATTGTCCGAACTCGGCCAGCGCGGCCTGCGTGCGGCGAGGCGGCTGGAAGATTTCCGCTACGTCTCGATCCAGCCGGGTGGACGATCCAAATGCGCCAAAGTCTTCCTGATCTGGCCGGGGGGAATTGAGATCATCGCATGCGTACGCGGCCTCGCTCTTTCCCCCTCCCCTTGTACTCAGGGGGAGGGCCGGGGTGGTGGTTCTGCGTTGGCGAGCCCATCATCCGAACCGACGGGCCCGACCCCCACCCTAACCCTCCCCCTGAGTACAGGGAGAGGGGATAGAAATGGAATTGCGGAGCTGCTCCGCCTCGTTACCGAGCGGATGGAATCGCACAAAGGAGAATCGCTCGATGCCATCGGTGTCGAGCGTATCGGGATCGTGTCGCAACATCTCTTTACATCAAAGGGGTCGGGAGTCTTTGTTGGGATGGACAGGGTCGATGAGGCGACGTTATCGAAGGCGATCGACCAGGTGATCCGCCGGAAAGAGCCGGCGGAATCGGAAACGCAGGACGAGGGGGTTATGCGCGAGTTGGCGTCGATGGAGTAACACGGCGATTGGACTACTGTTCGGCACTGGGGCTGTTACAATTTGCGCGATGATCCCGCTTGACTATGCCAGACCTGAGCCCATCGAGGTCTCGCGAACTCTCGGCCGCTTTGCCGCTGGCTGCCTGACCATCGCAATGGTGCAATCAGCCCTGCTGGCAACGAAGTTCTTTGATCAAGAGCGGATCGAGGGCGAACTCGTGGGATTTCTCACTTTTTCATTGCTTGCTGTCGCCTTGATCACGAGCACCGTCGCTGTGGCACGGCGTCGCACTCGCACGGTGCTGGCATGGGTTGTTGTGGCATTCACCTCGGCGATCTGGGCGATCCTTCTCAGGTTGGCGCTCTTCGGTACCTGATACTCGAATCCCGCGATTTTCGCCTCCGGAACCCCGTGCCTTGGGGCCCCCGCAAAAAGTTCACGCAAAATCAGCCTGTTGCCGATAATGATGCCTGAGTCGAGGCCGCAGTGAGGTAGCATGGCCGAGCAGGCGCATCATTGCCCGTTCCTGAATCGAGCTGATCCCAGATGCAGCAGACACTTCAGTCTGGATTCGCTGGATCACGCCTTCAAGTATTGCTTCGATCGCTACAAGACCTGCCCGGTCTACCTGGAATTGCTCGTCGAGCGGCGGCTGCGGCGGCAGATGGGGGCGGTCGTGCGGCCGGAGCGGTCCGATGACAATGCCGAGCCGGTCCAGATCACCATCGGCGGACGAGACAGCCACGCCATGTCTTCGGGGGTTGCTACTGCATCTGGCCGCTGAACGCGGTCTGGCGGGCAACACACTGGCGGCCTACCGGCGCGATCTGCGCGATGTGGAGAATCACCTGCAAAAACTCGGCCGGTCGCTCACCAGCGCACGGGCCGACGATCTGCGGAATTATCTTCAATCCCAAACCCGACGCGGCCGGGCCACCAGCACCGTGGCGCGACGCCTGGCGGCGATTCGGGTTTTCCTGCGTTACATGGACGGCCCGGCCGCCGAATCGCCCGGCGGCGCGGGAACCACCTGGCAAGGCGACGATCCGCCCTCGCACATTTTGCAGCAGCTTGAGCGTCCCAAGCCGGAGCGCTCGCTGCCCAATGTATTGAGCCGCTCGCAAGTGGCGAGTTTGATGCCAGTGCGGGACGGGCCCGGACGCTTGAAGCTGCGCGATGCGGCCATCCTGGAATTGCTCTACGCCAGCGGCCTGCGGGCCAGCGAATTGTGCGACCTGTGCGTGCGCGATGTGAACCTGTCGGTCCGCTGCGTCCGCGTCCTGGGCAAAGGCGGCAAGGAACGCATCGTGCCGTTGGGCAAAATGGCCGCGGCCGCCATTGAGACGTACCTGAGCGACTGCCGGCCGCTATTGCTCAAGGCTCCCAGCGAGCGGATGTTTCTGTCGCGGACGGGCAAACCGATGGACCGCATCGCGCTGTGGATGATGGTGGAGAAGCGCGCCCGCCGGGCCGGTCTGCTGCGGCACATTTCCCCGCACACGCTGCGGCATTGTTTCGCCAGCCACCTATTGGGCGGCGGTGCGGACCTTCGCGTGGTGCAGGAACTCCTGGGCCACAGCGACATCAGCACGACGCAGATCTACACACACGTCGATTCGGCCCGGCTGCTGAGCGTCCATAAGAAATACCATCCGCGCGGGTAAAATCAGGCCCATCACGATCCCGGTAAACCGACCAATATCCCTATCTTGACATCGTAATCCGTAAGCTCTCAAGAGTTTTGCGAAATAATGCTTGGCGCGTATTTTCGGCACGTTATCCTCACGGTATTGTATGGGATCGTGAATCAGTGGATTGATTGTGCCCGGACCAGTGCGGCATTCGCCGCAATTCGGAGCCGTGCATGAGGCCATATACGAGGAAGAAGCCATGCGGGATCGTCACTTTCACGTATCGTTGCACACGCTGCGCAGCCTGGCCCTGGTCGTTTTGTGCTCGCTCATGAGCTTGGGCATCGCCAGAGTTGGCCGCGCCGCGCCCTCCAATCTGCTCCTGAACCCCGGCGCCGAGCTTGGCACCGGCAATGACGCCGGCAGCACGGTCACGGACTGGGTGGTCGGCGGCACGAGCAACCCCGGCCGGGATAACGGCGCTTTCGACGGCTTCACACCGCCGGAGGGAAGCTATTCGTTCTACGGCGGCACCGGCGCTCAGGGGTCGCTGAGCCAGTTGATCGACCTCACCGCCAACGGCATCAGCGCCAGCGCGACCGATGCCGGCAATACGACAGTTCAGTTCTCGTTCGAGGAACGCTCGCTCGATCAGGGCGGCCCCAACGACCGCGCCGAGGTCATCGCGACGTTCGAAAATGCAAGCATGGCGCCATTGACCGGCGGCTACGACAGCACACCGCTGGGCTATACGGCCGGCTGGACTCTGGTGACATCGCCCGTCCTGACGCTTCCCGTCGGAACGCGATACATCGACTACGAGATGAACTTCATCCGCAATAACGGATCGGACCTGGATTCGTTCATCGATGCCAACAGCACGGTCGTGAATTCTAACGGCGGCGCTGCCGCTCCGAGCACGGTTCCGCTGCCCTCGGCGGCGTGGATGGGCCTCCTCGGCCTGGCCGGGCTTGCCGCGATCCGGCAGCTTTGTCCGAAGCGAGTCGCCAAGGCCTGAGCGGGGCGATCGTCAACCGGGTTGGCCGACATACTCCCGGATGAACTCCAGATACCCGCGCGAGCCGTCTTTGTGACGCATGACCGATCTCTCGATCTTCCGCAGCGCCTGGCGCACTTCCTGGCGCGAGTAATCGTTCAGGCTCAGGTTCAATCGCAGAACGGTTTGAATGCTCCGAGCCAGTTCATCGGAGCTCGGACGTTCCGGATTCGATGACAACTCCCGCAGCGCCAGCGCGACGGCCGCATCCGTCAGCGGTTCCTGCTTTTGGTCATAGCGTACAATTTCCTCCTCAATGCAGAGGAGCAGGGGCATGTATGCGCCGTCCATTTCGTCGACGCTTGGGCCATTAGCGCGGCCGTAGAGAGCCTCCAGCGGTTTGAGATGGTACGGCTCGGCCCGGTCGCGGTAGACGATCTCGATGGCGCCGTCGTGATCCGTGAATCGAATCGAGATGCCTGATTTCTTGTAATTCTCGATCAGGTTCCCGGCCAGTTCCTTCATCCTGCCGGCCAATGCGTCATCCATGTGCCACCTGCCTCCGTGCGTAAAACCCTAAGCATTACAGGTTGTTCCGCCATCTTATTGTTGAGGCGCCGGCAAATATCAAGGGGTAACCGGGCTCGATGACATTTATTTTGATTTCTCTTCGCCGCCGAGGATAGACTTTGCACCTCTATGAATACAAAACTCCTGAGCGTCGCGTTCCTGATTTGCCTGATGGCTGGCGCACAGTCGGCGATGTCCCAGGCGACACGCCCCACGACGCCCACGCGCGATCCGCACTCGCCGGGTTATGTCACGGCCAAGGAGTTGCCCGACGGCGCCAATGCGCCGGCCGATGCCGATGGGAATTTCATCATCGGCCCGACGCACACCCGCGCCGCGGAAATGACGGCCAGGCAGAGCGTGCCGCAGGGAACGGTCATCACCTTCACCATGAAATCGACCGACAGCAAGATCTATCCCGGCATCGCGCGCGACGCCAATACCTTCGGCACGGTGGACCCGGCCGACCCCGCCAAACTGATCGTCGCCACCAGTCACCCCGCTCCCTACACGCGCACGGTGAACGTCTACGTCCCCAAACAGTATGTCCCCGGCACGGCCGCGCCGTTCATCGTCGGCGCCGACGGACCCGACACAGGGCTGTTCACGGCTCTGGACAACCTCATCGCCCAAAATCGCGTGCCGGCGATGGTCGCCATCTCGATCGGCAACGGCAGCGGCGATGCCCAGGGCAGCGAGCGTGGTCTGGAATACGACACGATGTCGGGCCTGTATGCCGAGTTCGTCCAGAAGGAAGTGCTGCCGCTGGTGGAAACCAAGGCCAACGTGAAATTGACCGACGATCCCGACGGCCGGGCGACGATGGGCGGCAGCTCCGGCGGCTCGTGCGCATTGATCATGGCGTGGTATCACCCTGAATGGTACCACCGCGTCTTGACCTATTCCGGCACGTTTGTGAACCAGCAGTGGCCGTATGACCCCAAGACGCCTCATGGGGCGTGGGAATTTCATGAGCACCTGATCCCGGACAGCCCGGCCAAGCCGCTGCGAATCTGGATGGAGGTCGGCGACAAGGACAATTTCAATCCCAATGTCATGCGCGACAACATGCACGACTGGACGGTGGCCAACGAGAATATGGCCAAAGTGCTGGCCGCCAAAGACTATCACTACCAGTTTGTCTTCGCCCGCAACGCCGGCCACACCGACCGCTACGTCAAACTACAGACCTTGCCCGAAGCTCTGGAATATGTATGGCAGGGATATCCGGCCGCCGGAGCGAAAGACGCGCCGCCGGCCGCAACAACCGTTCCGGCGAAATGACCTCGCAGGAGATCGTCGTCATGGGTCGACCTGTCACGTTATTCACCGGCCAGTGGGCGGATTTGTCGTTCGATGCGATATGCGGCAAGGCACGGAGCTTTGGATACGACGGCGTCGAGCTGGCTTGCTGGGGCGATCATTTTGATGTCGACGCGGCAATGCGCGAGTCAGACTATTGCCGCGGGCGATGGGAGATTCTCTCGCGGCATGGATTGGCGGCGTACGCGATCAGCAATCACCTCGTCGGCCAGGCCGTGTGCGATCGCATCGACGAACGGCACAAGGCCATTCTGCCGGCCGATGTGTGGGGCGATGGCGAATGCGAAGGCGTCCGCCGGCGAGCGGCCCAGCGGATGATCCGCACGGCTCAGGCCTGCCGGAAGTTCCGCGACGCGTCGCCGCACAAGATGGCCTTTGCGCCGGTGGTCAATGGATTCACCGGTTCAAGCATCTGGCACAGCGTGTACGCTTTCCCACCAACCGATCAGGCGTATTGGAATCGCGGGTTTGACGATTTTGCCGCGAGATGGGGCCCGATTCTGGATGCATTCGATGCCTGCGGCGTCAATTTCGCCCTGGAAGTGCATCCGACCGAGATCGCTTTTGACATCGCGTCGGCCCAGCGCGCTGTTGAAGCCGTCGGGGGACATAAGCGGTTCGGATTCAATTTCGATCCGTCGCATCTTGGCTATCAGGGCGTCGATTACGTGAAGTTCATCCGCACATTCCCGACGCGAATATTCCACGTCCACGTCAAAGACGCCTGGTGGGGCCACGGCGACGGAACCGTCGGCGTGTTCGGCGGCCACACCACATTCGCCGATGCACGACGCTACTGGGATTTCCGCAGCGTCGGCCGGGGCGATGTGAAATTCGAGGAGATCATCGTCGCGCTCAACGACGTCGGCTATGCCGGCCCGCTCAGCATCGAATGGGAAGATTCACGAATGGACCGCGAGCAGGGAGCCGTTGAGGCGGCCGAATATGTTCGTAAACTCGACTTCAAGCCGAGCCGGATTTCGTTTGATGGCCAGTTCGACGGATGAACGCGGGAGCGGTGAATGCATGCAAGCGGGTAATGGCGCAGCGCGGGAAGCGGCCGTGCAATACAAGTCGAGTCGGCGTCGAGATCAGATTCGGAAGGTAGTCTTCCGTGAGTGAGCTGAATCAAGAACCCCCGCGGCGTGTGTGGAAGCTGGACTACGCTCCAAGGCAAGAGCAGGCCAAGCGAACACCGTTCATATGGATATCAGCGGGACTCGTACTGGTGCCCTCATCAGTGCTGCTGTGCATGCTCGCCTACAGCGTGGCCTTCTCGACGACACCGGTCGACAGCGACATTGCTCTCGTTCTGGCAGCGCCAACGTTGCTCGTTGTGCTTGCGGAAAGTCTGTCTCTCGCACGGCGATCGCCGCCCGCAACGTTCGTGGTCGTTATCGCGATGTTTATCGTTCTGGTCGTCGACATGGGAAACTTCTGTAAAGGAACGATCGCGTATCCTGATTGGCTGGTCGAGTTGGTCGTGTTTGTGGGTGCGTCAACGGCCCTGGTGGGTCACATCGCATGGTTCATGCGAATCGCGGCGCGTGAATCTCCGTGAGTCGCCTGAATCGCGATCGCAACATTTCGCTGGGAAGTTGATAGTCCGTTCAAGTTCATTGCCCGCGAACGACTCTGAGAACCCGGAGATCGCCTTTGGCAATGGAAACGCTTGCCCCTCCGCCGAGCGACTCTCCCCTCGGTATGAACTCAAAAACCCAATGGTCGCCCCGATCGTCCATTGTCACTTCGTCGTCGGCGTGGATCGCGTCGGCCGCGGCGCGCCGAGCGGCTTCGAGTCCGTCCAGAAGCGGATTCAATTGCAAGATCATAGTGAAAGTACCTCGTCGCGATTTCCAATCACGGAAATGCTCGCATTGGGTTCAATTTCGAAAACGAGCGTCCGGCTCACCACAAATCCTCGAAGTTTTCGATGCGCATGCCAGCGACGATCTGATGCGCTGGGGCCTTGCTCCCACTCCCGCCCGGCCTCGTCAATGGCCGGGTTTGGGTGCGTGTGAAACGTCGCAAGTACCACTCTGACATTATAGCAATTGTCGGCCTCCAATGGTGGCGGCAGGATTCGAGATTGCCCGCCTCGCGCCCATCGCTCAACGCCGTGCGAGAAATCCGTTTTTAGAACAATATACCCACCTTCTTCGTGCCGATGGGTCGGATCATCGGCTTGGGAATCCCGCCAAGCCCGATTGATCGCGGCGATAACAGCAGGATCCGCCAGAAGGTTCAAATTGACCTCCGACTCAACGATCGTCCCCCAAGAATCTAATCACTTGGGCGCCTGATTTGCGCAGCACCAGCACATTGCCGGCAAGGGCGCAGCCCCGCCTCTTTCGCGTTCTGGAAATCCCCGCACCTTGCTCACACCACCTGCACGCGCCGCCCCACCCGGCGCTTGCGGTTGATCATCTGAC
>CAYQTE010000011.1:0-92383 GCA_964420285.1 uncultured Tepidisphaeraceae bacterium
AAATGAATAATGGACGGTTGGCAATGAATAATGGATAGTTGACAATGGACAATGGGACGCAAGGGACAATGACCACCCCCCGCGCATGCGGCGTTGCTTCACCTTGTCACCCTGTCACCAAGTCATTTTGTCACCCCTACCCCCCACCCCCCCCTCCGGGCCATTCGGTTCCATTTGGTGACATTGAAGAAGCGGTGGAGAGCGGGAGCCGGGGGATAGCGGAGACGGACATGCTGGCACTTTCGGCATTGGCGTCATTGACTTTTTGGCGGCCTGGCGGTTGGTGTCCCGTTTCTGGCGCGCCCAGATTGGACTCGGCCGGGCCAAGTTCAGACTTTTCCAGGCCAAGTTCGAACTTTTTCGAGACATTTGGGGCGTTTTTTCGACGCAGTTGGGAGGTGAAACCGCGATATCCGGCTGAAAAGCGGGTTGCGGCCGGGGCGGAATGGAGGCGCGTACTGGTCGTAATCCTATTTGTGGCTGGGAGTTAACGAGGAAATTGTGCGGAATGTGCCCGGCGTTGGGGTCATGCACCCCCACGACAATCGCCTCTACTTGCCGTAGAATCCTCCGGACCATGCTCATACGCCTGCTTAAATCCAAGATTCATCGCGCCACTGTCACTCAGACGGACCCGGATTACCACGGCTCGATCACCATTGACACCGATCTGCTGGCCGCCAGCGGCTTGCTCCCCAACGAAAACGTACTGGTGGCCGATTGCGAGAACGGCAACCGCTTTGAGACCTACATCATACCCGGCGCAAAGGGCAGCGGGATCATCGGCGTCAACGGCGCGGCCGCCCGGCTGACCAAAATCGGCAACCGCCTGATTGTCATGGCGTTTGTGCTGATCGAACCCGACATGGCTCACAATCACCAATCCCACGTCATCCTCGTTGACTCGCACAACCGGCTCACCAGGACCGTCGTGTTACCCACCGCGCTTTGACTGTCGCCACCGCCGCACCGCCATGCTCCCGATCCTCTTTCATATCCCGTACTTCAACATACCGATCTACAGCTACGGCCTGATGCTGGTGGTCGCGTTCTTTGTCTGTGTCGAGGTGGCCCGCGCCCTGGCCAAATACAGCCCGATCGATCCGGAACTGTTCGTCAATTGCGGCCTGATCGCCCTGGCCAGCGGGCTGGCCGGGGCACGGCTCAGCCATGTCCTGGAAAATATCTCCGATTACACCAATCCCAAGCTCTCCATCGGACAAAATCTGCTCAACGCGATCAACCTGCGCTCCGGCGGATTGACGTTTTATGGCGGCCTGATTCTCGCGACCGGCTGCTGCATCCTGTACGGCCGGCGACACCGCGCTCCCATCCGCATCGGCATGGACATCGTCGCCCCGTGCGTGATGATCGGCCTTGGGATCGGCCGGGTCGGTTGCCTGCTCAACGGCTGCTGCTACGGCACCCGCTGCGACGCCTCGGTCGTCCCCTGGGCCATCACCTACCCCTTCGCCAGCCAGCCGTACATGGACCAACTCAACAGCGGCCAGATCAAACTCGCCGACGTGCCCAAAGAGCTTCTGCGGTATGACCCGGCCGTCTACGGCGGCATCGTCCCCATCTCTCCCGACAAGATAAATTCCGACCCCAAACTTCTCGCCCTGGCCAAAGTGCAGCGTTCCCTCCCCGTCCAGCCCGCCCAGATCTACAGCACCATCTCCGCCTTCCTTCTGGCCGCGTTGCTCATCGCATTTTTCTCCCTGTCCCCGACGCCCGGCCGGGTGTTTGCACTCATGCTGATCCTAGAAGGCATCAACCGTTTCATCCTGGAACTCTTAAGAGTCGAGCCGCCCGTTTGGGGCCGTTTCAGTTTCAGCATGATCGTCGGATTGCTCCTGAGCCTTATGGGGATTTTTCTGTGGTTGGTTTTTGTGCCGCATACCAGGCAGCCCGTCCCCGCCGCCGGGCGTTCATAAGAGCAGATGGCCATCAGAGGCTTGCGTCCCTTTAATATTTCGTTTTGGATATTTGGCCGGACAGCGGGCTCTGCTATGATGATTCGGTCCGCCGCGATTTGTCGGCGGGTTATGGAGAAGACGTCATGACGAAATCGACTGCATCGTTTCCAACCCGTGTACTTGGCCGCAATGGACCGGCCGTTTCGGCGCTCGGACTCGGCTGCATGGGCATGTCCGAATTCTACGGCTCGCGCGATGATGCACAGTCGCTCCAGGTCATTCATCGCGCCATCGACATGGGGATCAACTTCATCGACACGGCCGATATGTATGGCATCGGGGAAAACGAACGACTGGTCGGCCAGGCGATCGCCGGGAAGCGAGAGCGTGTCTTTCTGGCTACCAAATTCGGTAATGTTCGCGGGGTTAACGGCGAGTTTCTGGGCGTTTCCGGCACGCCGGCCTATGTGCGATCGGCTTGCGATGCCAGCCTCAAGCGGCTGGGCGTGGACGTGATCGATCTCTATTATCAGCACCGCGTCGATCCCAACACGCCGATCGAGCAAACCATTGGAGCGATGGCCGAATTGGTCAAGCTGGGAAAGGTTCGTTACCTGGGCATGTCCGAGGCGCATCCGGACACGCTGCGCCGGGCGGCCAAGGTTCATCCGATCGCGGCGTTGCAGACGGAATACTCGCTGTGGTCACGCGATCCGGAGGCCCAGATCATCCCGACCTGCCGCGAACTGGGGATCGCGTTCGTCCCGTACAGCCCGCTGGGCCGCGGGTTTCTTACCGGGGCTTTTGCATCGCCCAGCGATCTTCCCGCCAACGACCGCCGCCATGTCTTCCCGCGGTTTCAGGGCGAGAACTTTCAGGCGAATCTGGCGATCGTCGAGACTCTCAAGCAGACGGCCGCACGCATCGGCTGCACGCCGGGGCAGCTCGCACTGGCGTGGTTGCTGCACCAGGGTCCGGACATCATTCCGATCCCGGGGACAAAGCGGCTGAAATACCTCGAGGAAAACGCCGCAGCCGTGGCCATCAAGCTTAGCAAGGAGGACGTGGCGACGCTGGGAGCACAAATTCCGGCCGGAAGCGCCAAGGGCGAGAGGTATTACGGCCCGGCGATGTCGGCCGTGAATCGATGATGGGCGATCAAGGGATGGTCACCTTCTCATCGTTGGGCCGCTGGCCCAGATAGACGATTGTGTGCCATAGCCATTCCAGCGGACCCTGGCGGAAATGTCGGAGCCAGATGACCGAGAGGGTCATGTTCAGTGCCCAGATGCACATGGCGATGCCGACCTGTCCGATGCGGCTGACGGAACCGAACAGGCCAAATCCGTGGCCGTAGAAGATCGTCGTGTCGATCAGAGACTGCAAGATGTAGTTCGACAGGGCCATCTTACCGATCGAGCGAACGGGAATCAGGGCCAGTTCCAGGAGCCTGTGCCTGTTATCCGCGACCCAGATCGCCAAGAGCGTTCCGAACGAGAGATATCCAAAGGCCGTGACCAGCGAGCCCCAGTAGTTAAACTGCAAGCCTTCAAACGCCAGCGTGGTCCAGTTCCAGCCCTCCAGGTTATTATAGATGACGCCCACAATCGTAATCAGCCACCCCACTGGAATTGCGAACGCCGCCAGGGCTGCGTACGCCTGGCGCGTCCACTCGCCGTGGAAGAACCTCAGCCTGTACAGGCCCATGCCGATGAGCATGCAGCCGCCAAACCGCCAGAACTCCCATTCCAGGAAGGACGTGGTTTCATTTTCCAGCGAAATCCACCGCCGGGCCGACACCTCGGCGGCGTAATTCTTCAGTCGAATGGATAGTCCCGGGCTATCGTCGCCACGGAATTCCTGCAATTCCTGGTCGTGCCCGACCTTATTGTGCAGGATGATGGTGGATGTTTCGCGCAGTTGCTGTATCAGCCGAGGCGCATCGGGAGGCGGGGGCGGAATCCCCATCGCGCGGGCCTGGCTGATTTCACCCGGATCGCCGCTCTGATACGCGTTAATGCCAAAAATCCCGTATTGCGCCTTGTAATCTTCCCGCGCCTCGTACACGCTCTCGTAATAACTGACAAACGGATACACGCCGGCCATGGCTATGCCAATGAAGATCAGCAACCCACCGCGCAGCCGGCGCAGCGGAAACAGCAGCAGGCCGCATTCGCAATACATCACAAGGATGTCGCCGAACCAGATCAGATAGGCATGAATGATTCCGAACAGCAGCAGGACCGCCATGCGCAGATAGTGAACGGCCCAGGGATTCCGGCCGCGCGCCAGGGCGCGGTCGGCCTGAATCGCGATCCCGGCGCCAAACATGATCGAGAAGATCGTCACGAATTTCATGTCCGCCAACACGTGGATCACAATCCAAGTCCCGTATTGCCACGCGTTTTCCATGATGCCGGTCGCATGGATCGAATCCATCGCCGACGGATAGTCGGCCGGGTTCTCATAGGCCGAACACGGCATCGACGTTGATTGGGTGTTCATCAGCAGGATGCCGAGAATGCCGAACCCGCGGAGCAGGTCCAGCGAATCCAGCCGCTGCGGCTTGGCAACCGGCATCAGCGCCGGCAACTTTTCGTTGTCCTTAAACGTCGCCATTGCCCGATCCTCCATCTGCTGGGCGCACCGCCGCCCATACTACCCCGTTCTACATAGTCGGCTGGGGCCGGGTGCGTTGAGTTGAACGGACTGAATTATCGGCGTGGCGGCGGCCGGGCCTATCGGCGGAATGACGTGGTCGTCGCAGCCTTTTTCTGATCGGGCACGCGCAGAACCGTCTGGCAATGCTGGCATCGCACATTCTTCCCGCGCACATCATCGGGCACGGTGAGCATCTTGCGGCAATTGAGGTTTGGACAGAGCAGTTGTATCGCCATGACGCTATTCCCGTCATAATATCGGCAATGCGGCACCGCAGCTTGAGGCCGACGTGCCGCCGGGACTCACGGCGCCGTGGCGGACGAGGCGGGCAGGCCGGCCGGTTGCGTCACCGGCTGAGTCGTCGCTGTTGGGGTGATGGCCCGCCGCAAATCGCCCGGCAGGTCGGCCACGTCAAGGGCCGGATGGGCGGCGAACGGACGATAAAGGGGATCGCCGATCATCGACAGCATCCAGCTTGCCATGGGCGTGGTCTTCCAATACACCTCCGCGAGAGTCAGCTTGCCGGTCAAGAGCAATTCAAAGAACTCGTCCGGATGCGGGAATGCCTGCAAAAACGGCTCGTCCACCGCGCCCATCGTCGCCACGACGCCGTCGTTCAACAGCCCGTGAACCCATCCACGCTCGCTCACCGGGTGCAATCCCACCATCTCCAGGCTGGCGATATGCACGCCCACCGCGCCGGGGACAAACTGGCAGCCCGGAATATAGTTCCGCAGGCTGTACCATCCACAATAGACCGCCACGTTTCGAACCTGCCGTGCGTGAAACAGTTCGGGCGTGTTGTCCAGCACGACCTCCAGCCGGCCGTGGGCCTTGAGCGTCGTCGCCAAATCTCGCAGCATCTGGTCATATTCACCGTACCCATCGGGTTTGCCGGCGGCGTTGACGGGGGGAATCCCCCGCGCGTCGATCGCGACGACGCCGTCCAGACCGGCCTTTTCGACCTCGACCGAATTGCGAATCAGGTCCGACACAACCTGCGCCGTTGGCGCGTCCAGGCGCATCACCATCAGAGTGTGTGGCCTGGACCCGGACCAGCGCCAGTTGAGCATGTTGGGCACGGCGCTGCTGCGCCCGTACATAGGCCACCACAGCAGGGACAGCTCGTTGTCCAGTGCCGAGGTGCTCTGATCGGGATTCATGTAATCGTGCTCGACCTGCAGAATATGCGCATACCCCATCAACCCAAGCTCGTCGCGAGCCAGCGTCAGCAATTCGGCCCGTGCGGCCGGATCGTAACGCTGCTCCTCCAGCCTGGACATTTTCGCATTGGTAGCGGCAGCGGCCTGTATGACGGTTTCCCAGGGCGTCGCGTCGCGCGTCGTTGCCGGATTTGCCGCCAGCGCCGCACGGTACTCCCCTGCCATTGTCTGGTTGCCGCCCAGCAACCGCATGTCGGTCAGCAACCGCTCATTGGCCGCCGTCTGAGCCGCCGCGTCGGGCAATTTGCCGACAGCCTCGCCCAGTTGCGACATAGCCGTCGCGATGCGGACCGCCAGGGCCGGCAGCGTTTCTTCGGCGGCGGGCTTGAAATCCGGCTTGAGAGTCTGAAGCAGCGATTCCAGATCTTTGACCACCGGCACGATGCGAGCCGTCGTGTCCGCCAGTGTCGCCGTCAGGTCGGCCAGTTCCTTCTTCTCGGCGGCCGTCAACACGTGCGCTGATATGCGGAACGGCACTCCCCAGAATGTCACCAGGCAAGCCGTTGAGTTGTCCAGACCACCGTCGCGGAGGAACTTCCGCAACGGCGGCACAACGTGCGTCTCATACGTCTCAAAGTCCGTTTCTTCGGCGACGGGAAGATCCAGTTCGACGGTGTGCCCGGCCGGAATATTGCGCGCGGCCGCATATTCGTGAGCCAGGCCGATGCTCACCGGGCTGTTGTGGTTGACCACCAGGACGATCTGATCCGCTGTCAATGCACAGCGCCCCCGCGGCGCCAGCGACAGTATGGCGGCCAACATCGCCGTGAAGATGAACGCCCGCCGCCAGCGCACAGATCACTTTCTCCAAACTCATTGTGGAGAACTTACGCGGACAAAGCAATTCATCGCGGCTGCGTCGATTGAGGCCGCGCCGGTTCGCAATGCGGCCCCTGGGCAAAGCGCCCGCGGCCCATCAGAACCCGCCGGGCTTGTTGCCGGACTGCGCCATGCTCGAGGCATCGCCCATTCCCGGCGGATTCAGCAGAGAGGCAGGCAAAGTCACGGTGGCCTGTCCGGGCGTGGCGGCCGGCGAAGACGCTTGGCCTGCGGGCATCGAACCGCCCGGCGTGGCCTGCTGCGACTGCTGCGATTGTTCGATCAGGGTCACCAGGGCCTTGATCTCACGAAGCGATTCGGGGCTGCCCCACATGAGCACCCAATCCACGTGCCAGTTGCAGCGTTCGAACGTACAACCCTCCATGTAGTACACCGTCTCCCGCAAGACCAGCGTACACGCCACAAAACTGCAGCGCACAAACGCCTGCCCGCTGATGTACACTGTCTGATTTTGAAACCGCACTCCTTCGTGCTTGGTCAGCATCATGCGAATCTCCGGCCTTTCTTTGGCTGAGCGACAGCCGTTTATCGTAACGCCTGCCGCGATTTAGTCAAAACTGCCGCACCGGCAATTTCTGCTCGTTGCAAATTCCCTTCCGACTTTCCATAATCCCGCCCATACGCGGCCGAAGCAACGATGGCATGGTCACATCGCCTTGCGCCGCAATTCGGCTGGCCGGGTCGGTCAGCCCTTTTATTTTAATCGAGAAAGGTTGACTCATATGCGTTCCTCTATCGGCCGAAACTGGAAATCGGCAAGAGTCCCAACCGTGGCCCTTGCCGCCATGGCCTTGGTCTTTGGCGCTGCCGTGTTCTGGCACGGCTTCACGGCGCGCGCCGCCGACACCACGGGCGCCAGCATGTCGGCGATCACTGCTCCCGCCGCCGCGGCGGAAAAGCAACAACCCTACTACTTTGAACCCTTCCGCAACCACGACCCGGCAAACCCCAACCATTTCACCTGGATCGAGGTCACCGCCCTGCTGGCCGTGCTCCTGATTGCCGTGGGCGGTCTGGTGTATGCCTATCTGCTGGCCCAGCAGGTCATAAAGGCCGACGCGGGCACAGATCGCATGAAGGACATCGCCAATGCCGTGCGCGAAGGCGCTGACGCGTATCTCAAGGCCCAGTTCACCAAAGTTGGCCTGCTCATTGTCGTTATCACCATCGCCCTCTATTACACCAGCCACGAAGCCTCGGGTTACGCCTTTGGGCGCGCCGGGGCGTTCCTGGTCGGCTCGATTTTCAGCGCCCTGGTCGGATTCTGTGGCATGAAGCTGGCAACCACCGGCAACCTCCGCGTTGCCGCCGCCGCCCGCAGCAGCTACGGCGAGGCCATGCAACTCGGCTATCGCACCGGAACCGTCACCGGCATGTTGACCGACGGCCTGGGCCTGCTCGGCGGAACCAGCATCTTCCTCCTCTTCGGCACTCAGGCCTACGCGGCTCTGCTGGGCTTCGGCTTCGGCGGCACGCTGCTGGCGCTGTTCATGCGCGTCGGCGGCGGCATCTACACCAAGGCCGCCGACGTCGGCGCTGACCTGGTCGGCAAGATTGAAGCCGACATCCCCGAGGACGATCCCCGCAACGCCGCCACCATCGCCGACAACGTCGGTGACAACGTCGGCGACTGCGCGGGCATGGCCGCCGATATCTTCGAAAGCTACGAAGTCACCATCGTTGCCGCGATGATCCTGGGTCTGGCCAGCTTCGGCCACAAGGGCGTCATCTTCCCGCTGCTGGTCCGCGGCATCGGCGTGCTGGGTTCGATCATCTCGACCTACACCGTCAAGGCCGGCCCCAACGACACTTCCGACACCGCCCTTAAGAGCGTTCACCGCGGCTTCTGGATCGGCTCGATGATCTCGATCATCGGCTTCTTCGTCCTGGGCATGATGTATCTCAAATTCGACAATCCCACGCAGAACCTCATGCACGGCGGGACCGCCGAGCAAGTCGAAACGTATAAGTATACAATTCCGCACCAGCTCCCTGGGTGGGCAAATTTCGGCATTGATGGCCTGGACATGCGTCCTGCCATCACCTGTCTCATCGGCGTCATCCTCGCCATCACGCTGAACAAGGTCACCAGCTACTTCACTCACACGTCGCATGCGCCGGTCAAATCCCTGGTCCGCGCCTGTCAGACCGGCCACGCCACTAACATCATCCAGGGCTTTGCCGTGGGCTATGAAAGCGCTGTCGTCGCGGTCATAGTGCTGGCCATCGCTATTGCCCTCTCGGTCGTCTGCTATATGCACACGCCGCCGGTCTTCGTGGCCTACGGCGTGGCCATGACCGGCATCGGCATGCTCACTCTCACCGGCAACACCATTTCGATGGACGTGTTCGGCCCTGTGGCCGACAACGCCAACGGCATCGGCGAGATGGGCTATGATGAAGCCGCGATGGAGAAGGAAAAGCCCGGCTCCTACAAGCGGGCTCGCCAAATCCTGGCCGATCTCGACGCCGTGGGCAACACCACCAAGGCCGAGACCAAGGGAATCGCTATCGGCTCGGCGGTCATCGCCGCCGTCAGCCTCTTCGCCTCCTTCATCGCCGTTCTGGCCATGCATGACGAGCAACTCATTAGCAGCATGAGCGTCAGCCAGTATCTCACCGAGGCCGGAAAACTCTCCGTCGCCGAGCCGATGGTCCTGATCGGATTCCTCATCGGCGGCGCCGTGCCGTTCCTGTTCAGCTCGATGCTGATTCGCGCCGTCGGCCGCGCGGCGTTTTACATCGTCAAGGAATGCCGCGTGCAATTCCGCGACAAGGAAATCTGGGCCGGCACCAAGAAGCCCGATTACAGCCGCGTCGTCGGCATCTGCACACAGACCGCCCAAAAAGAACTGGTCGGTCCGGGCATACTGGCCATCCTCGCTCCGATCAGCGTCGGATTCCTCCTTGGGCCCTACGCCCTGGGCGGATTCCTGGCCGGCATGATCCTCACCGGCGTGTTGCTGGCCGTCTTCATGGCCAACGCCGGCGGCGCCTGGGATAATGCCAAGAAGATGATCGAGGACGAGCCTCGCGATCCAGCCCACAACAGCGGCAAGGGTAGTGAACGCCACAAAGCGTCCGTTACCGGCGACACAGTCGGCGATCCGCTCAAGGACACCGCCGGTCCCGCCATCAATCCGCTGGTCAAGGTCATGAACATGGTCAGCCTGCTGACCCTCACCTTGACTCTCACGTATAACGTCCCGGGCTTGGGCGGTAGCGCTGACAACACGCCCGCCACCGAACAGATCGGCCTGATCATTGCGATCATCGCCGTGGCTCTGATCTTCTGGGCCGTCGTCAACAGCAAGCGCGACAGCAAGGAGATGCTCGAGGTGGAAAAGGAACAGGCGGCGCAGGCAGCCAAGCCGGCCGGTACCTGATCTCAGTTCCGACGCGGGGCCGCCGGCATTTGTCGCCGGCGGCCCCCGGTCGGATTGCGTATTCAGCAACACGGGGTAAGCGGCCCCGCGTTGAGAAGTTCAAAAGGATGGTGCATTATCGCCGCTCCCGAAATTGATCCATCACCCGAACGATACGCCGCCGCCAGGGCTTTCGCCGCCGCCGCCGCCCGCATGGCGGCCGACACGCACTGCACTTCCGTCGTCGCTCTGGACCTCTCGGGAATCTGGGGCCTGGCCGATTTCTTCATCCTGGCCACCGGCACCAGCGCCCGCCAGATGCGTTCCGTCAGTGAGGACATCGAGGAACTGGCCAAGACGATGGGCTACGACCTCTACCGCACCAGCGGCCTGGAAGGCGAATCCTGGATCGCCAGCGACTACATCGACGTCGTCGTCCACATCTTCAGCGCCGCCGCCAGACAGTATTACGACCTGGACAACCTCTGGGGCGACGCCCGCAGACTCAACTGGGAAAAAGAACCCCGCCCCGGCGACAAACCGGCCGGGCGAAAGAGCAAATCGTCCGAAAAGTGAAAAGACCGCGCTGGCTGCCATCGGTCCGCTCGGTCCGCGTCAATAATGTCCGCCGAACTTCCGACCGACCGTGAAGAGCAAGTAGGCATAGAGGATCACGTAAATCGCGGTCTTACCCAGGACGTTAGCGTCGTCCTTCTTTGCAAACCCAACAAAGCCCGATGCAATGCCCATCACGCAAGGCAACAGATAGAGTTCATCCAGCACGTCCCGGAGCGGCGCCAAGGCTGACCATCCCGGAACTGCGATGTTCCACGATATGACCAGGTCGCAGCCCAGCCAAAGCCCCGTAACCCCCGCCATGACGATCGCCAACCGGCCAAAGACCGAATGGCGTGACCCGGCCGGAGCCGACCGGTAGCTGAGAATCCGCACATCAGGCGGCCCGCCATCCGTCGGCGGTTGGTCTATTTTCTGCGGCATGACGAACACGCTCCGCTTCAGGCAGCACGGCATTCCGGACATTGACCTACGCCACTATCCACACTACCGGTTTCCCCGACGGCCCGTTGAAAAAAATCTTTCGCAGAGGCGCAGGGGCGCAGCGGTAATGCTCTTCGCTCTGCGCCCCCGCGAGAGATATTCTTCCTCCTGGCCAGCATGTCGATTGCCGATGCTCAAGACCCATTTGCCTTCGCCTCAAACCCAAACGCCCCCGCATCCAATGGCTGCACCGCCGGCCGATTCTCATCATCGTGCGGATGCACATATTGAAACACCGGCGTCAAATCGACATCGCCCGCCTTGCCGGCCGCGATACCCTTACCTATCGCCGGGGAACCCGCCTTCAGGTGATAGTCGTACTTCGCCGCGTCCACGAAGCTCGCCTCCGCGAGAATCTGCAACAGCACGTTGCCCGCCCCATCGAATTTGGCAATGTTCGTCAGCGGAATCTTCCCGACGCACAGATTATTCCGGATGATCGGCACAAACCCGGCCGGGGCATTCTGGGCAATCACGAAGAACGCGCCCGGCCGGCGGTTCTCGTACACCATCGTGTTGTTCACGACGTACAGCGCATTGCGATCGTACTTGATCCCCTCCATGCCATACGCGATCACCCGCGTGTTTTGGGCATTGGCGCCTTTTTGCAACACGTTGCCAACCATGACCACGTACCCGCCGTTGGGAAAATCGGCCACCGCGCTGCCGGTGCCCTGCTCGTCGCTCAGGCGGTTGTAAAGGATCCAGTTTTCGGCCGCCCTGGTTTTGAGCAGGTGGCCCTGGATGGCGAATGTCGAGTAGTTGTATTGAAAGGTGAGCTTGGTGCATTCCGCGCCGATGTAGAGCGAATGCGTGGCCGGGTCGGCGACGGGGCCGCAATGATCGAATTCGCAGTGTTCGATGAGCATCCGCCCCTTGCCGCCGAGAATGCCGTCTTCACAATCGTAGAACCGGCAGTTGCGCAGCGTGAGATTCGCCCCCTCGGCGCGAATGCCGGCCCCGTTCTTGTCGGCCACACGTGCGCCGGAAAATTCGATGTTCTCGATGGTGATGTCGCTCCCGGCCGTGACCCAGATCGCCTTCCCGCCCGCGTCTTTCCCCGCCGCGGGCAATTTGGCCCGGTCCTTACCCATCCCGCGGATCGTCAGCCGGTTGGTCTTGATGATCGCGACGTCGCCGGTATACGTGCCGTCGGCGATCTCGATCACGTCTCCGTCCTGAGCGGCGGCAAACGCCGCCGACGGCCGGTCAAATTTATCCCCCGGCCCAACGCGCAGGGTTGCGGCCGAAGAAAGTGCCGCAGCCGCGATGCACCATGCAAGGGCGCAGCCCAACGCGAAACGAGCGATCATTGCGATCCTCCTCAAGCGGAACGGAAGACTTGTCCCGCTCACACCGCATCCGCGCCGTGGCATTTCTTGTATTTCTTGCCGCTGCCGCACGGACACGGATCGTTGCGGCCGACTTTGGGTCCCGTGCGCACGATCGGCTTGGGCTTGGAAGCTTCGCCCTGGGTGCGGTTGGCGGCGGCCTGCATCTCGCCGGCCGGCTTGGCCTCGGCCGTGGCCGCCACCGTCTCGCCCACGCCGTAACCGGTGCTGGTATCGTGAACGGCGGCGGTTTCGCGATACGCGCTGCGGGCCTCCACCTGTCCGACCACCCTGGCGCGGAAGACCAGATCGGTGACCTTGTCGCGCACACTCTCCATCATCTGCCGGAAATACGCGAACCCTTCCTTCTTGTAGAGCACGCGCGGATCGCGCTCGGCGAAGGCGTGCAGGCCGATGCCCGTCTTCAAGATGTCCATCGCATACAGGTGATCCTTCCAGGTCTGATCGAAAATCTGGATGAGCACGAACTGCTCAAGGTCCGTCAATTCACGACGGATGAACGCCCGCACCCGCTGGCGGGCCAGTTCCTTCAGCGACGCCGGCGCGCTGGGGTTCTCCTCGTTCGGACCAACTTCCATGTCCCGAACAGTCAGCTTCAGGTCCAGCCGCTTGTTCAGCGCCTGCCGCAGCGAATCGGCGTCCGGATTCTGCGACGACAGTTTGTCGGCCATCTCCTCGGCCTTGCCGCCGCGCAGGAACTGCTCCTGATACCCGATCAACTCCTCGCGCAGCCGGTGCATCGGCGTGCCGCGGATGTGCTCAATGCTCAGGTCGATCTCGTACTTGTGAGCGGCCCACGCCTTGACGTATTCGGCTCCGTAGGGATTGTCGGTCGTCACGTCCTGACTGCCCCCGAACGCAAACGCCAGGGCATGCTCGACCGGATAGGTCAGCTCGCGCCGAGCGTATTCCTGCCGGGCCCGAGTCTCGATCAAGTTCACGATCTCCGCCGCCGGCAGTTGCGAGCGATCGGCCCCCGGGTGCGACAGTTCTTCCGGTGTGATCGTCAGCCGGAATTTATCCTGCGCCCAGGCGCACAGTTCGCGTTCGGCGTAATGCGGATCGAGATACTTCATCACCGGCGTGCAATCGGTGCGGTTCACCTGCTCGACCGCGGCGTCGCGCAGTCTGGCCTCGATTTCCCTGGCCGTTGACTGGCGAATCTGGCTCATCGACAGATTCACCTTAAAGCGGCTCATCGCCCAGCTCTGCATTCCCTTTACGTCCCAGCCCTTGACGTCGGAGGCGTCTTCGCCCGTGAATTCGCCCAGCGTCGAGGTGATATTCGTCTCGGCCTCGGCGCGGGCCTGGGCCTTGATGTAGGCCTCGATGTTATTCAGGCCGTGAATCCCGTGCAGGTCGCGAGCGTCGATCTGCGTATCCAGGTTGACCCGCACCCACTCAGAGATCGTGGCGGCGGCGAAGTCCTCGGTAATGTACTTGCGAACGGCGTCGACGATCGCCTCGCTGATCATGTTCCAGATGACGCTTTCAATCTCGTGGCCGATCAGCACGCGCTGACGCAGCCCGTAGAACGTGCGTCGCTGGTATTCCATGACCTCGTCGTATTCCAGAAGGTTCTTGCGGGCCAGGAAGTTGCGCTCCTCGACCTTCTTCTGGGCGCTGAGGATGATTTTGTTGATGAACTTGTCCTCGACCGCCTCCCCCTCCTGCAAACCCAGCCGTTTGAACGCCTTGATGGTCCAGTCGCCGGCGAACATCTTGATCAGATCGTCCTGCAGGGAAACGTAGAACCGGCTGGAGCCCGGATCGCCCTGCCGCCCGGAACGCCCGCGCAACTGGTTGTCGATGCGCCGCGCGGTGTGCCGCTCGGTGCCGACCACGTGCAATCCGCCGGCCGTCAGTGTGCCGGGGATCAGCTTGATGTCCGTTCCGCGCCCGGCCATGTTGGTGGCGATGGTGACGTTGCCGACCGTCTCGCCGTGGGCGTTCACGTGCTGTTTGCCGGCGTCGGCAATGATCTCCGCCTCGCGCTCGTGAAACTTGGCGTTGAGAACATTGTGCTTGATGCCGTATTTCCGCATCAGCCGCTCGGAGAGCATCTCGCTCTTTTCGACGCTTGTGGTGCCCACCAGCACAGGCCGGCCCGCGTCGCTGGTCTCCTTGATCTCCTCGATGATCGCGTCCCATTTCTCCCGCTCGGTGCGGTAGATGCGGTCGTGATTGTCCACGCGGACCATCTTGCGGTTGGTCGGAATCGTCACCACGTCCAGCCGGTAGATCTTGTTGAACTCCTCGGCCTCGGTTTCCGCCGTCCCCGTCATACCCGCCAGGGCCTTATACATCTTGAAGAAGTTCTGCAGCGTGATGGTCGCCATGGTCTGCGTTTCGGTCTTGATCGGAACGCGTTCCTTGGCCTCGACGGCCTGGTGCAGCCCGTCGGACCATTGCCGGCCGGTCATCTTTCGGCCGGTGTATTCATCGACAATCACCACTTCCAACTGGCCGCTGGAGCCGCGTTCGACGACGTAGTCCTTGTCCTTTTCGTACACGACATGGGCGCGCATGGCCTGCTCCATGAGGTGGACCCATTCCATGTTGGCCCCGACGAAGAACGATCCGACGCCCGCTTCCGCCTGGGCGGCCGCAAAGCCCTCGTGCGTAAGATGGACGCTCTTGCGGTCCAGTTCCACTTCGTAATATTGCGTGACCGATTTCTTTTTCTGCTCGATTTCCTCCAGCACCTTCTCGGCTTCCGCGCCGCGCTGGCGAGCCGCCTCGCGCTCGGCCTTGGTCGTGGCGTGATCCTCGTCGCCCTCGGACCCCTTGATCGTGCGCTTGGCCGTCTCCTCCTGCTTCTCCAGGGCGGTAAACGGCTTGTTGAGTTCGACGATCTTGCGCGCTACTTCGTCAGCGGCCTTGTATTTCGGCGCGTCGTCGTGCGCGTTGCCGCTGATGATAAGGGGCGTGCGCGCCTCGTCGATCAGGATCGAGTCCACTTCGTCGACGATGGCGAAATCCAGCGGACCCTGCACCTGAAGGCTTCGCTTTTCCTTCATGTTGTCGCGAAGGAAATCGAACCCGAACTCGGAACTGGTCCCATAGGTCACGTCGCATTCGTAGGCCTGTCGGCGAGCCTCGCCGCCCGGTTCCATCTCCGCCTGGATATATCCGACGCTCAGACCCACGTTCTCAAAGGCCGGCGCCACCCACTGCGAGTCGCGCCGCACGAGATAGTCGTTCACCGTCACCACGTGGCAGTGATACCCCTCCAGCGACCGCAGAAAGCACGCCAGCGGCGCCACGAACGTCTTGCCTTCCCCCGTCGCCATTTCCGCGATCTTCCCCTCATACAACACGATGCCGCCAATCATCTGCACGTCGAAGCAACGTGCCCGAAACGGCGGCCGGCTGTCCGGGTACAGCTTGCGCACCGCTTCGTACAGTTCCAACGGCAGCGGCACGCGTCGCCAGGACATGCCCGTTTTGATGAGCGATTGCTGCACATGGTCGTAGAGGTTCAGCATGGCGTCATCGAGCTGGTCCGGGTCGAAGGTCTCCTCGGGATTGAAGATCGCCCGGATGCCCACGTGCCGGTCCATCGATTCGCGAATGATCGCAAACGCCTCGGGCAGAATATCGACGCCTTTGACTTTCCCGCTCTGAAGCTCACGGCGAATTTCCAGCGTGCGGTCGCGCAGTTCGATATCCGTGCGCTTGCGGATCGCCTCCTCCTGGTCGTTGATCCGGTCCACCATCGCGCGGTATCGCTTCAGCAGCCGCTCGTTGCGGCTCCCGAACACCATCGTCATCATTTTGCCAAGTGTGGGCATGACATTCCTCGTATGCCGAGTCTCAAATCGCTCAATATGTAAAAACGAATCCCCCGCCGGACTATCGTCAGGTCCGGCCGATCAGCAAATCGCCGGCGGAGGCAGCCGGAATTGGAAGGGAGACCAGCACTCAGCGCGCGGCAGGTCGCTCTGATCGACCGCCGGAAGAACAACCACGCCGGCCATCGCCGGCCGGGCGGAATTGCGTTCCATCGCCACCGTGGCCGATACCCGCGCCCGCACAAACCCCGCCCCCAGCCGCCCCACGAATCGTCCCGCCAGATCAGCCAATTCCCCAGATTGCCCACCTGCGGCAAGCCGCGGCGGCGCAGCGGCCGTGGCACGATCGGCGCACAACGCCGTCGCCATCATGGCCACCATCACCGCCTGCCGAGCTCGATTCATGCTCCTCACACTATCACCCGGCCCGCATCGTCCGTCAAGAATCCCTTCCTAAACCGCCCAGACCCTTCCGCTCATCATACTCCAGGTCGACCTTCACGTCACCCGTTTCCCCAGCTTCCCGCCGGCGCCCACGGCCAATCGTGCCGTCCGATTTATCCAGCGCTCGGCGAAGCCGCATTCCGTCGCGCCCGCTTTGTCTCACCGCCGCGTCTCCGCTAGAATGCTCATCGTCTTCATTGCATCGAACATGGAGGATTGGAATCATTATGTCCCTGACCCAAACCGACCCCCGCATTGCCGATTTGATCCGTAAGGAAGCCGATCGCCAGGCCAACACCCTCGAGTTGATCGCCAGCGAAAACCATGTGTCCGCCGCAGTCATGGAAGCGGCCGGCAGCGTCCTGACCAATAAATACGCCGAGGGATATCCCGGCGCGCGGTATTACGGCGGCTGCGGGTTCTACGACGAGATTGAAACGCTGGCCATCGAGCGGGCCAAACAGCTTTTCGGCTGCAAGTTCGCCAACGTCCAGCCGCATTGCGGCGCCAACGCCAATCTCGCGGCGTTCATGTCGCTGATGAAACCCGGGGACACGTTCATCTCCCTGAACCTGGCCAGCGGCGGGCACCTGACCCACGGCATGAAACTCAACGCCTCGGCGATCTTTTATCATCCGGAACATTACGAACTTGACGCGAAAACCGAACAGATCGACTTCGATTCCGTCCGCGCCAAGGCCAAGGAATTCAAGCCAAAGATGATCCTCTGCGGCTATAGCGCCTATCCCCGAACTATCGACTTCGCTCGCTTCCGTCAGATCGCCGACGAGGTCGGTGCCGTGGTCATGGCCGATATCGCGCACATCGCCGGGCTTGTGGCGGCCGGAGTGCATCCGTCGCCCTTCCCGCATGTTCATCTTGCGACGACGACGACGCACAAGACGCTTCGCGGCCCGCGCGGCGGGCTCATCCTCTGCAACGATGACGAACTGGCCAAGACGATCAATCGCAACGTCTTTCCTGGCACTCAGGGCGGGCCGCTCATGCACATCATCGCCGCCAAGGCCGTCGCGTTCGGCGAAGACCTGCAACCGGCCTTCAAAGCGTACGCCAGGCAGATCGTTGCCAACGCCGCCGAGCTGGCCGCGCAACTCACCAAACGCGGATACCGCCTCGTCAGCGGCGGCACCGACAATCACCTGATGCTCGTCGATCTGCGGGCAAGGCACGAATCGCTCACCGGCGTCGATGCCGAAAAGGCCCTGGAAGCCGCCGGCATCATCTCCAACAAGAACGGCATCCCCAACGATCCGCGCCCGCCAAAAGTCACAAGCGGCCTGCGCCTCGGCACCCCCGCACTGACCACTCGCGGCCTCAAGACGCAGGACATGGCCCAGGTCGCGGATTTCATCGACCGCGCCATCATCGCCCGAACCGATCCGGCGGCGCTGGCGAATATCCGCACGCACGTCGCCGAATTCGCCAGATCGTTTCCGTTGCCGCATTGACGGTGATTGTCCTAAAGACTTGAATCGCCAAGCACGCCAAGTGCGCCAAGACAAATTCATTTGGTTTTGTCTTCTTGGCGATCTTGGCGGCTCGATTCACCCTGTTCGCTCACCACGGGCGGTTCGATTGATTTCTCCGCAGCTTGGCGGTGAGTCTTGAATTTCCCGCCCTCCTCGCGTCTACTTCCCGTCATGGAACGCAAGGCCCAGATTACTCGAAATACTCGCGAAACCCGCGTTCGCGTCGAATTAAACCTCGATGGCGCCGGTAACGTCGACGCCTCCACCGGCGTCGGGTTCCTCGATCACATGCTCGATCTGCTCGGCCGCCACAGCCTGATCGATCTGATCGTCAAGGCCGAAGGCGATCTGCACGTCGATGCACACCACACGACCGAAGACGTCGGTATCGTCATCGGCCAGGCCCTGGAACAAGCCATCGGCGACAAACGCGGCATCTACCGCTACGGCTGGTCAATCGTCCCCATGGACGAGTCGCTGGCCCAATGCGCCATCGACCTCTCCGGCCGGCCCGCGTTCGTGTTCAAGGCCAAATTCACCGGCGAAGCGATCGGCTCATTCCCCGTCGAACTGGTCGAGGAGTTCTTCAAATCCGTCGCGACCAACGCAAAGATGAATCTGCACCTGGCCTGCGAATACGGCACGAACAATCACCACATCGCCGAGGCATTGTTCAAGGCGACGGCAAAGGCGCTGCGCCAGGCGATATCCACCGATCCGCGAAATCCGGATGTCCCCAGCACGAAAGGCACGCTGGCGGGTTGAGCCGCCGAATCTTGTCAGACCTGCGCCGGCCCGTCGCGAAGCTCCTGTAACCGCTGAACGACAAGCCTCAGCGCATTGGGTGGCGCGTCAGGAATCTTCATGGCGGCGGTGTAGTCGGCAATCTGCTCATCCTTGCGGCCCTGGGTGCCGAAAATATCGCCGCGATACAACAGCGCGCTTACCTTGCGCTCCGGCGGTGCATCTCGCATTGCGAGGACTGCACTGTAGTCCGCCGATCCCCGCTCGAACTGGCCTTGCACTACGTAGGCAGCGCCGCGCGAGATCAGCGCGAGGGCTCGCATATCGGCAGCTATGCCGGGCAAAGCGACCGCAGCACTGAAATCCGCAAGTTGCTCCTCGGGATTCCCGGCTTCGCCATGGGCTTCTCCCCTCGCCAGCAACGCACTGCATCGCAAGTTGGGCCCACAACCCGGGTCGGCGACAACTGCGTCGAGGTCCGCCATTTTCAATGCTGCTTCTCCCAAGCGTTCATAGGCCGAGGCACGAGTCATCTTGCCGTACGCCTTCACATGGCCGGGCGCATCGTCCATTTCCAACACGGCCGCGCAATCGGAAATCGCCATATCGCAGTTGCCGGTTCGCACGGCGATGGAGGCTCGCGCCGCCAAAGCCTTGCTCTTGAACGATGCCGGCGCACCATGAATTTCCGAGACCAAAGTGTAGTCGTCCCGCGCCTTTTTCAGATCGCCCTCGCGCTCATGCAATTTCCCACGACAGAATAGCGCACTTGAGCGCAGAGACGCGCCGGCCCCCGGCAACTCAAGGATCGCATTGTAATCGGCGATTTCAGCATTTCGATTCCCCGCCAAAGCATAAAGAGCGGCCCTGGCGTTCAACGCGACGGCCCGCCTTTCGTCGGATTGTCCGGGCTCTTTGAGGAACAGCGTCAAATCGGCAAGTGCGAGGTCGCCGGCGGTCGTCTGTGCGTAGTACAAAATAGGCGGCTGAGCGGATTCGGCGTCGTCCGACGTTGAAGCTGCAATTTCACCACGCATCTTGCCGAAGCGCGCCATACCACGCTGAAGCATCGCGTTGGATTTAATCGCTCTCGGGACGTCAGGCATTTCCATCACCTGAAAACAGTCCGCTATGTCGAGGTCGAATTTTCCCTGCCGCCGATAAGCGCTGGCGCGGTGGCATAAGGCCAGGGCCACTGTCGTCGGCGGGATGCCCGGAAGGTCGATCGCGGCGGAAAAATCGGTAATGGCGGCCTCATCACGCTCGGCTCGCGCCTGGGCAAAGCCACGATGGACCAGCGCCATCGCTCTCACGGACGATGCAGCGCCCGGCGATTCAATCAGGGCCGTGAAATCGGCTATCGACTCCTCAAATTTGGCCTCGCGCGCTTTCGCCTGACCTCGTCGAAACAGGGCCAGCGCGTTCGGCTCGGTCGAGTCGTCAAGAGTCAGAAATTCGAAAAGAGGGTAACTCTTGCCATCGATAAGGATCGGCTCTTGCTCCTTTGCCACGGTTGTGGCCGGCCCCGACTTGCGCCGGGCGGCCATTCGCTTTCGCCACCGGTGGACTGCCAGCGCCATCCACGCGAACAGAGCCACCGCCGCGAAGACGCACAGAAACCAGTTCAGCGGGTCCATGTGCTGATCAATGCTACGTCGCTTTCAACTCATCAAACGACCCCACCACCGGCAGATCGCCGATCAGCGGCCTGGCGTAGCGGATGAACGCCGGGGTCACGTTGTTGCCGCCGTCGAGAAACTCGGCGGGCATGTGCTTGGTCAGGCGCGCCACGCTTTCCAGCGGGGTCAGGAAGGTTTCGATCGCGTACGGGCTGGAACTGGTGCGGCGCATCGCGATGCTCCCGCCGCGGGCGCCGGTGGCGCTGAGTTGCACCGCGGTCCGCCCCACCAGCCGCGCCTCGGCCGCATCCACGGGGCTTGCGAAACCGGGGAAGCTCCGCTGCGGATACCCAAGCGTATCGGCCCGCACGCGCAGCTTCTTGTTCATCTTGGCGCCCAGCTTGGTCTTGATCAGTTCCGCCAGGCTATCACCCAGCGTCCCCGTGCCGGACAACTGCTGATTCCCGTGGCTGTCGGCCTCCAGGCCGCTGGACAGTTTCTCCGTCCACGTCTTGCCGTCGGGCGCCATGATTCCCTCGCTGGCGCAGATCAGGCACCGACCGTGTTTGGCATAAACCGCTTCGACATCAGCCAAAAGCTTGTCCTCGGTCAGCGGACTCTCCGGCACGTAGATGAGATGCGGCCCATCCGCTTCGTTTCGCCGAGCCAGCGCCGCCGCGGCCGTCAGAAATCCCGCGTTGCGGCCCATGATGATGTCGATCTTCACGCCCGGCAGCGACCGATTATCGAAATTATCTCCCAGCACGGCCGACGCCACATATCGGGCCGCCGAGCCGTAGCCCGGCGTGTGATCGTGAACCAGCAGGTCGTTGTCGATCGTCTTGGGAATATGGAAGACGGCCAGGTCATACCCGCTCTTCTTGGCCAGTTCCGAGACGATACGCGCGGTGTCGGCCGAATCGTTCCCGCCGATGTAGAAGAAATACCGCACATTGTTCTTGGCGAAGGAGGCGAAGATCTTCTCGCAGTAGGCGGCATCCGGCTTGTCGCGCGTCGATCCCAGCGCCGCCGCCGGCGTCTGCGCGATCCGCTCCAGCAACTCCACCGGCACGTCGTTGAGTTCCTGGAAATCCTCGCTGACAATCCCGCGCACGCCGAACCGGCTTCCCAGCAGCCGCCCGATGTGCCCGACCTTGCGAGCTTCCTGAATGACTCCCACCAGCGACTGATTGATAACAACCGTCGGCCCGCCGGATTGCCCGATGACCGCATTTCCTTTTTGTGTCTGGCTCATTTCGATTCACTCTCTTCCAAAAGAACAACAACCCCCCGGCCGCACACATGATAGAAATGCCGCCGCTCACCGCAACAGGCCCGCCCCCATGTCCGAAAGGCATCCGCGACCGCCGCCACGCCCGCGATCAGACCCGCCGCGCCCCGACGATTTCCCCGGCCTCGGCAAAGGCCGCACGCAATGTCCTCTTCCCCCGGCGAACTGCGGAAATCTGTGGCCAACATGCATTTGCTGTGCGCCCCTGCGCCTGCTCCGAAAATAAGGCAAATCAACCGCAGATGAACGCTGGTAAACGCAGATAAATCCAAACCTGATCATATCCGCGTCCATCTGCGTTCATCTGCGGTTCCATCGCCTCCAATGAGTTTTCATCCGCTGGGGGCGAGCGGCTCGCTCATGTTCACTCTGCATGAAATTCCTCCTAACTGGATTCCCACGCTGTATTTACGGCCGAAGAGTGCCGCTGCGCCTCTTTCGGCCCACCCGCGTTTTCAGCCGGATATCGCGGTTTCGCCTCCCAACTGCGACGAAAAAACGTCCCAAATGTCTCGAAAAAGTTCGAACTTGGCCTGGAAAAGTCTGACCTTGGCCCGGCCGAGTCCAATCTGGGCGCGCCAGAAACGGCAAATTAACCGCCGAGCCGCCGAGAGCGCCAGGTAGGTTGCGTCCATTGTCCACTGTCCATTATCAACTATCCATTGCCGTCCATGTCCCGGATGCAACCGAATGCAACCGAGGGGGGGTGGGGGGGTTAAGATGGGCAATGCGAGCTTGAAGCTCGCCGGTTGCCCATTGTCCATTATCAACTTTCCATTGTCCATTGTCATCAACCCTTACATTACACGAACAGCGAATTGACCGCAAGAGGAAAATTCGGAACTCCCCGGCAAGGCTGCCGGGAACGCCACGGGGGAAACTCCGAAATTACCCACGGCGAGCCGGCGCGAGTTGGGCCAAGACGCATGTCTGCACCGGTCGGCCGAACGAAAGGCCTTTGACCGTGCAACATGTTCCACGCTGCGATAAAGCACGGCTTCAGTGAGATGCTGGATATGACCGACAAGGGACACATCAAAACCGGCTCGGTGGTACTCGACGAGCCAATTGCCCTGCCGGATGGGGCCGAGGTCACCGTCGATCTGGTCCCCGTTCGTCCGATGCGTGAATACCGCGGCTTCCTGCGCGGCATGGACACGACCATCGACCGCGAAGACCACGGACCAGCGACCCGCCCACGATGCGCTCGACCTGGGGCGTGACATTGGCAAACCCCATCCGGGCCGGAAGATTGAACGGCAGGTATTCGGTTTTGGATCTCATGGGATGGGGTCATCAACCTTGCTTGGGCGGTTTTCCAAAGCTCCCGCCTGCTCGATCTTCAGCTTCTCCCGGATGTACTGCGCTGCATCCTTCGGCAGATCGTCATACTCGGCGCGGTGTATCCGGCTTCCTTCGAAATCAATTTTGACGTCCTGGACAAACTTCCTGAAGTTTGGGTTCTGTTCGGATAGCTTGTTAATAGTCTCCCAATCAAGTGAGGGCTTGCGCTGCGGTGGATATAGGACCGAGGAAGAGTCGATATCCTGAAGATCCAGCTGAATTATGCCGATGCCGTGGGCTCTCGTGAGGCGCCCTAACTCGTCACGGAAATCATCATCCTGCTGGACTTCGGCTGCGACCAAGTAGCCCTCGTGGGCCCAGGAGGAGTTGGAGACCGCTTGGAAGTATGCCTCCCTGTAGTTGGCCTTGGTAAGCGCGCGTTTCAGCTCAAAGGAGAACAACCGGAGGGAGTTGTTGTCCGACAGCCGGTTGAGCTTGATCACGTCCTCGCTCCAGTCATCAATCGGCAAATGGAAGCCGACCATATCCGGATATACCCACTCATTGTAGCCCTTTTTCAAGGCAACCTCATGGAATATGGTCTTTGTGTAAATCGAGCGCCCCCGGTTAAATCCTGGATTCGAGTTGGCGAAATACGCGAGTAACGGATGCAGGTCACGTTCTTTGTAAGCGGCGGAGCCGACCGGTTTCCTGGATTGTTCGCGCTCAACACTCTCAATGGCCCCAGTGCCTATATCCGACTGTCGCTCCTTCAAGAAGAATCGGGTGGGCCTCCTGCCGACTTTGACGAACCGGGAATTCGGGTCGTCCCGTACATCGACGTACAGGCGCGCGCCCAGGCTTTGGTCGGGCGTTTTGCCAGTGGTCTTGAGCTTTGCCGCAACACCCGTGTTCTTGGCAGCTTCCCAAATCTCCTGGTAGGTGAGCGGAAGCTTCGCGTCACTCAGAACTTCGTACGCAAGGTCAAGGCTAGTGTACGCCATATGCCGGTTCTCCTTCGGGCCGTGGGCCGCGGCAAATATCTTAGCAGTTTTCAAGTCGACTTGATAATCATCTGCCACGCCATGACGCAATGCCGGAGGACTTGAGCCATGTTCCCGCGGCCACCGCTTCTCCGCGATGCACGAATTCCAAAACCGACGCAAAATTCTACTCGACTCCACGAGCTCGCCTGGGTATAATGCTTCCAGCATCAGGAATGGTTCGGCGAGAGCCGGATCTGCCAACCGGGCAGGAGTTTGCCACGGTGGCTTGGCGGAGGCTTGTGAGCTTCGGCCGATGTGCGAGCGGCAGTTGCCGCTTGAACAATTGACTCCACGCAGGTTGAGCCGCGTATCCCGATGTGGAGCGCGGCTCGTTTCGTTGGTGTCCTGAATGCGGAAAGGACACGGTTTTCCCATGGCGCAGCTACCCGAGGTTATGTTGCAGGTGCAGCGGTTCTTGAAAAAGCCGGGCTTCATCGCGGAGTTCGACGGCGACTCGCTGCGAGGACAGGAAATCGGGCACAACGCTCAATGGCAGTGGATCATACGGTTTTACAGTCGGCGCGGAGGGATCGTGGTGTGCGGCGCTTATTTGCCCGTGAAGGTGCCGGCCGGCCGACGCGCAGCAGTGGCTGAGTTTATGACTCGGGCCAACTGGTCGCTCACATTTGGCAACTTCGAGATTAGCTGGTCCGGTGGCGAGGTGGTTTTCCGCACCAGTATACCGGTGACCGATGCGGGCGTTTCGGAAACGGCGGTTGAGCATTTGATCCAGGCCCCCTATTACGCGATGGACCGCTACATGCCGGGGCTGCTGGCGGTGGCACTGGGAAACGTGGACCCCGCGAAGGCCATTGAGGAGGCAAAGAGCGCTCCCTCGGAGGCGCCGACGGAGGAACAGGGCCCCGCCGAAGCAACCGCCGGACCTGATGCGTCCACCAAGCCGCCAAAGTCCACGGAGTCCGAGGATAGAGAGCGGGAGCGCCGGCGCAGGTTATTTGGCGATGAGAACTGACCTGGTGCGCGGCAGTCGGGTCATGCGCATTTGGGAAGACGTTGCAGTCGAAGACAGCGGATCGCGGAGCGTTCACGATGCCTTGCGGGCCTGTTGTTCGGCCCGCGCCTCGTGTTTGGCCCGCTCCAGAAGATCGGTGAGTTCCTCCTCGCCCATTCCGCTCTGGTTGAATTCGGCGCGGAGCGGCGCCAGGACTTCGTCCAGCGATGGGCGGGTCGCGATGCGCTCAAGGGTTCTGGCCGCGTAGGTGGCGATATCGACGCCGGCGGCGGCGGCCCTGGCCTTGAGTTTGGTCTCGGCTTCCGGGGAGATGGTGAGGCTCAGAACCATAATACTCCGATCATACCACCAAACCCGGCCTACCTCCACACCGCCAATTCGGTAAACGGCGTACCGGCGGCCGCCACGTCATGCGCATTTGGGAAGGATAATCTTCACGTCCGCGCCTTTGAATCGTGCGATGATCTCCAGCTTTCCGCCGAGCGCGGTAACGATCTTGCGGAGCGTGGCGATCTGCATATCCGGCTGGCGCTCAAGGCGGGAGAGATTGGACGGCCGGATTCCGGTCTTTCGGGAAATCTGCGCCTGCGTGATTTTGAGGCTTTTGCGCAATTCCGCCAGGATCATCTCCCGGCGAAGCTCCTGATATCGAGCCAGGGCTTTCTTCTTCACGCCAGTGGGAAGCCGGCCAAACACGTCTTGGAATGGGGTGGTCTTCATCGCTTCACCTCGATTGCAGGTATTCGGCAAACAGCGCATCGGCCTTTGCAATCAACTGCCTGTAGAATCGCTTCTCATCGACTCCGCGTTTGTCCCCGGCCACAAGGATGAGCGCCTGGCGCTTGGGATCAAACGCGAAGGCAATTCGTATTTCCGCATCGCTCGTCTTGCAGCGCAACTCCTTCATGTTGGCGAATCTCGACCCCTTGAGCGTATCGGCGTGGGGCCGGGAAAGCCGATGCCCGTATTCGCGCAGCAGCAAGATCAGCGCAGCCGCCTCGGCCATCACTTCGGCAGACTGCTCGCCAAGCCAGTCGTCGAACACGGATGTCGTGATGACCGTGAACACGCCGCGATAATATCATTTACGATAACAAACTGCAAGCCCCATCACCGCGCCCCATCAGCGGAGTGCGCCCGAATTTCCGGGCGAGGGTAACTCGATGCGGAGCAACCCCTAACCCTCCCCTTGTACTCAGGGGGAGGGTTGGGTGGGGGTCGACCGCTATGGAGTCGGTCGCGGCTTCGAAATGGCAGCACCTCTGGCGAAGAACCCCCACCTCCGTCCTCCCCCTGAGTACAAGGGGAGGAGGAAAAGACAGGCTCCCGGAAAATCGGGCGCCCTCCATCAGCGAATAAACGGAACATACGCGCGCACGCGCGAGCGATAGGCGGGGAAGGAATCGGCAAATCGCCCGGCCAGGAGGCGGTCTTCGGCGCGGATGCGGATTTCGGTGCCGGTCAGGAATGCAATCAGGCCTGCCACCGTCATCGGCCACCAGGTTCTTGCCAGCGCCGTGGCCAGGAACATGCCGAGCATCGAGGCGTAGATGGGATGGCGAATCCAGCGGTACGGGCCGGTTTGGATCAGCTCGTGATCCTCAACCAGCGCCGCCTCGAAGCGCCATTGCTTGCCAAGATGGCGGGCGGCCGCCCAGGCCAGGGCGGTCGATGCGGGGCCGAGAATCATGGAGGCGATCAGGACCGGCCGGGGCATTTCAAAACCAACCGGCCGAACGTAGGCCCACACGAAGGCGAAACCGAGCGTTTGCCAAATGATGCCCCCTTTGGACGCCGGCGCGCGGGCGGACACATTCTGGCCGGCCGCCTGTTTGCGCGGTTCCACAAAGGCCAGCGCCCAGGCGACCCAGCAAAGGACGAGTTCGACAAGTGCGGCGGTTTGGAGCATGTGATATTGCAAGCGTTGCGCAAAGCGCCCCCCCCCACCTCAATCCTCCCCTGAGTACAAGGGGTTCAGGAAAAGGCCGCCGGGCGGGCATGACCAGTCACCTTGTCACCCAGTCACCTTGTCAGCAATTCCTACTTCCCCGCCGCCAGTTCGTCGAAGCGGGTGTCGGCCTGCCGGCAGGCGGGGATGGTTTCGTAGCGGCCGAGGATCTCCTGGAAGGCGTATTCGAGGGATTCGGGGCGCGGGTTGTGGAAGGCTTCGGTCAGACGGGCCAGGAGGCCCTCCAGGCCGTAGCGGTAATGGCTTTCGTCGTGCAGAGTTTCGGGGATCAGTTCCTTGTAGACGCCCTCGCCGGGGACGATCGGCCAACAGCCAGCGGCCACGGCCAGGAGAAGCTGGGGATCGAACATCACGTCGGGCTTGATGCTCAGGACGATATCGCTTTGGCGCATGGCCTGAAACTGGGCGGGGATGTTGGTCTGCGAGACGCTGGTCACGGGGATCAGCGGGTCCAGGCCGGTTGTGGGGCCGATGACGTGCAGCGAAAGCGCCTCACCCTGCCGCATCAGTTCGTCCAGAGTGTCGTTGAGGACGGCCAAGTCGGCGTCGCGGGTGTCGACGTAGATGGATCGCGGCTCGCGGACGGCCGCGTCGGGAACCTGGCGCAGCAAATCCAGCCCGATCGGCGGGAACATCAGGAACGACTTCTCGCCCAGGGCCGGCATGGGGTTGCGCGATTTGAGTTCGGGATAGCGATCGACCAGGACTGCGGCTCGATAGAGAAACGTCTTGATGTGGAACTCGGAATTGAACCAGATATCGTGAGCGGCCATGGCCGAGTTGAGATTCACCAGATCCAGGGCGTTGTCGCCGATGGCATCGGGGTGGGGAAGCTGGTTGGAATGGAAATAGACGACGAGTTTTTTGTCGGCCAGTTCGGGGACGAGGCGGATGAGATCGACAAGATTGAGGGCTTCGCTGGCGATGACGATATCGACGTTGCCGCTCATGTGGCGGGCGAGTTGCTCCTTGAACCAGTGTGCGGCCGTGGTGAGGCGGCGCTCGATGCGGCGAGGCGGCAGCGTGTGCAGCGACCAGCGGTGGCGGCTGCAGCGGATCATGGATTCGAGCATGATGCGGCGTTCGACGCCGTAGAACGGCTCAAGGGCGAGGATGTCCAGTATGGCCGGCATGACCCTTGTAGACAGCTAAACACCCGCTGAGAGGCGGCTTTCCGCATCCAGATGATCGACCAGGAACGACCGCACCTTGTCCAGGGCGATGCGCTCCTGCTTGCAGTCATCGCGATGGCGCATGGTGACGGTCTGATCCTGCGCGGTCTGGCCGTCGATGGTGACGCAATACGGCGTGCCGATCTCGTCCATGCGGGCGTAGCGTTTTCCGATGGCCTGCTTGGGATCGTATTCGCAGACGTAGTCCTTGCGCAGGTCGAGATAGAGTTTTTCGGCCGTTTCCGGCATGCCGTCCTTGTTGACCAGCGGGAATATGCCGAGTTTAACGGGAGCGAAGCGCGGCTTGAATTTCATATAGAGCTGGCTGGGGCGGCTGGGATCGGGCGTATAGGCCTCGCACAAGAGCACCAGCACTGCGCGGGTGAGGCCGCTGGCGGGCTCGATGACATTGGGGACATAGCGGCTTCTTGCCTTGACCTGTTCATCGGGAACGCCCTGCTCCTTGAGTTTCAGTTGCAATTCCTGATCGAAATAGTCCAGACGCAGGCCGGAGTGTTTGGCGTGCTGGGTGAGATCGTACTCGCCGCGATGGGCGATGCCTTCGAGTTCGCCGAAATCCGGGGCGGTGAAGGGGTATTGGTATTCGATATCGACGGTCATCTTGGAATAGAAGCTGAGCTCGTCGGGGGTGTGATCGCGGAAGCGGAGTTTCTCGGCCGCGATGCCCAGCGAGCGCCACCAGGCCATGCGCTGGGCTTTCCAGAATTCGTACCATTTGGCGGAATCGTCCGGCGGGCAGAACCATTCCATTTCCATCTGCTCGAATTCGCGGGAACGGAAGATGAAATTTCGCGGCGTGACTTCGTTTCGGAAGCTCTTGCCGATCTGGGCGACACCGAAAGGCACCTTGACGCGCGTGGTGTCCAGGACGTTCTTGAAATTAAGGAAGATGCCCTGAGCGGTTTCGGGGCGGAGATGGGCCTCGATCGGATCGACGGCGCCGATCTTGGTGGCGAGCATGAGATTGAATTGGCGCGGCTCGGTGAGGGTGCCGGGCTTGGTCGCGTCCGGGCCGATGGTCTTGTCGCGGTCCTCGACGGACAGGGACATGAACGGCACGTGCTGCACGTCCGGCGAATCGCTGGTCAGCAGTTGCAGGGCCTGCCAGACGCGGATGTGGACGCCATCGCGCAGGCGATGGGGGATCTTCTTTTGCGCGAAGAATTCGGTGAATGCAGCTTCGGCCTCGGCCTGGCCGCTGGCGGCCGTGGCGAAGAACCAGGTCTTGCCATCGGATTGCATCTTGCGGACCCAGAGATGATCGGCGCGGTAGCGTTGCTTGGATTCGCGGCAATCGACCATCGGATCGCTGAACCCGCCGACGTGGCCGGAGGCGACCCAGGTTTTGGGGTGTTGGATGATCGCCGTATCAATGCCGACCATGTCGATGGGGTGGCCGTCGGGGCCGATGGGCGGGCATTCGACCATGCTGCGCCACCACCAGTCGCGGATGTTGTTTTTGAGTTGAACGCCCAGCGGGCCGTAATCCCAGAAGCCGTTGATGCCGCCGTAGATTTCGCTGGCTGGGTAGACGAAGCCCCTGCGTTTGCAGAGGGAGACGATTTGTTCCATCACGGTGGCGTCGGCCATGAGGCACTCCGCGAGTGAGAGTTCAACGAAATGCGCTGCACAACGATCGCCCTTATGCGGTGGCCGGCGCCGCGGTCTTGCTGGCGGCCAGCGCGTTCAATCGACGTGTGAGTCGGCTGCGACGGCGCGAGGCGGCGTTGGGATGAATCGTGTTCTTGGCGGCCACTTTGTCCAAACGGCTGACGGTCTTGTTCAACTCGACTTTGGCCTTTTCGACATCGCCGGCCTCCAAGGCAGCCAGAAAGGCCTTGGTCTGGTCCTTGATGAGCACCTTGCGGGCGCGATTTCTCGCGCGGCTTTTGACATTCTGGCGAACACGTTTCTTAGCCGACAATGAATGAGCCACGAATCATCTCCTGCGTCCACGAATAAACAGCACAGCCCGACCGGCAGTGCCAAGGGTAGACAGTCTAAAGGTTTAGGGCCGAATTGTACAGCGCGGAAGGTTGGCGCGGCGCAGTGTTCCGTCGGCGCCGTCGCGTTTGATTGAGCCCGCTCGCGGATTCCACCCGCGAGACGGTATAATTACCAACAGAATTACCGGAGGCATTATGGCCACGATCACTGTTAAGATACCGGACCCGACCGAAGAGACTCTGCGCCGGCAGGCGGCCGCGGCTGGTAAGCCGGTCGAACAGTTTGTTTGCGAAGTGCTTGAGGTCCAGGCCGCGTCGGCCAAGACTCTGGGCGAAATCAGCGGCCCGGTCAACCAGCGGTTTCTGGAATCCGGGATGAGCGAGGAGGAATTGGCGGAACGTCTGGAGCAGGAAGACCACGCCGCTCGCGGGGTGTCTTACGATGACTGATGTGGTCGTGCAGGCCGTCTTTGATTGCAATATCTTTGCCCAAGCCATCATCACGCCATTGGGAAACGCTGGTCGATGCGTGGAACGCGTGCTCGACGGAAGGGTCGGCCTCTATTGGAGCAGCTATGTTTTGGCGGAAATCCGAAGCATTCCTGAGAAGCCGACGCCAAAGCGGTTGGGCGTCACCGCAGATCAAGTCGAATCACTGATAGCCCGGCTCATTCCCGTTGCGCATTTGCTTGAGAATCCGCCCTCGGTCTACCAACATCCGATAGACCCAAAGGACTCACATTATGTCGACTTGGCCATTGCGGCCGACGCAAAGCTTATCGTGAGCCGCGATAAACACATGCTTAACCTCGTGAATCCAGCGAAGGCAGCATCGTGGCAATTCAGGGCGAGATTTCCAAACTTGGTCGTGTTACAACCCGAGCAGCTACTGGAGTTGCTTCGTGCAACTGCGAGTGGTTGAGGGTTCGGACGCGGCAGGAGGAGGATTCATGTCCCGGGCCAGGCTTACTGCTGTAGCGTTGATTGCCGCGTGCTTTGTCGCACTTGCGGCCGTGAATCGGTGCATTGGCGCCACGACGCGGCCGGCGGCCACGTCGCCCTCGACGGCCGCAGCGACCAATCCGACATCGGACGATTACAAGTTGGTCTGGGCGGATGAGTTCAATGTGGACGGCCCGCTCGGGGCGAAGGACTGGTCCTTCGAACAGGGATTCGTCCGCAATCAGGAACTTCAATGGTATCAGCCGGACAACGCGGTCTGCACCGGCGGGAATCTGGTCATTGAAGCGCGTCGCGAAGAGAAGCCCAACCCGCGTTATCGAGCGGGAAGCACGCAGTGGCAGACCAGCCGGCAGAACATCGAGTACACCTCCGCCAGCGTGAACACGCGCGGGAAGCATTCGTGGCTGTACGGGCGGTTTGAGACTCGGGCCAAGATCGACACGCGGGCCGGTTCGTGGCCGGCGTTCTGGATGCTCGGTAACACCGGCGGCTGGCCGGCCAATGGCGAGATCGACATCATGGAGTATTACAAGAACGGGCTGCTGGCCAATTTCGCCTGGGCCGGACCCAATGGAACGCAGAAGTGGAATTCCAGCCGCAAGCCCCTGACCGCCTTGGCGACGGACTGGGCCAGCCAGTTTCACGTGTGGCGCATGGACTGGGACGAGAAGACGATCAAGCTGTATTGCGATGATGCACTGCTTAATTCGCAGGATGTGAGCAAGTCGATCAACCCGAACGGCGTGAATCCGTTTCACGCCCCGATGTACATTCTGTTCGACCTGGCGATCGGCGGGCAGAGCGGCGGCGATCCCACCAACACCACATTTCCCGTGCGATTTGAAATTGATTACGTGCGCGTCTACCAGAGGCCGTCGCAAATTGCCGCCGCCACAACGCGCCCGGCGAGTTGATATCGCGCGTTGCCGGCGCCACCGCGGGTGATGTCATTCAGCGGCCGATTCCGGCGGCGGCTGGGCCTGAAGCGATTGGCGCAGCCGTTTGACGCGATGTTGCACGTCTTTGTAGTTGAAATCCCACTGGGTCACCTGGCTGTACAGCTTGATCGCATCCTGCAACTGATTCTTCAACTCCAGCGTACGGCCGCGCCAATAATACATTTCCTTGGACAGGTCGTTTCCCCGCAGTGCGTATTCCTTGATGATCCCGTCGAGCGTTTCATCGGCTTCGTCGAGATAATTGGCTTCGAGGAACGCCCGGCCGAGGAAAACGCTGCCCTCGGGCTTGTACTTGGGATCGTTGCGGACGTGCTGGAAGAGCGGGATGGCATCGTCGAATTTTCCCAGCGCGAAGAACCGCTTGGCCAGCTCAAAGCGGAAGGAACTGTCCGTCGGGTAATTGTCCACCCAGAGCTGATATTCGCTCAGCTCGAATTCCAACTGCTCGCGGCGGAATTGCTGGTATTCCTTCTTGATTTCGTCGTTGGTCGGGTCAGCCTGAACGCTTTGGCGCTTGGTGCGCTCCATGCGCAACATCTTGCGCATGTTGATCCGCCCGATGCGCTGGCGATACCGGAATTGCTTGGTCTTCTCGAAGACCTTTTCCAGCAGGTCGATGGCCCGGTCCTCGTATTCCGGAGTGTCGCTCTTTTCCAGGATATCGAGAAGCTTGTTGAGCTTGCCGGGGTCGTCGGGCTGCTGTTTGAATTCCTCCTCGGCGTCGGCAACCATCCGCGCCATGACATCGGTCGTCTGGATGTTCTTGTCCTGATCGAACAGCTTCTGCTGGGCGCCCATGTCCTTGATGCTGTCGCGGAAGCTGCCTTTTTCGGTGTACTTGCCCTCGGTCATGGTGTGCTGGGCGCCGAGGTTCTTCACCTCGGCCTGCATGTCCATGTCTTCCGGATGCATGCGCAGCGCGTAATTGGCCGCGTCGCTGGCCAGCTTCCACTGCTCCAGGTTCTTGTACATGTCCTTCAGATTGACGAACTTGCTGAACTCCGGCTTGGGGCTGTCGGCATTGGCCTTGAGGAGGATCGCCCCCATCCACATCACGGTGTCGAAATAGCCGGCCCGATAGCTGTTGAGCATCAGGTTCAGCATGTAATCGGTGTTGCCCGGGTCGTAGGCCAGCAGCTTCTCGAACGCCAGCATGTTCTGCTTGTCGTCCTTGCTGGGGCGCTTGAGCTTCATCGCCTCCATCATGCCCAGGGACTTGCCGCCGCTGACTTTGCGCTTCATCGCGATTTCGCGCAATTCCTGATGAGCCGAGACGAGGTCCGGATCGTGGGCCAGGCCGTGGAGGTACATTTCAATGGCGTAGTCGTAATTCCCCGTGCCCGCGGCGTTGCGGGCGTATCCGAAAAACACCAGCGCTTTCTTGCGATCCTCTTCGGGAACTTCTCGGTAGCCTTGCGGAACTGTACTCACGTTTACGTCCATTCAAAAACGACCCGTCGCGCCAACGCGCCGAAGCGGTGGCACCCGCGCACTCTAACCGGCATTGTATGCCTGGCAAAGCTGTGCGCAGTTGGGCAATCTAAACAAGCATGGTTGAAGCTGTCAACAAAGTGCTCTACTCTTATTCTCCCGAACTTCGGGAGATATGACCGGATGACGCCCGCAAAAACCTCATCTCTGCAGATTGTCCTCTTCCCCGACCCGCGCCTGCTGAGGGCCTGCGCCCCCGTCGCCAAATTCGATGCGGAATTGGCCTTGCTCGCCGCACGCATGCTCCAACTCATGCGCGACGCTCACGGCGTCGGACTGGCCGCGCCTCAGGTCGGGTGCAACATCCGCCTGTTCGTCATGAACCCCACCGGCCAGCCGGAGGACGATCGCGTGCTGGTCAATCCTGAAATCACCGACCCCGCTGACGAGGAGCAGGCCGAGGAGGGATGCCTGAGCCTGCCCAAGATCAATGCGACCGTCACCCGGGCCAAGTCGCTCCATGTGCGCGCCCAGGATCTGGCCGGCCACTGGTTCGAGCGTTCCGAAACCGGCTGGCCCGCCCGGATCATCCAGCACGAATTCGACCATCTTAACGGCATTCTCATCCTCGACCGCATGGGCGCGGTCGACCGCATGAGCAATCGCAAGGCCATCAAGGAACTCCAGGACAAATGGGCCGAGGCCCACCCCGCCAAGCCGGTCAAACCGGCCAAGCCCGCCACCAGGAAACGCCCGCCGCGAAGAAAGTCCCCTTGACCTGCCATTGGAAAACGTCTTACCGGTTATCATCGTGCCCGAACCATCGCCCACCGCGCCGCTGAAAATCCTCTTTGCCGCCTCCGGCGAATTCGCTCTGCCGACGCTGGCGGCGCTGTCGGGCATCGCAGAATTCCAGATTCAGCAGGTCATTTCCCAACCCGACCGCCCTGCCGGCCGTGGACGCCATCCGCAACCGACCGCCATCTCGCAGTTCGCCATCGAACGGCATCTGCCGCTGGTGCGCACCGACAACATCAACATCGAGCCACTTCCGCCGGGTGATTTGCTTATTGTCATCGCGTTCGGGCAGAAGATTTCGCCGGAGCTGGCCAGCCGATCGACCTTTGGCAGCATCAATCTTCACGCTTCGAGGCTGCCGAACCTTCGCGGCGCCGCGCCGATCAACTGGGCGATCATCCGCGGTTTCAATTCCACGGGCAATTCCATCATCCGCCTGGCCGCACGCATGGACTCGGGCGCGATTCTGGCCCAATCGGAAATTCCCATCGGACCGGCCGAAACCGCCGGGGAATTGCATGACCGACTCGCCCAGGACGGCGTGGCGCTGGTTTTGCAGACCATTCGAGACCTGGCCCGAGGCACGGCCACGGAATCGCCGCAGGATGAATCGCTCGCCACGATCGCCCCGCGCATGTCGCGCGCCGATGCCCATGTCGACTTTGCCAGCCCCGACCAGACCGCCGACGCCGTTTGCCGGCGCATCCGCGGCACCTGGCCGTGGCCCGGCTGCCATTTCCAGTTGCTTGACGCCACGGGCAAAGCGGTTTCGCGCGTGGCTATCGCCCGCGCCATCCCCGTGGCCAGCGACGAATCCCGATGGCATCCCGGCGAGATCACCGGCAAGTTGACCGTAGCCACGGCCGATGGTCGCGCCATTGAAATTCAACACCTCCGCCCCGACGGCGGGCGTCTCATGAGCCTCAGCGAATTCGTCCACGGCCATCTCTGGCTGCCGGGTCTTCGACTCCTGTCCGCATAAACACCGGCTCTGGCCTCAACACCAGCCCCCCGTCCAGCCGATGTTGTAGGTGTGAGTCCATTCGTCTTTCTTATTGTCCCGATTTGCGGCTGGACACTGCTGTCGATCATGGGCAGCGAGCGGCAACGGCTCAAGAGCGAGGCCGAAGCCCGGATCGCCGGCTCCGATGCTCTTGAAACCGAGCCGGCGGATCCGACTGACCCAGCCAAACCCGATCACTCTCAACAAGGCAAGCCGGCCGCTGCCCATCGTGCCGCCGCTCCAGCCGCGACGACGACAGCGGGCAAGTCCGCTAACCCAGCGCGTTCCCCCGCACCAGCACCCGCCAAAGCCCCGACCAAACAGCCGGCGCCGCCCAAGCCCGTCGCCGGCCGCTAGTCATCGCCCGGACTATCTTCTCGCTCGTGGCGCCGCTTCCTTTCGACGAACCAATTGACATTTCTCTCCCGCGTCAATTATGGTGAAGCGGTCAGATCGCCCGGCTATTACCCGAGGTGGACATGAATAAGTCAAAACCCAGTTCGACAATGTGGATATTCACGGTCGGACTGCTGCTGCTCTTGGTTGCGATCATCTTCATCTTGCGGTTGAAGGCCGGCCCGGCGTTCTTCTCTTCACCGTTCGGCATCGCGCTTTTCGTTGCGGCATTCGTTTGCCTTGTGATCGTCGGTGCTGCCGAGTACCTCCGCATCGCGGTCCAGCGCGGCGCGGATATCCACGAGCGCCACCTGCAGGAGATTGCCTCGACACTGACCGATCGCCTGCAACAGATTTCCGTCCTGCTGGGCACAATGAGCGAGCAGCAGATGCTTTCAGACACGGCCAAGAGCGTGGCGTTTCGCGACAAGGACCGCGAGGCCGTTCGCCGCGCAATTCGCGAGGAAATCGCCCGTCAGGATTGGGAGGCGGCGACGGTGCTGGCCGATGAATTTGAGCGGCAGTACGGATATAAGCACGAAGCCGAGCGTTTCCGCGACGAAATCCGCAAAAACCGCGCCGATACCGTCAAGCGACAGATCGGCGAACAGACCGTTCAGCTCGAGAAATATATCGTGGCCGAATCGTGGGGTTTGGCGATTCAGGAAGCTCAGCGCGTGATGGCGCTGTTTCCCAACGAGCCGTCGGTGCAGAGCCTGCCGCAAGATATTGAAACGCGCCGGCAGGATCAGAAACGCAAGCTTCTGGACACCTGGCACGACGCCGTCTCGCGCCACGACGTGGACGGCTCGATCGAAATTCTCAAGCGGCTGGATTTGTATCTGACCCCCGCCGAAGCCGAAACCATGCAGGAAACCGCTCGCGGCGTCTTCAAGGAGAAGCTCAATATTCTCCGCATGCAGTTCTCGCTGGCGGTTCAGGACCACAAATGGACCGACGCCATCCGCCTGGGCGAATCGATCGTCGCCGAATTTCCCAACAGCCGCATGGCCCAGGAAGTCGCCGAAAAGATGGACACCCTTCGCAAGCGAGCCGCGACCCCGGAAGTGGCCAAGACATGACTCCGCCGGCTCTTCGCCGCGTCTTCTCGGCCCGCCACGCCGGCCGATGGGCCATTGTCCTCAAGACGCCCCATCGGCTCGATCTTCACTTGACCGCGCGAGAGATCGGGGCCGCTCGAATGGTTCCTTTCCTCCGCCGCCACATCCGATCGGCCCACGCGATGATCGCCTCCCCGCTGGTCGAACTCTCGATCGCCCTGGTCGGCGATGAGGAAATGAGCCATCTCCACCAACGGTTTCTTGACAAATCCGGCCCCACGGATGTGCTGAGTTTCGTACTGGCCCAGGATGGCGACGACCGCCCCACCAGCGGCGAAGTCGTCGTTTGCCTGCCCCATGCCCGCCGCCGCGTCGCTCGCAATCGGCTGTCCCTTCGCGTCGAGGTGCTTCTCTACTGCCTCCACGGCATGTTACACTTATCCGGCTATGACGACCGTAGTCCCCGCGAATATGAAATCATGCACCGCACCGAAGACGACATCCTGAGCCGGCTCGGCCTGCCCGCGGCCTTTGCCCTGGGAAGCCGGGTTTCACCATGAGCATCGTTCTCACCACACTCGCCCTCATCGCCGCCGCCGGCGTTTCGCTGGTCTTCTCCGCCGCGAACGCCGCCCTTCGCGGTTTTTCCCGCACCACGTTCGCCGTGGTTCTTGGCCGGCGAAACGCCGATCACTGGTTTGAGCCCACCATCGATCACACAGACGATCTGATTTTCGTCAGCGCCGTGATGCGACTGGTGGGCAACCTGATGATCTGGCTGATTCTTTTCATCGCCTTTGACGAGCCGGGCCGCGGCGCGGCCTATCAGTTCGGCCTGCCTGTCCTGATCGGCGGGCCGATCATGCTCATCGCGTCGGTCGCGTTGCCGACGCTGCTGGCCCGTCATGGCGCCGAAGAGGTCGTCACGTTCTTCTGCCCGGTCCTTCATTCCCTGCGCGCGGCGTTTGGCCCGCTTTTGGCGGTCTTTTCCGCTTTGGACCGCGCCATCGGCCGCGTCCTGGGTCAATCCGAGAAGCAAAACGAGAAGGAAATCGAGCAGGAACTGATCGCCGCCATTGAGGAGGGGGAAAAGGAAGGCGTCGTCGACGAGGATGAGCGGCAGTTCATCGAATCGGTCATCGAGCTGCGCGACTCCACCGCCAAGCAGATCATGACGCCCCTGCCCGACATCGTGGCCATCGAGGTTGCCGCGTCTCTCGATCACATCAAGGAATTGCTCGAACGCGCCGGACACTCACGCATTCCCGTCTACGAAGGTTCCCTCGATCACATCGTCGGAGTCCTGTACACGCGAGATCTCCTTCGCTACATGCTCCACCCGCACGAGGCGTTCGCCGTCCGCGCCACCATGCGGCCGGCTCTGTTCGTGCCCGAATCCCAGCCCACGCGCGACCTGCTCAAGCAGCTTCGCGCCCAGAGCGTTCACATCGCCATCGTGCTCGATGAATACGGCTCAACCATCGGCCTTGTGACCATGGAAGACATCCTCGAGGAAATGATCGGGGAAATCGCCGACGAACACGAAGCCCACGCCCCGGCCGCCGTGCGCCGCATCGACGACCTCCATTTTGAAGTGGACGGCCGCCTGCCCCTCGATCAGCTCAACCGCCTCACCGGCCTGAACGTGCCCGAGGACGCCGGGTTTGAAACCATCGGGGGCTTTTTGGCGATAACCATCGGGCGCGTCCCCGAAACCGGCGCGGTCCTGGAACACGACGGCGCCCGCTATACCGTCCTGGACGCCCAGCGCCAACGAGTCAATCGCGTCGGCATCGACCTCACGCGCCGCGGGGCCACAGTGCCACAGACCGCGGCCGCCGATGGCTTGCCGTCGCAGGCGGACGCGATGCCGTCGGCCGATCCGCGTTCGACGTGACGCTATGCCTTCTCGAACAGTTCCGTAACAAGCCGATTCAGTTCCCTGGCGACAACCTGCTCGCTCACGACCACATCACTGGCCCCTCGCTGGCGGGCGTGCATCCCCGTTGATGTGTAATGGCACCGCGCCACGATTCGCACCGCCGGATTCAGCCGCCGCGCCTCTTCCACTGTCTGTAACACCACGTTTTCATCCGGTACCGTCGCCGCGAAAAGCGTTGCCCGCTCGATGCCCGCCGCCTTCAGCACTTCCGGCCGCCGCGCATCGCCGGTAATGATGGGCTCGCCGCCGCCGCACCGCTGGGCCGTCTGAGGATTGCTGTCGATCACGCAATACTGAATTCGCCGGTTTTTCAGCGTCTCGGCCAGCACGCGCCCCGGCACGCCAAACCCGGCGATTACGACAAAGGCCTCCGCGCCGGCAGACACCACCGCCGTGCCGGCGGGCCGCTCCGCCGTTCCAATTGCCACGCTCTGGTTGGCACTCTCCGCCATTTGTCCGCCGCCGCCTGGTCCTCTATCGATCCACCTCGCCCATCACGATGTCGATTGAACCCACAATCGCCGGCACATCCGCCAGCAGCACATTCCGGCACAACTCACCTGTAACCGCCAGGTTGACAAAACACGGCCCGCGAATCTTCACGCGGTATGGAATCGGGCCGCCCTGGCTTTCGATATAGAACCCCAGATGCCCTCGCGGGTTCTCATATTCCGCGTATACCTCGCCGGCCGGAACTTTCATGTTTCGCGGCAACTTGGCCCGGAACGAACCGGCCGGCATTTGCGCGATGCACTGCCGCAGAATCCGCACACACTGTTTCATCTCCAGCATCTTCACCCAATACCTGTCCCAGCAATCGCCCAGGGTTCCCTTGAGGCCCTGCCCCACGCACACATCGAATTCCAGCTTGTCGTAAATCGAATACGGCTCGTCCTTGCGCAAGTCCATCGGAATCCCGCTGCCACGGATCATCGGACCGGATAATGCATACCCAACGCACAATTCCTTCGAGCACACGCCCACGTTCGCCGTTCGTTTGATGAAGATGTGGTTGAAACTGAGCAGATCGTTGTATTCGTCGATCTTCGGCTCGAAATAATCCAGAAACTCCGTGAGTTTCTCCAGAAACAGCGGCGGCAAATCCCACGTCACGCCGCCGACATTGATGTAGCTCAGCGTCAGCCGCGCCCCGCACAGTTGCTCGAACAGGTCCAGAATGTATTCCCGATCGCGGAACGAATAGAGGAACGGCGTAAACGCACCCATGTCCAGGCCGTATGTCCCGAAGCTCACCAGGTGCGACGCGATGCGGTTCAATTCGACCGCGATGATCCGGATGTATTCCGCCCGCAAGGGAATCTGGACATCGGCCAGCTTTTCCACGGCCATGGCCCAGGCGTGGTTGTTGTTCATCGCCGCCAGATAGTCCAGGCGGTCGGTGTAGCCGATGTACTGGTAATAGGCCAGATTCTCCCCGATCTTCTCCTTGCAGCGATGGAGATACCCCAGATGGGGCACGGCCTCGAGCACCATTTCCCCGTCGGTTCGCAGCACGATGCGCAGCACGCCGTGCGTCGATGGATGCTGCGGCCCCATGTTGACGAGCATCTCCTCCGACTGCACGTCAACGTCCTCATCGCCGCCGCCGGGCGCCAACCCGAACGCGACCGTCTTGATTCCGCCATCCGCCGCCGGTTTCACTGTCGTCGTCATAGTTGCCTGTCCAAAGCCACATCCCGAGCACGCATAATGCAGCGAGAAGGAATACTAAACACTCCCCCACCGCAATGCCATCCTTCGCGCAACGGCCATTATCCACTGTTCAATATCCATTATCCATTGCCCGCCTCCTCTTGAACACTCATCTTCTGGAACCAATAATCGCAGTACATGATAAACCTCCCACCCGCCGCCAACGAAGCCGATGATGTTCAGGAAACCCGCCAGCCCCCCAGCGTGCTGCCACGTGCCGATTTCGATCGCGCACGCGAGTTGGCCGAGCCGCTCCTGGCCGCTCTGGCCGATGCACCAGACGGCGACATCATCGCCGAGGTCATCGACAACGCGCTGAAACTCCTGCGCGATCAGACCAACCGCGGCGATCTCAAGCTCATCAACAAGACGTTCAAGGAACTCCGCTACGCACTGAAGGTCTTCGCCCCCTACCGCGAAGTCCGCAAGATCAGCATCTTCGGCTCGGCCCGAACCCCCGAAGACCATATCGACTATAAGCAGGCCTCCGACTTCGCCAGCGCCATGGCCGCCGCGGGGTGGATGGTCATCACCGGGGCCGGCGGCGGCATTATGGCCGCCGGGCATGGCGGCGCCGGCGCCAAGCCGAGCTTCGGCCTGGCCATCCGTCTTCCCTTTGAGCAAAAGGCCAACCCCACCATCGCCGATGATCCCAAGCTCATCAACTTCAAATACTTCTTCACCCGCAAACTCATGTTCCTGCGCTCCAGCCACGCCATCGCCCTCTTTCCCGGCGGCTTTGGCACCATGGATGAAGGATTTGAAGTTCTCACGCTCGTGCAGACCGGGAAATCCGTCCCCATCCCAATCGTCCTGGTCGATGCCCCCGGCGGCGATTACTGGCATTCCTGGCAGCACTACGTCAAGAACCACCTCCTGGCCCGCGGCCTGATGAATGAAACCGATCTGCGCCTCTACCGCATCACCGACAACATCCACACCGCACTGGACGAGGTCCGCCATTTCTACAGCAATTATCATAGCCTGCGCTATACGCGCGACGGAATCGCACTGCGCCTGCAACGCAAACCCTCCGCCGCCCAACTCGAACGCCTCCGCGTCCAGTTCGCCGATCTCCTGGGCCGCGGCACGTTCACAGTCACCGGCCCGCTTCCCGCCGAGCGCGACGAACCGAGTCTCCAATCACTCCATCGCCTGCTGTTCGATTTCAATCACCGAGACCACGCCCGTCTGCGCATGCTCATTGACTTTCTGAACGATCTGCCGGAGGAGCCATGAAACCGATCGACGCACTGCTGGCGAAGCTCTGGGACGATTACAAAGACCTCAACGTCTCCCCCGAGCGCATCCGTGATCTGCTGGTCAGCCGGGGCGAAACCGTCGTCAACGACCACATCGCCCTGCGCACGTTCGACGATCCGCGCGTCAACATCGACCGCCTGGCCGCCCCGTTCGTGGCCGGGGGATATGCCCCCATGGGCCATTACGATTTCGCCGAAAAGAAACTCGACGCCAAGCACTATCAGCATCCCGACCCGGACTATCCGCTGGTTTTCATCAGCCAGCTTCGCCTCCGCGATTTCTCCCCGCAGCTCAACAAGATCGTCGCCGCGCTACTCGATCAAATGCCCGCCGATGCCCGTTCGCGGCCCGATTTCCCAGTGCTCGGCCGGCTGTGGGACGTCTCTTACGCCGATTATGAATCCCTCCGCGCCCAAAGCGAATACGCCGCCTGGGTGGCCGCCTTCGGCTTCCGCGCCAACCATTTCACCGTCCTGGTCGACTCCCTGAAAGGCTTCCCCACTCTCGCCTCATTGAACGATTTCCTGACGCAACACAACTTCCGCCTCAGCGATTCCGGCGGCGTCATAAAAGGCTCCCCGGCCGTCTTCCTCGAACAATCCTCCACGCTGGCCGACCGCATCGGCGTTACATTCACCGACGGCCGCCACGTCATCCCCGCCTGCTACTACGAATTCGCCAAGCGCTACCCCGGCCCGGACGGCAAACTCTTCCGCGGTTTCATCGAATCGTCCGCCAACAAGATTTTCGAGAGCACAAACAAGAGGTGAGAAGGGAGCCAGCGAATGAACGCCCTGAACCACATTCTGCTTTGGGCAGCCGCCACACTTGTCCCAATCGCAACCGCATACTCTCAGGCAAGCACCGCTCCAACCGCGTATGCAGTCAAAGAGACTCGGCTGGGACCGATACCGGCTGGAAGCGCCGGCATCGCCGAGTACAGCGACGATTTTCGCCACTTCGCTTACGTTGCAAATGGTATTCTGACGGACAGGCTTTTCGTGGACGGCCAAGCGATCGCGGAATCCACAGTCATTGACGGCCCGAGGTACAGCCCCGACGGAAATCATTTCGCCTATGAAGTCGATCGCGGCCATAACAAGTGGACGGTCGTCGTGGACGGCAAATCCAGCCCGGAATATGACATGGTGGGTGACGACCCGCCGGTCTTCAGCCCCGATAGCAAGAGCGTGGCGTATGCCGCGCAAACCGGGAAGAAATGGTCGGTGATATTGAACGGCCAGGCCGGCCCGGAATTCGATCACGTCGATTCCCTGGTCTTCAGTGCCGACAGCAAGAACCTGGCCTACAGCGCCACAAGGGGCGAAAAATCGGCCGTAGTCGTCAATGGCCAGGCCGGCGCGGAATACGACGCGATCATGACCACTCCGGTCTTTAGCAAAGATGGCAAGCGACTGGGTTATGTAGCAGACGAGGGCGGGCAGTCAGTGGTCGTTGTCGACGGCAAGCCCGGCCCCGTGTTCGGTGAGGTCGGTGACATGGTCGGTGACGGCGTGCCGATTTTCAGCCCCGACAGCATGCGCTTTGCCTATATGGCATGGGCCGATCAGAACGACACTGCCATGAAAGCCGTTGTCGTGGTGGACGGCCAGAAGGATGCGCCCTATGACGCCATCGCCGAGGGCAGTCTGATTTTCAGCCCCGACAGCAAACACGTAGCATACGTGGCCAGGAAAGGCGATAAGTCGTTTGCGGTTGTGGATGGCAAGGCCAGTGTCGGCTACGACATGATCCTTTGTGGTTCCCCACTCTTCAGCGCTGACAGCAAACACATGGCGCTGGCCGCCAGAAACGGCGAGAAATGGCTCGTCATCGTGGATGGCAAGCCGGGCACAGAATACGACGCCATCGGCGACAGCGGCTACATCATCGATCCGGCCCATCGCGGTGCAGACAATCACGAGGTCTATGCACCCAAGGACGGCCCGGATTGGTGTGGCGAGTTGGTTACTCCTCCGGCGATTGCAAATCCGCCAACCCCGCCGGCAACTGGCGATCTGCCAAGCCCCGACGACCTGCTGACCCAACTGAAACTGCACCGCCTGGCTGAACTGGCCGGAACTGCTCCACCGGACGACGCGGCGACAGGCAAACCGGCGACAGCACCGGCCGTACAGGAGAGATTTGAATTCATGGGAACAGGCACGCTTCGGTTCAGTCCCGACGGCAACCACGTCGCGTACGCCGCCAGGATCGGCCAGAAATGGTCGGTCGTGGTTGACGGACAAGCCGGCGCCACGTTCGATGCCATCGGCAAACCTGGCGTCATTTTCAGCCACGACGGCCAGCACATGGCCTACATGGCCAGAACCGGACAGACGTGGTCGCTCGTGCTCGATGGCCAACCGGGTGCATCCTGCGACGATTACCGAGTTGATTCCGTCGTCTTCAGCTCCGATGACAAACACCTGGCGTACGATGCCAGGAGCAACCAAAAGTGGTTCGTCATTATGGATGGCCAACCCGGCCCGGCATACGACCTGATCGGCTCTCCCTCGGCAACCTACCGCCCTGACGGCGTTCTGGAATATCTGGCGGTCAAATCCGGCTCACTCTACCGTGTCGAGTACACACCCGAGCGATAGATGGAGGAAGACCATGAGCGCACAACAGCGGATAGTCGTGTGCATATCCCTGATTCTCGCCCTGATCGCGTCGGCGTGCGCCCCAGCCGCCTACACGATAAAGGAGATTCCGCTGGGTCCACTCGATGCCGACGCGCTGTCGTCAAACCAACAAGTGCCCGTTACAGTCACCATCAGCCCGGACTGTCGCCATCTGGCCAACATCGTTCACGCCAACGGGAGATCGTTGGTCACTCTCGATGGCCAGCCCGGCCCGCAATATGACGCGGTAAGTCGACCAGGCTTCGTTCCCGGCGGTGATCGCCTCGTCTATTTGGCCATGTTGGGCAAGAAGCAGGTCGTCGTCTTGGATGGCCAGCCCGGTGCGCAATATGACAAGATCGGCGAAGCTCCGCTTCTCGGTCCCCTGGTCTTCAGCCAAGACGGCAAACATCTCCTGTATTGGGCGTGCAACGGCCAGAAATGGGTCGTCGTGCTCGATGGGAAACCCGGCCCTGAATGCGACGAGATCGGCTACAACTCGCCCACCTTCAGCCCCGACGGCAACCACGTAGCGTATTCCGCTCGCGATGGTCAAAAGTGGTCCGTTGTTGTGGATGGCAAGACAGGCCCGGAATACGACCAAATCGAGTCCGGCTCTCCGACCTTCGACTCGGAGAATCGCCCCCAATATACGGCAAGAACGGGCACAAAGTGGCAGTTGATAATCGACGCCCATGCCACGCCGGCTTACGACGGAATCGGCGGCGCGTTCCTCAGCGCCGACGGGGACCACCTGACATACGCACTAAAAACCGGTACGAAGTGGGCGGTGGTTGTCGACGGTAAGCCCGGGCCGTCATACGACGAGATCGGCTTTCTCACGTTTGGCTTCGATGGCAAACAGGTGGCATATGTGGGTGTTACGCGCCAGCCAAGTGTGCCTGTTGATCCCGGACGTCCCAAATCACAGGCCGTCGTGGTAATAGACGGCCAACCGGGCCCGCAATATGACGGCGTTTTCCGTATTATCCTCAGCCCCGACGGCAACCGCTTCGCCTATGTCGGCGCCATCAACCTGACATCGGCGGGCGTATCCCAGGGACTCCTCAGATTTCGGGCGGTGATCGATGGCCAGCCCGGACCGCAATTCAAAGCCATCGCTGGCAGCCGCATCATCTTCAGCCCCGACAGCAAACACACGGCCTATATCGCCGAGACCGAAAACAAGTCGCTCGTCGCGATTGTGGACGGCAAGCCCGGCGGGGAATACGCCGGCATGAATGGCCTCACGCTGGCGTTCAGCCCCGACAGCCAACACTTTATGTATTCGGCCAGGACAAAAGAGAACAAATGGCTTGTCGTCGTGGACGGCCGGGAAGGCGCCCCATACGACGCGATCGGCGATGCCTTGTCCGGCTGGCCAGCCTTTAGCCCCGATAGCAGCCGAGTGATGTACGCTGCCAAGACGGGCGACAAGTGGTCGATGGTCGTCGACAACCAGTCCGGCCGGCTCTTTGATGCTGTCGACGAGCGCATTTTCAGCCCCGACAGCAAACGCGTCGCCGACCAAGCCACGCTGGGCCAGAAACAGTTCGTCGTGGTGGACGGCCACGCCGGGCCGCCGTTCGATAAGATCAACCCGTTCGATCTCGTATTTCCGGCTTTCACTTCCGGCAGGCAAGAGCCCATCAGCTCGTCCATCTCATCCCCGGTCTTCACCCCGGATGGCGAGCATGTGGCCTATTATGCGCAGACAGGCCACAATTGCTTTGTCGTAATGGACAACCAGCCCGGCCCAGCCTACGACACCATCGCCCCCGGCAGCATGCACTTTGCTCCCGATGACGATCTGACCTACCTCGCGGTCAGGGCCGGGTTGCTCTATCGCGTTGAGTATCGCCCCAACCCATGAGGCCCGCAGTTCCTCACTTTGCGAGCTTCGCGCCTTTGCGTGAGACTTGGTCTTTCTGAAACTCGAACACCGCCCCCATTCCAAGAATCCCCGTCAATTCATCCACGGCCCGGTAGCTCTCCTCCATCAGCTTCGGATCGGCCAGATCATTCCACGACAGCCGATCCCGGTAATTCCGTTCCACCCATGCCACCAGCCGATCGTGCAATCTCTCGCTGTAGAAAACCCCCGGCAGCGATGCCGCGCGCTGGTCATCCGTTAACATCACCCGCAGCCGCAGACACGCCGGGCCGCCGCCGTTGCGCATGCTTTGTCGCACGTTCTGCACCACGTAACCGCCAATCGTCCCATCGTCGGCCAAACCTTGTACTATCCGCCAAGCTGCCGCACTTTCCACGCACTCGGCCGGGACGATCATCCACATCTCACCGTCCGCCGCGGTCACGATCTGGCTGTTGAAAAGATACGTCCGCACCGCCTCATTCAGCGACAATTCCCGCTGGCGCACGATATGCACGCGCAACTCGCCGCCACACACGCGACCAAACGCCGCCCGTATTTCCTCGATCGACGCCAGCCCGTCGGCAAACGCCAGTTCATGGCACAACAGGAAATCGCGATGTCCCACCGCCACGACATCGGTATGAAACGCCCCCGCATCAATTGCCCGCCGGCTTTGCCGCACAAATAACGTCCGCCTGGCCGTCAGCCCATGCAGCCGCGCCACCGCCATCGACGCCGCCAAGGTCTGCCTCGCCGCGAATCTCCCCCGCTCCCCTTCTCCGCTTCGCTCCTGCTCCCCCTCTTCCTCCCTCCCCCAAAAGAAGATTTCGAGCCCCGCCCGATCCGCTCGCTCCCATAGCCGCGTGTGATTCGCCGCGCCTTCATCGCCAAAACGCATTCCCGCTGGCAAAGGATCATGGTGAACAAAGTAACGCTCGTCGGCGAATATCCGCCGCAGGACGCGCGATGTATCCACAGTCTCGATTGACCGGTGAAACTGGCTCGACAGATTCGCCGGCGTGAAATGGACTTTCCCATCCGCCGTATCCGCGCTGGGTGAGACCGTCGCGGCATTTGCCGCCCACATGGATGAGGCGCTGCTCACGGCCGCCAACAAGTCCGGCGCACGCCGCCGCGCGGTTTCCAACACCTTCGCATCGCTTCCGGAAAATCCCAATCTCCGCAGTGCCCCCACATCCGGCCTTGGCAGGGGCGGCAGCACGGCCTGTCCTACGCCCATCCCCCACACCTGTCTCATTTTCGCCAAGCCCTCCAATGCCGCTGCTTTCGGATTGCTCACCCGCCGGCGATTTGCCGCCGATGCCAGATTTCCACTCGCCAGGCCGCCGTAATGGTGCGTCGGTCCCACAATGGCGTCGAAATTCACTTCGCTGGCTGGCCGGCTCATTCGTCGATTCCGTTTTCCAGTTTTTCCGGCAGGGCGACGACCTCCGATTCGGTGCTGGCCACCGGATCGGAACAGTAATCCGCCGCGAAATACGAGCTGGCCCGATGATTGCCGCTGCGGCCCACGCCGCCAAACGGCAGGAAACTGCGCGCCCCGGTGAGCGGATTGTTCCAATTCACGACACCCGCGCGCACCGTCGCCTTGAACACCTCGTGCAGATCACGCCGAACCGTCATGATTCCAGCCGCCAGCCCGTACGCAGTGCGATTCGCCTCCCGGAGCGCCGCCGGAAAATCCTCGACCTGAATGACCTGCAAGAGCGGCCCGAAGACCTCTTCATCAGGCCGGTCGGCAACGGCCGTCACATCCACGACACCCGGCCGCAGCATTCCGCGCGTGTCGATCCGCTCGACGTTCAAAACCGGGCGCGCCCCCGCATCGATCAGCCGGTTCTGGGCCGCCAGCACACTGTCGGCCGCCGCCGCCGTTATCACCGGCCCCATGAACGGTTCGGGGCGGTTGGTGTACGGCCCAACGCGCATGCGCCGGGCAAATGCGGCGACGCGCTCGATGATCTCATTGCCCGCCGCGTCGTCGGACACGATCAATCGCCTGGCGCATGAGCATCTCTGACCGGCGGTGATAAAGGCCGACAGAGCCGCCCCATACGCCGCGGCTTCGACTGCCTTCACATCCCACACCACCAGCGGATTGTTCCCGCCCATCTCCAAGACCAGCAGTCGTTCGGGGCGGTCGGCAACGCTTTTGGCGATCGCTCGTCCTCCCGTATAGCTTCCAGTGAACAGGACCGCGTCGATCCCTTCGTGGGAACACAGCGATGCCCCCGTCGATCGACCGCCCTGTATCATGTTGAACACGCCGGGCGGCAATCCCGCCAGCTCCCACAACTCGGCCGTTAATTGCCCCACCAGCGGCGTGCGTTCGCTGGGCTTGAACACCACCGTGTTCCCCGCCAGCAGGGCCGGCACGATATGCCCATTGGGAAGGTGCGCCGGCAAATTGAACGGCCCCATGACCGCCACCACGCCCACCGGGCGGTACCAGGTGTGCCATTCCGATGTTGAGTGCATCCCTTCGGTGAACCGTTCAACCCGTCGGCGCTTCTGGGCATCAATGGACATCGTCACCTTGCCCACCATCGCCCGCGCCTCTTCCAGCGCCTCCCACATGGGCTTACCCGTCTCACGGCAGATCGCCTCGGCCAGGCGATCGCGATTCTCGCCCACAATCCTCGCAAATGTCTTGAGCAGTTCCTCACGCACTCCCAGCGGCCGACGTTCCCAGTCCCCCAGCGCCCGCCTCGCCGCGACAATCGCCTCTGTCACCTGCCCGTTCGATGCAGACGTTCCCTCCCACACCAGTTCGCCGCTGGCCGGATCGTGCGAGGCCATCGGCTCGCCCGCTCCTTCAATCCATCGGTTGCCAACGTAATGGGTCCGATTCGACATCGCTCCCTGCTCTTTCCCGCGGCCTGTTTGCATCCGCCGGCCGCAGTGCCGCGTACGCCACTTTGTCCCCCACCTGCACACCCAGCGCCTTTGCCGCCGCAGTCGATATCTTCACTGTACCAGCGCCGGCCGGCGTCACATCCGCTCCGCACGCCCGAAACGCCTTGCCGACGGTCGCGATCACATGGCGCGACGCCGAGGGTGCGTCCCGCCTGGGCATATCCGATTCATCGACAATATCACCCACCACCACCGTCGTGCATTGGCGCACGATTCGAATCGCGTCGCGGGCGCACTGCACGACCGGCCCGGCCTCGAAGATGTCCACCATGCCGGACAGTACGAAACCCTCATCCTGCAACATCCGCAGCGCAGGCTTGGTGTCATCATGCACGGCCCCGATCACGCTCTGCGCCGCCGGGGGCAGAATCGCCGTATAGATGGGATGCTTGGGCATCAGATCGGCGATGAACTTCTTGTTGACCATGCTGAGGTAATCCGCCTTGGGGAAGTCGATGTCGAAGAAGTGCTTGCCCACCGCATCCCAGAACGCCGACTGACCGCGATCGTCGATCACGCCGCGCATCTCCGCGATCACCATTGGATCGAACCGCTGGCGGTGCATCGCCATGAACACGAACCGCGACAGCGACAGCAGCCGTCCGCTTCCGCCCTTGCGGTATTCCGGCGAGAGGAACAGACTCCCAATTTCGCACGGCCCGTTGTGATCCATCACCAGGTGCAGCGTCTGAACCTGCTTGTCCACGTTCAGCATTTCAGAGCGGAAATGCTCGCTCTCAATCTTGTAGGCGTAGAACGGCTCGAATCCGCCCACCTTCGACACGATGCCGCATGTCCCGACGACCTTTCCGGCGTCCGCATCCTCCATGACGAAAAGGTACGTCTCGCCCTTGGGCCGGCGCGACATCCGATCGAAACTCGCCAGGCTTTCCTGGATGCGCTCGCCGAGCAACTCCGCATCGCGCGGCAGCGTCGTCAGCCCGAACCCCGTCCGCGTCGCCAGTTCGCTCAGCGCGTCCAAATCCGTCATCGCGATTGGTCGAATCACCAGCATCTTTGTCCTTACCCGCTCACATTATATCGGCCCTGGCAGGCCCTTTGACCAGTCGCATGGCCGCTTCGGCCAGCGTGGGATTCGCCGCCACGGCCGCCACGGCCATTTCCGCCAGGGCGGGACGCGACAGCAACATCGCGATGCCCCGGCACATTATCGCCCGCCACGAGTGCAAATCCCGCATCTCCCGCCGCAACTGGCGAAGGGCCGCATCATCCAATCGCGGACCATGTTTGACCAGCGCGGCGGCCGCCAATTCCGCCGTGGCCATCGCCAGACCCATTCCCTCGCCACCAACCGGTTCGATCGCTGCCGCCGCGTTTCCGACGGGGATCACCCCCACCGGCCAGGCATCACCGAGCGCATGGCGGTAGAGCGGCGATGCCACCCACTGGCCGACGCGCCGCGCCCGCAACCACCGCGCTGCCAGAGCGGCGTTCTGACCGGCCAGTTGTCGCATCACCTCATCGATATCCCCGCGACACTGGCGGGCCATCTCCGCGGCGACGCTGAACGACAGATTCCATTTCCCACCCTCCACCGCCGCCAGGCCGCCGTAATGCCCTTTCACGCCAAAGAGCATCACCCGATCCATCGGCCCGTCGTCCAATTTGACATGCGCCTTGATCCCCAGCCGCGACGGCGCTGCTAAGCTGGCTCGCACCGATGCCGGCGGCTTGCCGTCCGCCAGCACGACGACCGCCGAGTACATCGTCGTCACCGTATTGTCTGTCAGCGAACGAATCCGCGCGCGCGGCGGCGACCCCGGCTCGATCTCCTCGCAGCGCCCTGGCTGCACGATCTTCGCACCAGCATCCGCCGCCGCCGCGAGCAATTCCGTATCCAGAACCGACCGCGACAATCCCCACATCGGCCGGCTCAGGTCAATCTCCAATTTTTCCGGCCCCGGCCCATAGAACACGACTCGCCGCAACACGGCCGGAGCGAACCTGCCCAGCCGCGGCAGCATCCCCAGCCGCGTCAACACCTCCAGCCCCAAATCGCTTATGCATTCCCCGCACACCTTATCGCGCGGAAATCGATGCTGCTCGACGATCGTCACGTCCCATCCGGCCCCAGCCAACACCATCCCGGCCACAGCCCCACCCGGCCCGCCGCCGATGATGATTGCATCGGTCACGAGTTCTCTTCCCGCAAGGTGCTCACCATGTCACCCCTTCACCTTGTCACCCTGTCACCTTGTCATTTCACCTTCGCCCCGCAATTGCCGGCTTGCCCGCGGCCCGCGCCACCGGCGGCGGCTCGCCGCGTTGTTCGCGGTCGTAGGCCTGGCGCAGCAGGTTTCGTAGCACCACAAGCAGCGTGTCCGGCTCCATAAATCCCGCCGGCATGCGCAAATACACCGTCTTTTCGTCGATGACGCGCAGCGATCCCGGCGCGCCGATAAGTCCGATCTGTGCCCGCGCGGCGTCGCGAACGGTCAGCACAACGTCCGGCTCCTTGCGGATGATACTGTCGATGCCGAACAGACCCGACAGCAACCGCAACTCGGTCAGCGCCAGCAGCATCACTGTCGGCCGGGGCGGCGCGCCGAACGCCTCTTTCAGCGTCTCCTCGAGTTCCGTCAGCATGGCCGGGCTCGTGCAGCGCGTCAGGCGACGATAGACGTCCATGCGCTGGCGATCGGCCGGGATATATTGCCGAGAGATAAACGCCGAGACGCCAATATCGACATGCGCCTCGGGCTTGGCGGGCTTCGGTTCGTTCTTCAATTGCCGCGTCGCCTCTTCAAGAAGCTGGCAGTACATTTCGTAGCCGACGGCCTCGATGTGGCCGGATTGCTCCGAGCCCAGCAGATTTCCGGCGCCGCGGATTTCCAGGTCGCGCATGGCGATCTTGAATCCGGCACCAAGATGGCTGTATTCCTCAATCGCCTTAAGCCGCTTGGCCGCCACCGGCGTCACCGGTCGATCGGCCGGCAGGAGCAGATAGCAATACGCGCGGTTCTTGTATCGCCCGACCCGGCCGCGAAGCTGGTGCAGTTCGCTGAGGCCGAATCGGTCGGCGTTATTGATGAAGATCGTGTTGGCGTTGGGGATATCCAGGCCGCTTTCGATGATCGTCGTACAAACCAGGATGTCCGCCTCGTGATTGATGAACTTGAGCATGACGGCCTCAAGTTCGCCTTCGCCCATCTGCCCGTGGCCGATGAGAATTTTCGCGTCGGGGACGAGCTTGAGGATTTCGTCGGCGGCTTCGACGATGCTGGCCACGCGATTGTGGACGAAATAAACCTGCCCGTCGCGGTTGAGTTCGCGCTCGATGGCGGACTTAACGCGCTGTTTGTCGTACGCCATTACCTCGGTCACGATGCTGCGGCGATCCTGCGGGGCGGTGGTCAGCGAACTGATGTCGCGCAGGCCGAGCATCGACAGGTGCAGCGTGCGCGGTATCGGCGTGGCCGACATGGTCAGCACATCGACGGTGCGGCGCATGCGTTTGAGCCGCTCTTTGTGCGTCACGCCGAATCGCTGCTCCTCGTCGATAATGACCAGGCCCAGATCGGCGAACTTGACATCCTTACTGAGCAGGCGATGCGTGCCGATGCAGATATCGACTTCGCCAGCGGCCAGCCGTTTGACGACCTCTTTCTGCTTGGCAGCGGTTTTGAACCGCGAGATTGACTCGATCAGAAACGGATAATTCACCATGCGCTCTGTAAACGAGCGATGATGCTGCTCGGCCAGCACCGTGGTCGGAACCAGCACCGCAACCTGCTTGCCATATTCGATCGCCTTGAACGCCGCTCGCATCGCCAGTTCGGTTTTTCCGTATCCGACATCGCCGCACAGCAGCCGATCCATCGGCCGGGGCTTCTGCATGTCCTGCTTGATCTCCGCCGCGCCGGAAAGCTGATCGGCGGTGGGCTCGTATGGAAATTCGGCCTCAAATTCGCGTTGCCAGTCGGTGTCCGGCGGATAGCTGGTGCCGAGTTCGGCATTGCGGGCCGCCTGGATTTCGAGCAAATCCGCGGCCATGTCCATGACCGCTTCGGAGACCTTGGCCTTTTGCCGCTCCCACGATCCGCTGCCGAGGCGCGAGAGCTGCGGATGGCCGTGGAATCCGCCGACGTATTTCTGGATGAGATTGATCCGCGCCGCCGGCACGTGCAGCACGGCGTTGTCGGCGAAGCGCAGAGTCAGATATTCGTCCGATTTCCCCTCTTTGGCCAGGGTTTGCATGCCCGTGAATTTCGCTATGCCGTGCGCGACGTGAACGACATAATCGCCGACTTTCAAATCCAGAAACGAATCGACCGGGCGCGAGGCGATGACCTTTGTCACCCGCCGCCGCTGCTGGTAGCGGTGGAACAATTCGTGATGCCCCAGCATCGCCAGCGGGCGAACCGCGGTGCCGTCAATCGCCGCGGGATTCCATACGAACCCGCGATGCAGATAGCCGATGGGCGTATGAATTCGCTGGGAGAATCCCGGCCGGACCTGTTCCATCATCTCGGTGAAACGCTCGCGTTCACCGGCATTCTCGCAGAAGACCGTCACATCGTGGGCATTGGACAGTTCGTCCAGTTCGACCATCGCCTTCTTGGCGTCGGTCTCGAATCGTTGCAGCGATTCGATCGGCAGGCGGACGTGTACCGCCCCCTGCCCGATCAGATCGGTCACGATCGCCGGCGCCTGATCGAACTGGCTCAATTCCAGCCGCGTGAACGCCGCCGCGTGCTTCAGCACGGCCGCCAGCGGATAAATCCCGCGCTGCTCGGACAATCGATCCAGATAGCTCCGCGCCTGCTCGACGATTTCCAGCGGAGAAGAAAGTGCGACAATCGTGTTCTCCGGCAGACAGGTGAACAAGCTCGTTGAGTCCGTCGAATCCGACAGTTGGCCCTTGATATCCACCAGCGTCACCGATTCCATCGGCTGGCCCGATGACAGCGTCTCAAGGTCAAAGCGCCGGATCGATTCGATCTGATCGTCGAAGAAATCGATCCGCACCGGCAGCCCGACGGTGGGATCGGCAGGATTGAACTCACCCGGCACATAGACATCGACGATTCCGCCGCGCACGGCGATGTCGCCGGGAACCTCGACCTGCTCCAGCCGGTTGTAGCCGCGCTCGGCCAGCCAGACGATCAGCTTCTGCTGATCCATTTTGGCCCCCTGGCGGAGCGTCAGGAGCAGGCGATCAAGCTGTTTGGGCGACGGCACCGACTGCATGAGCGATTGAATCGGCGCCACGAGCATGATCGGGCTGGCCGACGCCGCCGCCGGCTCGCGGCGCTGCCTGGTCAATTCGGAGACCAGCCGGATGCGATTGGAAACCTGCTCCTCACTGATCCGGCCGAGGCTGTTGCTGAGTTCCAGCGTCGGCACGACATCCGGCCGGACGCCGGCGAACAACTCGACGTCATCCGCCAGATCATCGGCCTCATCGAGATGGCCGCAGACCAGCAGAATCGGTCGGTGCAGCTCGCGATAAACCGCCGCGACCACGGCCGCCCCGCTGCTGCCCCACAGCCCGCTGGCGCTGGCGGCTCTGGCGCGTTGAAGATCATCCGCTAACTTTTTCAGCGTCGGCGCAGCAACAAGCCGCCCGACCGCGTCGGTTTCCGCTCCGCTCATATCGATCCATCGTAGACGTCGCGGCGGGCGGCGTAAAGATGGACGCCGGACTCGAGCGCACACATTGAAGATGGCTATTTGTCCCCGCCCCACCAGCAGGATAGACTAGCGCCTGATGGATCGCCCACCGCGCCTGGTGTTGCGCTTGGCATTCGTACTGGTATTGGCGGCTTGCTCGCCGCAGGGGGAACCATCGCCGCGGCAACTTCCGCCGGCCACCGCACCGGTCTCAATTCAAACTCCGACGCAGGGCGGGCCAGTGACTCCGCCGGCCGAGTCGGTGAATCCGGCGACCGCGCCCTCTTTGCCGTTGGCATCCGCGACGGCGCCCGCGCCACAAATCGAACAGGCGTCGCCCATGAGCACGCCGCCGCCTACGCCGACGACGTTGGCGACCACGATTCCCGCTCCAGTCCCGGATAACACGCGTGCGTACCTCGGGATTGTTCCGGATCCCACCGCGCGGGCATCAACCGTCGGCGTGCTCATTCAGGGCACGCAGCCCGATTCGCCGGCGGAAGCGGCCGGGCTGCGGGCTGCCGATCTCATCATTGAAATCGACGGCCGGCCCATTGCTAATCTCGATCGGCTCGGGCAGGTGCTCGATCAGTCACGTGCTGGTCAGTCAATGACGATCACGGTACTGCGTGGTGTTACGAGAATGAATTTAACCGCCAAGCTCGCCCGGCCGCCGGATGCGGAGCGTTGACCGGAAAAATCGGAGAGACTCATGGCCACCGGCATCATCATCGTGGATCACGGCTCGCGTCGGCAGGAGAGCAACGATCTGCTCGAGGAAGTCGCCAAGGCGTTTGCGGCCCGGTTTGCCGGGCGCTACACGGTCGTCGAGCCGGCCCACATGGAGATTGCCGAGCCGACCATCGCCACGGCCTACGCCCGCTGCGTCAGCCGTGGGGCAACCACCGTCATCGTCTGTCCCTATTTTCTGGGGCCGGGGAAACACTGGACCACCGACATCCCCCACCTGACCGCGCAGGCCGCGGCGAATCATCCCGGCACGCGATTCCATGTGACGCGGACACTCGGCATCGACGATCTGATGCTTCAGTTGATCGACAAGCGCATCGCCGCGTGTTTGGATGATGATTTGGAATGCGATTATTGCAGGGAGAGGAAGCAGGGGAGCGGGGGAGAAGGGGAGCCGGGGAGATAGCGAGCCGGGATTTCGCCCTTGCTCCCCCGCTCCCCTGCTCCTCCGCTTCTGCAATTCAATCCCCATCGTTGCCGGCGGATTTGGCGCCGGCCATGGCGACGGCCCCCTCGACCTTCGGCGCATCGACCCAGCCTTCCATGATGTTCGAGTCCATGGCGGGGACGAATGCACGGCCGATGCCGGCTTTGATGAGCCTGGCGGCGAATCCGTCGGCCTGGTCGGCTTCGCCATGCACCACGTACGCTTCCGTCGAGGCATTCAGCGATGGTGTCAGGAAGCGAAGCAATTCTCCCCCGTCGGCGTGGGCGCTGAGGCCGTGAATTGTCTGCACCTGACATTTGACGTCGTACCAGCGGTCGAAAATCCGGACGTGCTTCTGGCCGTCGGCCAGGCGTCGGCCCAGCGTCTGCGGGGCGATCCATCCGACGAACACGACCAGATCGTAGGGGCGATCGACGCTGATGCTCAGGTGGTGCAGCACGCGGCCGAATTCGCAGGTCGGGCTTGACGCGATGATGACGCATGGGCCGGTCTGCGTATTGATCTTCTTGGAATCTTCCGGCGTACTGGCAAAGGTGACGTTGGCGAGGCTGAAGAGATCGCCGTCGCCGATCATGGCGCGGGTCTGGTCGTCGTAGTAATCGCGGAACTGGCTGTGTATGTGGCTGACCTCGACGCCCATCGGCGAATCGATGAAGATGGGGATCTGCGGAATGCTCTTTTCGCTGATGAATTTTTCCATGTACCAGAGAACTGTCTGCGTGCGCCCCACCGCGAAGCTGGGCACGATCAAGCGGCTCTTGCGCCCGATGCAATAGCGAACCGCCTCGAGGAATTGGGGCTCGACATCCTTCATCGGCCCGTGCGTCGCCAGGCCGTAGGTGCTTTCCGTGATGACCGAATCCACGACCCGCCCGACCGGCTGGGGATCGCGAAGGATGGGGGCGTCGTATCGGCCGATGTCGCCGGTAAACAGCAGCGTGCGGGGAGTGGAACCTTCGGTCCATTCCAGCAGCACCCAGGCCGAGCCCAGGATGTGGCCGGCATCGCCGAACGTAAATTTCACGCCGCGGCCGATATCGGTCGGCTTGTTGTAATCGACGGTCCGCATGAGGTTCAGAACCGGCGGCACGTCCTTGGGCAAATACAGCGGTGCGTCGGCCGGCTTGTCGCCGGGGCGGATATGGCGGGAAAGATAGTCCGAGTCCTCGGCCTGAATCTTGGCCGAATCGACGAGCACGATCCGCGCCACCGCCGCGGTGGGAGGTGTGCAGTAGATCGGGCCCCTGAACCCCGCCAGCACGGCCATGGGCAGCCGGCCGCAATGATCGAGATGGCCGTGCGACAGAATGATCGCGTCGATGTGGCGCGGATCGTCGACCAGATCGGTGTTGACACGGCGGGCCATATCGCGGGAACCCTGATAAAGGCCCAGGTCCAGCAGAATGCGCAGACCATTGATCTGAAGCACATGACACGAGCCGGTGACGGTGCGGTCGGCGCCGCGAAATTGGATTTGCATTGAGAGCGGATTGTACGGCGCGGGCGTCGCTTAGGGAAACGACACCTTGCTGGCCCGCCGGATATTCTGAAAAGGTGACAAGGTGAGGGGGTGACAAGGTGAAAAAGAACGCAGGGCGGTCACCTGGTCACCAAGTCGTCATGTCATCCTGCATCCTCACGGCACGGGAATATCCGCGAAACTGAAATGCAGTTCGATCGGCTTGACGGCGACGGGAATGTCCACGATGGCGGCTGTCGGCGGGTTTTTCGCGGCCGGTGCCGGTTTGCCCGCCGGTTGCTGGGGGCGGGTAAATGTGCGCTGGATCGTCACGTGATCGTCCTGAGAATCGCCGTCGTTGCGGTTGGTGTCCGTGGTCCACGGGGCGCCGGCATCGTCGACGACGCGGACGCGGCTGGCCGACAGAAACGCGGCCATATCCTGCCACGTTTCCGGCTTGATCGATCCGCGATCGAACCGCACCTCGATCTTTGGCTCATCGTTTGAGCCGGACCAGGTGACCTTGCAATTCACGGTCCCGGTCGATTCGGTCTTCTCCTGGCCAAACGGAAACCGGAACGTCCGCGTTTCCTGGGCGACCCAGGCGCGAACCTTGACGCTCATGCGGGCCACGCGCCGGCCGGCCGACGGAGGCACATTCATGTCGATCGTCAATGGCCAGAAGATGCTGGACGCCGACAGGCCGCAGGGATTGTCATTGAACGCTCGCGGCGGTTGCGGATCGTCCCCGCGCGGCACGAGCGACAGTCCGTTTTCGTCGACGGCGAGAGTGGGCGCGATCGTGCGATCCATATACAGCACGCCCAGCCGCGGCTCGAAAGCCAGATGGGCTTCGAGCGTAGCCTGACGGACGGGCGCACTCGGGCCGGTAAATCCGATAGTGCGGTCCCATCGGTTAAGGCACAGGACAAACGCGCCGTCAATCGATCGCATGCCCGACAGCGCATCGCCCGGCGCACCGGCGGCCGGCAGGCCGATCGCGGCGCTGGACAGGTCGATCCCCCTGGATTGATCGAGGATCGGCAGCATGACGTTCCAATAGGGCTGATCATCGGCATCGACGGTGATCGTCGGCTCCTTGGCCGCGGCGGCGCCGGTTGGATTGCCGATTCCGCTGGCGGCGGCCAGTTGCGCAAAGGCCATCGTGCGGGGAACGCTGGCGATGTGAAGTGTGACGCGCGTGGCGGCCGGATCGGACTGCGACAGCATCGGCCGGGTCGCGGGCGCCGTTGCCGCCCCATGGGCCGCCTCCGTCGCCGGCTCGGTGGCCGCAGGCTGGGCCGTGGCCCAGCGCGGCGCCGCCAGGCACATCGCGGCGATCAGGCCGAGCAGCAGCGGGCTCAGGCGCAGGGTCACATTTTTCATCATGCCCAACATCCTCTCACGGCAGCGGCACATCGCGAAATTCCATCGGGACGTGAATCTTGTCCGCGCCCAGGGGCACATCAATCCGCAGCGGGCCGGGAGCGCCTCGCTGCATGTTCGTCCACTGATAGGTGATTTTCATCACCGGCGGCTTGGCCTTGGCATCCGCCTGCGCCTGGATCGATGTCGGCACGCCCCAGCCGTCGATCCAAACGTGACCTCGCCGCAGCAGCGGCGAGAGCGTCGGCCAGTCGAGCGTCGCGCCGGCCTTCTGCGAATACACCACCACCACGGTCAATTGAGTGTTCAATTGCGTCGGCTCGGTCGGCCGCGTGACGCTCTGGATCAAGGCGTCGATCCCGCCGTTTGAGAATGTTGAACCGGCCGCCTTGACGGCATCGGGGACGCTGATCGGCGCCGTGGCTGTCCCGACAGTCCAGGTGGTATCTGCGGCCAGGCGCCTGATCCACCGGCCGTGATCCGCCGGCAAGGTCACCTGGAGATTGCGTCGCCAATTGCCCGCCTGATTGGCTGAGGCCGGCGACTTGAGCAGCGACACCCCGCGTTCGTCCACCATCTCGGTGACGTCGATCTTCGTGGGCGTAGCCAGGACCATGACCTTGGGCTCGGCGTGCAGATTGATCGAGAGGGAGATGCTGTCATCCGCCGTGCCATCGGGCCGAAGCGCGCCGGTCTGATCGATGCGGACCAGATCGAAGGCGAAAGCGCCGGCCACCGACCAGATTCCCGGCCGGCGATCGGCCGCGCCCTGCCCCAGCAAAATCCGCGGCGAGCCGTCCACGGGCGCGGCGGTGCGCGCTCCGCCGGAGGGTTCCTCGGTCAGCATGTTCAAGTTGCTCTGTGTACACAACCTCAGCACCGCCTCGCTGAGCGGAATCGAATCGCCGTCGAGTGTCACGACGGGACGCACCGCCATCGGCCGGGTCAGCAGATTGGTCGGCGAGACGTCAAGCCGCACTCGCGACTGCGCGGTGATCGCCGCCATGGCCTGATCGAGCGGAACCTGCGCCAGGTGAATCGACACGCGTGTAGCGCCAAGACGCGGCTGATCCGACCATTGGGCAACGGGAATTTCAAGTCCGGTGCGAAAATACGTCGTCTGCGGTATGGCAATCCGCGCGGTCCCGCGGTCCCAGACATCGCGCAGCCGAATTTCGCGCGGATCGACGGTGGCGCTGGCCCTGTCGACGCCGGCATTCAGGGGCAGGGGTTTGCCGGCCAGCACGATTTCATGCGCCGTCACCATCGCGCCGATCCAGATGAGATTGGCAACCACGATGGCCGAGATGATGTTCTGCCGGCGCGCGGTCATGGTTGAGTCCCGATCCCCGGCGGCGCAAAACCCATCGCCGTGCGGAATGCGCTCTTGTCATCGTCGGTCCACGCGTGCAGAGCGGCCCGCCAGTTGGCCAGCCACTGCTCGGACACCCCCGCCGCCGCCGCCGCGCGGTAGGCCGCCGCTCGATACGGCATTTCCACAACCGCGTATCCCGGCGAATCCTTCGCCGCATCCAGCGTCGTCCACAGGGCATACGCGGCCGCGGCGCCGGGCGCGGAGGCGCCGGCGGCATCGGCGGGCATCGTCGTGCTCACCGGATTGGTGTTCAGCATGGGCCACTTGCCGGCCGTTACCGTACCGCCCAGCTTGTCCACAAAGACACCCTGCAAATGTGTCGAATCGCTGAAATTGCGGTCAATCTTGAACCACCAGATTCCCCGGCCGTGAACCGCAAACCGCTCGTACACGCCGCAATCGACAAAACCGTTCACGCGCGCCCAAGCCAAACTGGGCGACACCTCGACGGGGATGAGGTCCTGCGCGGAGTTGACCTTCCATTGCGCATTGGGGGCGATATCAGCGCCTTTCTTGACCCGGATCACATAATCCCGCTGCGCGGCGGCCGCGTCGTCGCGCGGATCACGGCCGGTGTAGAAATACAGGCTGATTGCATGCGCCCCTTCCGGCACGCGCACGCCAAGATACAAATCCGGACCCTGCATGGTCGACGGAAAATCATCGTCGCCAGTCGTGCCGTCACCGACCCAGCCAAGCGATCGCGTTCCCCGGCCGAAATAGGGCCAGTTCACATTGACCGGCACGTCCGCGGGCCTGTTCCCGTAATCGACGTGGCCGTTGGAAATGTAGGGACCGGGAAGGAACGTGACGTCATAGCCGCCGGCCACGGTGTTCTTGCGGTTGGGGCTAAGGCAAAGATCGACGAGGCATCGTCCGTACCGGCCGGGCCAGTCGCCGCCGGTTGTCCAGTCATCGCCCAAATACTCCGCCGTTGCCGCCGGCCTGCTGGTCGGTTTGGGCAGCGCTGCCACGCGCTGCCGCATGGCGTTGAGATCGCTGACATTGGGCACAGCCGCGGTTGCCGGCAGCGGCGCCGCCGCCTTGGGGCTGGACGCTGCTACCGGTTGCGTTGTCGGCCATGGCCCCCGCGCAGACTCCAGGTTGCATATCCCCGCGATGCCGTCCCGGCCGGAAACGAGAATGCTGGCGCCGCCTGCACCGGAGACACTGGCGATGCTGGAGACATATTGCGGGCCGCCGACCGATGGCCGCGGCGACGAGGACGACATGAAATCGGTGCCCCGGCATTCGTATCCCGCGCCGGCATATCCCAGCCAGAGCCGGCCGGATGCGTCCTGCGACATCGCACTGACCCAATCGGCCAGCAGCGGCAGCCTGGGCCAGACAACGGCCGGCGCGGCGACCACGGCAACGGCCGGAGTGCGCAACGGCGGGCGCGTGCCGACGTGCATGTAGTTCTGGTCAACATGCCTGGCCAGGTTTGCACCGCGGAGATAATTCCATGTGCTGCCGCCGTCACCGCTGCGGGCCAGACCCAGCGGCGTCGCGGCAAACAGCGTCCCATCGCGCGCGGCGAGCACGGCATTGATTTCGCTGCTGGGCAATCCGTCGCCGGTCGGCGTCGTCGGCATCAGGTCCGGGCCGGTGATCTGCCGCCACGCGGAATATTCGTCCGATGCCGACGCCAGCAGCACACCATCGGCCGGCGTTCCGGCCAGCAGATTTCCCGACGCGTCAAACGCCAGACTGCTGATGGGCCATGCGGGCAGCGTGCCGGTGGTGCGGTCGATCGATGTCCACGTGTCGTTCCCGTAAGAATACCGCGCCAGAGCCAAATCGCTGGCGACCCAGACATCGTTGTCTCGCGGACAAGCGGCGATCGCGAAAACGTGCGGCGCGACCGGCGAATTGGTCAGATCGTAATGACGCCATTGGCCGTTGTAGATCGAAAGGCCGGCGTTATCGTGTCCGACCCACATCCGTCCGGCCGCATCCATCGCCAGGCTCGTCACGCCGCTGTCGCCCCACGGCCCGGTCATATGGGTCCATTTCCCGTCGGTGGCGCCCAGCCGCCATAAGCCGCTGCCCGTTGTGCCGCACCACACATCGCCGCGACTGTCGGCGCACACCGCCGCAATCGACGGCGGTGCGCCAACCACCGCGGCCGGGTCGATCGCCACGCCCACAACGCTTTGCGAGGCGGATGGCGACCAACTCGACTGCGCACCGCTGCGGGACCACATCCAGCCGATGGAAATGGGGTACGGCCAAAGCCAAGCGCCGACCAGACCCAGCACGATCAGATCGGCCGCGATGATCGCGATTGTCCAGATCGATTTTCGCAGTTTCCCAGACATTCGACCTCTCGCCCGCCTTTGCGCGAGGCACACAAGACTCGTGGCCATCGTTGATACCGAGGCTTCCCGTCACCGTCAAGCGAGATAAAAGCCAAACATGCGCCAGTTGCCAGGCCGGGCGCGGCCGGCAACTTGGTGCGCCAGCGAAGAACGGAGTAATATCCGTGCCGATGTTATGCTTCTTATTAGGGATCTTCTTTCTCCCGGTTGCGATAATACTCGTCGTGGGCGCATATTGGTTCGGTGTGCAACGCCGCGACCAACGCGCCGCGAGCGACGCCCCGGTCTGCGGGAAATGCGGCTATTGCGTTCGCGGCCTCCCCACCTTCATCTGCCCGGAATGCGGATCGGATTTGCGCGACGTCGGCATCAAGGTGCGCAGATGAGCTGCGAATACACAAACGCGAACGAAACGACGATTGGCCAGCAATAGTGACCCGAACACGGGCTGGCAAATTGGTGCGCCCGAGAAGAACGGAGTAATATCCGCGCCGATGTTGTGCCTCTTCTTTATCCCGGCCGCGATACTCGTCGTGGGCGCAATAGGCTTCGGTCTGCGACAACACGACCAACGCGCCGCGAGCAACGGCCCGGTCTGCGGGAAATGCGGCTATTGCGTGCGCGGCCTCCCCACCTTCATCTGCCCGGAATGCGGCTCCGATGTGCGCGACGTCGGGATCATCGTCCCCGGCACTAAGACGTTCGGCCCCATACTCCGCGGCGTCATCTGGACGGCCGCATTTGCCCTGGTCGCGGTCGCCACCACCATCTTCATCATCAGCGACCTCGATCCCGTCATCCATTCGTGTCAGCAGAACGAAGCACTTCTGGCGCCGCGATCCAATCTCTATCAGAGAGTAGACTTCCATGCTTACGGCAGTAGGGTGCAATGGCCTTTCAGCCAGCCCCCACTCGCCGTGACACCTCAAAACGTCGACGTCACCCTGACTCCCAACGCCGGGAATTCCATCGTGCTTCATGTCACGGGCTACCGCATGGGTTACGATTATGTCAATGCCGCCGGCAAGACTGTTCGGCAGGCAAGCGGCCTGAACGCCGATGCTGTTCGCGATTGGATGAAGAGCGCCAAGATCGACACCAGCAGTGGTGAAGTCCTTGCCGAGGCCCGCGACATCGTCCAGTTTGTCCAAGACGCCACATCACCCAGTCCTGCCGCGACTTTCGCCGACACATTTGGCGGTTATAGCACTGGTGGCAATTGGACCGGATCCGCACCATGGCAGCCGGCCTTCCCCATCGCATGCCTTTTCTGGCTGGTCGTCTGGATCATCGGCCTCAGAAAAGTGACGCGAACACCGGCCGGCAATCGCGATGCGCTGAAATCCGTTTGATCCTCGCACGGGTGACGATTAAAATATGTTGGTCTTTTCAGGAAAGAGGGTTCTTATGGCTAACTGGTTTTATCGGTCGCTCGCTTGCAGCGCTGTTGCGGTCGCCGCGGCGGTGATGCCGATTGCGGTGACAGGCGCTGCCACCACCCAGCCGACGACGCAAGCCGTCTCACCGAGGACGCAGGCCGTCATTGATGATGCACAGGTCGTGGCTGACAAGGCTTTCGCCTATTTGAAGGCGCAGGAGAAGCCGGACTTCTCCTGGCAATCGGAACAAGACCCTCCCGGCCTGAGCGCCCTGGTCCTCAAGGCCTTTGTCGAGGATGAGAAATACGACCCTGACATGGTCTTCCTGGACAAGGGATTCGACAAGCTCATCAGCTATCAAAAGCCCGACGGCGGCGTCTACATCGACTCGCTCCAGAACTACAACACCGCCATCGCCATCAGTGCCATGGCCGTCTCCAAGGAAGCCGAATACAAGGCGCCGATCGCCAAGGCTCTGGCATTTCTGCGCACACTGCAATTCTCCGACACCATCCAGGGCGATCTGCACGTCACGCCGGACGACGTGCGCTACGGCGGCACTGGCTACGGCAAGGGCGGCCGGCCCGATCTGTCCAATCTCGGCATGACCCTCGACGCCTTGCACGACGCGGGCATCCCCCCTACCGATCCGGCCTATGCGGCGGCATTGAAATTCGTCACCCGCTGCCAGAACCTCTCAGAGACCAACGACCAGAAGTGGGCAAGCAACGACGGCGGATTCATCTATACGCCGTTCGCCGGCGGCGTTTCACCGGCCGGTGATTACGTCGATGCCAGCGGCGTCACGCGCCATCGCAGCTATGGCTCGATGACCTACACGGCCATCAAGAGCATGATCTACGCCGGCCTGACCAGGGACGATCCGCGCGTCAAGGCCGCCTGGGATTGGCTCAGCAAGAACTACACCGTCAAGGAAAACCCGGGAATGCAGCTCAGCGACCCGAACGATCCCAACGCGGCCAAGGGTGGACTCTATTATTACTATCACGCCATGGCCCGCGCCCTGCACGCCTACGGCAGCCCCACCATAACCGACGCCGCCGGCGTCACGCACGATTGGCGCGTCGATCTGATCGCCCAGATCAAGACTCTCCAGGCCGCCGACGGCTCGTTCAAAGGCGAAAAGCAATTCATGGAAGACAACCCCGTTCTGGCCACGGGATATGTCGCACTGGCGATGGAGGAGGTCAAGCTCGATCTGCACGACCATCCGGTGGCGGCAAACTGACGCCGACACGCCAAAATGAGGTAACCCAATGAACGTCCTATTGAAGCCCGAGCTTGAGAAATTTGTTGCCGACAAGGTGAAGGCCGGGCAATACGCCGATGCCAGCGATATGGTCAACGAGGCGCTTGAAATGCTGAAAGAGCAGGAAGAATTTACGCCGGAGCGCGAGCAATACCTGCGGCGGGAAATACAGCGCGGACTCGATGAGCTCAATCGCGGCGAATTTGCGTCCTTTGACGCGGAAACAATCATCGCTGAAAAACGCCGGCGACTGGCGGGCGGAAACGGGCAAAGCTAATGGCGGTCGTTTTGGCGCTCGCCACGTGCGCAACAAGACTACGGCGACATTTGGGATTACATCGCCAGAGACAATCCGGAGGCAGCCGATCGCTTGCTGCGGAGGATCGACAAGAAATTGGAACTTTACGCGTCGAACCCGCGAATGGGCAGGACACGCGACAACTTGGCGCCGGGTCTGCGCAGCTTTCCGGTCGTCCCTTATCTTGTGTTCTACAGGGCCACGTCCGATGGAATTGAGTTGGTGCGCGTCCTGCACGGCGCGCGGGATTTGAAACGATTGTTCAATCCCGAACAGTCGCCCGCTCCCCCAGCGGAATGTGAGTAAGAGGTGCAAATAATGGGGACATGCGACACGACCCGTAATTGGCAATCCGCCGTTTACTTCCGCCCTTCTTTCGGCTAAATCTGCGCCGCTATGGACCTAGGTCTACTGAAAATATTGTCCGAACTTCCCGGCGTTCCCGGCCGGGAGGAACGGGTACGTAAGGTGATTGCCGAGCAGGTCACGGGCCTTTGCGATGACATCCGGCAGGATTCGATGGGCAATCTGTTTGCGACCAAGCACGGTCCCGTCGGCGCCAAGAAAGTCCTGCTGGCATGCCACATTGACGAGATCGGCTTCTACGTCCGCCACATCGACGAAAAGGGATACCTGCGCATCACCAACGTCGGCGGCTTCGATATGCGAAACCTCCTGGCCCGCCGCGTCCGCGTGCAGGCTTCCGATGGAACGGACATCATTGGCCTGCTCAATCCGACCGGCCGGCCGCTGCATATCGCCAAGGAAGAGGACAAGAAGAAAATCCCCGAAATGAACGATTTCGCGGTCGATCTGTGCCTGCCGGCCGATCAGGTGAAACAGCGCGTCCGCATCGGCGACCCGGTGACGCTGGTGCAGGAATTCTCGGAAATCGGGGAATGCGTCAGCGGCAAATGCCTGGATAACCGCGTGGCGGGGTTTGTCGTCATCGAGGCATTTCGCAAACTGACCAGCCTCAAATATCACGTAACGCTGGCGGCGACGGTGCAGGAGGAAGTCGGCTGCCGCGGCGCGGGACCGGCCGCTTTCTCCATCGAACCGGACATCGCCATCGCCCTGGATACGACGTTGTGCGTTGATACGCCCGGCGTCCCCGAGGATGAACGGGTGACCAAGCAGGGCGACGGCGTGGCGCTGACCGTTCTGGACGGCCTGACCATCTCCGACCGCGGCTTGATCGACCAGTTCGAGGCCATCGCCAAGAAGCGCGAAATCCCATTCCAGCTCAGCGTCCTGCCGCGCGGCGGAACCGATGCCGGCCCGATGCAGCGCTCGCGCGGCGGACTGCGCACCATGACGCTCTCCATCCCCACGCGCAACATCCACACCGTCACCGAATCGATCCACAAACGCGACCTGCAAAGCGCCATCGATCTCCTGGCCGCGTGGCTGGAAACCTGAGCCCGGCTTCGTCGCCATTTCCCGAGGCGTCGCATCTCACTCGATAAATAGCGGCCGACAAACTAAAATCGCGATGGCTATGGTGGAACTTGGTGTCAATATCGATCACGTCGCCACGCTGCGTCAGGCGCGCAAGACCTATGAGCCGGACCCGGTCTGGGCAGCGGCCGAGGCTGAACTGGGCGGGGCCGACGGGATCACCATTCATCTGCGCGAAGATCGCCGGCACATCGGCGATCGCGATCTGGCGGTATTGCGTCAGACGGTTCACGTCAAGCTCAATCTGGAGATGAGCCTCGTGCCGGAGATCGTCGATATCGCGGTGCGATCGGCGCCCACCCAGGCGACGCTGGTTCCGGAGCGGCGGGCGGAAATCACCACCGAGGGCGGCATTGATCTCTCGCAGAATCCCGGCCGCATCATCGACGCCGTCGGCCGCCTCAAGGCCGCCGGTACGTTCGTCTGTGCGTTCATCGATCCGGATGAGAAACAGATAGCCCTTGCGGCCGAGCAGGGTTTTGACGGCATCGAGTTGCACACGGGCACGTACGCGAACGCGCCCCCTGGCTCAGGCGCCGCCACCGAAGCACTCGCCCGCCTGGAAACCGCCGCCTACCGCGTCGGATTGAACGGCATGCGTCTGCACGCCGGGCACGGCCTGAATTATCGCAACCTCGCGCCGGTGGTGCGCATCCCGTCAATGCGCGAACTCAACATCGGCCACGCCATCATCAGCCGTGCGATCTTCACCGGCCTGCAAACGGCAGTGGCCGACATGAAACGGGCGATCGCAGCCGCCCTCAACAACGCGGAGGTTTCTTGATGTTCAGTGGCGCCATGACAGCCATGATTACGCCGTTTCGCGATCAAAAGCTCGACGAGGCGCGGCTGGCCGCGCAGATCGAGTTCCAGATCAAAGGCGGCATCGACGGACTTGTCCCGGCCGGAACCACCGGCGAATCCCCCACCCTGGACATGCGCGATCACGCGCGCGTTCTGGAACTGACGGTGAAATTCGCGGCCGGGCGTGTTCCGGTTATTGCCGGCGTCGGCGCCAATGCCACGCACGAGGCGCTGGAACTGCACGCCATCGCCAAGAAAATCGGCGCCGACGGCGGCCTGAGCGTCAACCCGTATTACAACAAGCCGTCGCAGGAAGGACTCTATCGCCATTTCATGACATTGGCCGACGCGGTCGATCTGCCGATCGTCCTGTACAACATCCCCGGCCGCACCGGCGTGACAATGAACCCGGTCACGGTTGCCCGCCTGGCGAAGCATCCGAACATTGTCGCCATCAAGGAAAGCACCGGGGTGATCGACATCGCAAGCGAGATACGCACGCTGTGCGATATCACCATCCTCAGCGGCGACGATTCGCTGACACTACCGCTGATGTCCGTCGGCGCCGAGGGCGTGATCAGCGTGGCGTCGAATCTGATTCCCGCCCAGATCAAGCGGCTGGTCAGCCTGGCCGCAGCCGGAAATTACGCCGACGCCGCAACTTTGCATAGGAAGCTCTTTCCCTTCATCAAGTCACTGTTCGTGGATGGAAATCCGGTGGGAATCAAGTATGCGATGAAGAAGGCCGGCCTGGATACGGGCGAGCTGCGATTGCCCTTGTGGGAAGCGTCGGATGCAACAAAGAAGCAGATTGACGACCTGATCAAAAGCGTGACGAGCGATTGACCCACCTGTGCGTTCCCATCTTCGTCACCGATCCCAACCAGTTGACCCGGCAGTCGGCGCTGGCCGCCGAAGCCGGCGCGGATATGCTCGAGCTGCGGTTGGATCACCTGACGAAATGTCCCGACTCCTGGCCGCGGATTGACCTGCCGGTCATCGTCACCTGCCGGCCGGTTTGGGAGGCCGGGCACAGCATGCTCAACGATGCCGCTCGCGTCGATCTGGTCAACCGATCCGCACAATCGCTCGACGCCCGGTACATGGATATCGAACTGGAAACCTACCGCCGCATCAGCGGCCGGGTCATTCCGTCGCGGGCGCTCATTATCAGCTCTCACGACACCACCGGCCGGCCCGAGCGGTTGAACAACATCCTGCTGGAAATGGCGGACATACCGGCGGCCGTCAACAAGATCGCTTACACCGCCCGCACCATCCGCGACAATTTCGAGATTTTCGACGTCCTGCGCCAGCGCGTCCGCCCCACTATCGCCCTGTGCATGGGCGAAGCCGGCCTGATCAGCCGACTGCTGGCCCGCAAATTTGGCGCCGCCCTTACGTTCGCCAGCCTCGACGATTCACAGTCCACCGCGCCGGGCCAGCCGACGATCGGGCAGATCAAACATCTCTATCGCTGGGACGCGATCCGGCCGGAAACCAAGGTGTACGGCGTGGTCGCCCACCCGGTGCGGCATTCGATGTCCCCGGCCATTCATAACGCGGCGTTCGAGAGCGTGGGCTTTGACGGCGTCTATCTGCCGCTGCTGGTCGAGCCTTCCTATGAGAGCTTCAAGGCGTTCATGGAGGTGGCTCTGTCAACGGCCGGCTTCGACTTGTCCGGCTTGTCCGTCACCATCCCGCACAAGGAAAATGCGCTTCGCTATCTGCGGGAAAAAGGGGCTAATATCGAGCCGTTGGCCGCAACCATCGGGGCCGTGAATACTATCGTCATCACGCGGCGCGAGGGACGCGACGGCCCGGTCGCGCTGGCCGGCCTGAACACGGATTATGCCGCGATTCTCGACAGTATCACCAGCGCCCTTGGCATCGATCGCGCGGGCCTATCGGATTTGAAAGTCGCGGTCCTGGGCGCCGGCGGCACCGGCCGAACCGCCGTTGCGGCGCTGGCCGCTTGTGGTTGCCGCGTTACAATTTTCAATCGAACCCGCCAGCGTGCCGACGCGCTGGCGCAGGAACTCGGCGATTCGCGGGGCAAGAGCGTCGCCGCCGCGGATTGGGCCGATCTGGCCAATGCCGATTGCGACATTCTCATCAACACCACATCGGTCGGCATGAGCCCGCACATCGACCAAAGCCCCCTCGACGGCCACGAAAAACTCCTGCATCGCGTGCGCCTTGTCTTCGACGCCGTCTACAACCCGATGCAAACCCGCCTGCTCGCCTCGGCCCAATCCGCAAAGGTGAAAACTGTCTGTGGCGCCGACATGTTCGTCCGCCAGGCCGCCGGCCAATTCCGCGCCTTCACCGGTATCGCCCCGCCGGTCGATGTCATGCGACATGTATTGGAAGAGCATCTGAAGCCGCAACCGCCGGATTCTGCAATCCGGGCGTAGTCTCGCCCATCGCCCGCTTGCTCCAACCGCCCATCCGGCCTTACGCTCTCCGGCCATGCACATTCTCGCGTCGGCCGATTTTTCTAATCCGCTGTTCTGGTCGGTCATGGTCGCGTGGATCGCGACCGTGACCGTTCATGAATTCTCGCACGGGCTGGTGGCGTATCTGGGCGGGGATTACACCATCCGCCAACGCGGCGGGCTGGCGCTGAATCCACTTCAATACGTCAATCTGACGACGAGCATCCTCATCCCCATCGCCATGCTGGCGATGGGCGGAATCCCGCTGCCGGGCGGGGCAACATATATCCGGCGAGATCTATTGCGCAGCCGGCTTTGGGAATCGATGGCGGCAGCGGCCGGGCCGGCCAGCAATCTCATCATGGGTGCACTCTTTTTGTTGCCGCTGCATCCGCGATTTGGTTGGGCATACACAGCGCCGGATGACTTTGACCATTGGTCGAATTTCCAGATGTTCCTGGCGACGATGGGGGTTTTGCAGTGGTTGACGGCCCTTTTCAACCTGATCCCATGCCCGCCGCTCGATGGGTTCAATATCATCGCCCCGATGCTACCCGATGATCTGCGACGAAATGCCCGTTCGCCGCAAGTGCAGGGAGCGCTGTTCATCGGGCTCTTCCTGGTCTTTATGACCGTCTCGGGCATAACGACATGGATGCTCAGCCGGCTGGCGGACATTCTCATTTGGCTCCATTTTGACTATGGCACGCTGAATTTCATCGGGCGGTCGTTCGACTTCGTATTGTTCGGGCACGCAAGTGCGTCGTAATGCGGCCTGTCCGCGCCAATGCCGGGGGAATGGGGAAATTCCTCAACAGTTTTCGATTTCCATCGTATAAACTGGTTGAAATGGAGCGCCAACTTTCTTATTCTATGGGTGGCTCCGAGGACGTCATGCCAGAGGAGTTTCTATGGCTGAGCGGACGGAAATGGATCATCTGGCGGTGATCCGAGTCGAGGGAATGCATTGCCATCATTGCGAGGCGGCGATACGAAAAACGCTGTCCAGTATTGCCGGCGTGCTTGAGGTCGAAGTCGATTTCAACAGCTCGCAGGCATCGGTCCTTTACGATCCGACCGCCGTGAACGTGCAGCAGTTGGTGTCGGCCATCACGCACGGGGGCTATCGCGTCACGGGATTCTCACAGGCCGAGGCCGATCAAGTCGCCAGTTGAGGGGGCCGTATTGGGGGCCGCAGGCCGAGAGATTCAAGTCCCGGATCTGAGATGCCATCGCGGAATGCCTCTGGCATCCGGAGTCAGGTTGGCGACAGGCAAGTCACAGCCGCGCGATCAACTTGTCGTAATCCGCGTGTGATCCAACGAAGAACCAAAGCAACACGTCTCCCCGAAATCGCCCGATGGCCCGATAATCAGCGTTGATCCTGACCGACCAAAGATCCTCGTGCGGCGGGAGCTTCTTGAATTTCAAGCTGGGATGCCGCGGGTTCCGGCTGAACAGATGATACGCCTCACGAACCTGCCGCTTGATAGCGGGCGGGAGTTGCGCCAAGTCGCGGCGGAAATCGGAACTGGTCCGCGAGGTCACAGCGCGTCCGGGTCCAGGTGCTGACTCTTACCGGCCTCATGTTCGGCCCAAGCTCGATCAGCCAGCTTCCGCAACTTCTCCGGGGATTTGGCAAGCAGCTCATCCCATCGCCGCTCAGATTCGATCTCGTCAATCACGATTTGCGCGATAGCGTTCTGCTCCGCCTCGGGAAGTTCCCTCGCCTTGGCTACCGCGTCTTCCAGCATCTTGGTCATGCACCTACTATACCGCCAAAGACCGGGGCTGGGAAGAAATCCGGTCAACGCTCCGCCACTCCAACGCCCGGCGCGGACGGGAACTGGTTCAAGATCCCAAATCCCGCATTTCTACCGCCCCGGCGCCGACGGCTGGGTTGCGGCCGATTTCGGAAGATACAAATATGTGCCATCCCTCGCTGCGGCGGGGTACATTTGCAACATCCGGATCATTTCCGCACCGGCCAGCAGCACCGGGCCGTAGCCGTGGGATGCATCCACGCTGGTCGGGCGGGCGTAGTAGTAAACAGCATCGCCCGCGAACGTGGTGCCGACGCAGGTACCTTCGACCTGGCCCTTGGCATTGATCCGCATCGCCACCGCGTTCCATCCCACCTGCGCCACGTCGCCGTAGCTGACTGGGGAAATCCAGCCCTTGTCGATCGCGTGCGCCATGCAATACACGAAAATCGCGCTGGCGCTGGTCTCCAGATACGAATCCGGGCGGTCCAGCAATTGATGCCACAACCCCTCACCCGATTGCAACTGAGCAATCCCTTTGATGTGAGCCCGCAGAATTTTCAGCACATCCTCCCGGCCGGGATAATCCTCCGGCAGCGCATCGAGCAATTCGCAATCGGCCATCATCGCCCAGCCGTTGGCCCGGCCCCAATAGAATTCCGGATTGTCGGGCTGATCCAGATTGATGCCGTGCATATAGATTCCCTTGGCGGGTACGAAAAGGTATTTGGCAAATTGCCGCACCTGTTTGATGGCATCGTCGAAATACTCATTCTTGCCGGTCAGTTTCCCCATCCCCGCCAGGGCCGGAACGCTCATGTACAGATCGTCCGCCCAGATCGACTGATCCTGCGGGCGATGCCGCGCCAGCGTGCCGTCGGCAAGGCGGAATTGCTTGGTGTGAACGTAGTCGGCCCAGCGATCGATCACGTCCATCAGATCCGGCCCGATATTCGCCTGGCGGGCCTTGATGAGGGCAGCGCACATCGAACCGCTGGCGTCGAGTGAATCCGGGGTCAGAAGCATCGAAAACGGATTGCGTCCGCCCGGCGAGGCGGCGGCCGACGCTTTGAAATACGGCGCCGCATCGTGCAGGAACTGCATGTGCCGGGCGACAAAATCGCTAAATCGCTTGTCGCCTGTCACGGCCGCACACGCCAGCATGCCGGAATGCGTCACGCCAAGTGTGTAATCCAGCGGCTGAAACCCGTTGCCCTCGCCGCGGTCCATGGTGGCGCCGGGGGCGGCTTTGGTGAAGTCGGTGATGGGAGTGTTCGTTCCCCGATCCAGTGCCCGCGCGGGCATCGCGGTGTTGGCAAACGCCAGAATGCGATGCAGAGCATCATCGATCGACGCTCGCGTTGGCGGCGCATAGGGAATCGGATAGACCGCTCCCGGCCCCGGCCCGCCGGCTCGACCCGCAGCGCCCGGTGCGCCAACTCCAGGTCCGCCGAATCCCGGATCGATATAGCCCTGCGCGCCGAATCCGGGCAGGAACATCGGACCGCCCGCGCCATAGTCGCCGGCTCCGGACGATGAGGTAGTTGCCTGCCCCATCGCCAGTGCGATCAGCCACACCACTGCCACCAGCCCACCCGCCGCGCCGATTGCCTTTTCGTACTTATACATCGATCCACACCATCCCACCCTATGACCGCACTTCACACGACCGCCGGCTCCATCCGCCGGCCGATCGACGACTTGCCCAACGGCCGCATTGTACCAACCGCCCGGCCCACTTTCGATGGGCAGGAACTGCCGTCCACCATGCACCATACTCCTTTCCATTTCCTCCGCTGTCGGCCAAGATGCCCTTGGCACGTTCGCGGTGCGCCCAACAGGTCGTATCAAATGACAGAGGCCGACGAAAACGCGTTGCTCGAATCCGGCCGGCAGTTCATGGCCGCCGGGCGATATGCCGATGCGCGGGAACTTTATCTCGGGATTCTCAAGCGTCGGCCGGACCATCCCGATGCGCTCTATTCCGCGGCGATGGCGGCGTTGCAGCTTTCGGCCTACCGGGAGGCGGCATCGCTGCTGAGCCGTTGCGCGGCCGTGTCACCCGGACGGGCGGATGTGTTTTGCTCGCTGTCGATGACTTTGATCCAACTCCGCCGGTTCGATGATTCGCTGGCCGCCGCGCAGAAGGCACTGGCGATCAACCCTGATTTCGCCGAGGCGCACAACAATCTGGGCGTAGCCTACATGTCGCTCAAGAAGTGGCCGGAGGCCATTGCCGCATTTCGACGCGCCATCACGTTCCGCGCGGACATGGCGCTGACGCGCTACAACATCGGCGTGTCGCTGGCCCGCGCCGGTCAATGGAGCGAATCGCTCACCCAACTCATGACCGCCCGCGAACTGGATCCGCGACTGCCGATCGACTTCTTTTCGCTTGGCTCGTCCATCCTCGACGCCCGTTTGTACGATGACGCCATCAAGGCGTTTCGTCTGGCGCTGATCGCCGAGCCGCGACACACCGGCGCGTGGAACAATCTGGGTGTTGCACTTAAGCATATCGGCCTTGTCGATCAGGCCCTGGACGCCTTCAAACAATCCAGATCCTGCGCGCCCGACAACACCGTCCCCCACAGTAATTACGTCTATACGCTTTACTTTCACCCTGATTTTGACGGCCCGGCGATTGTGCGCGAGCATCAACAATTCGATGCCCAGCACGGCCGCCCGCTGGCGCATCTCATACGCCCGCACACCAACACGCCCGATGCCGATCGCCCACTACGCATCGGTTACGTCTCGCCGCATTTCATTGCGCACGTGGTGGGGCAATTCATGGTTCCGCTGCTGGCCCAGCATGATCGCCGACAGTTTCAGTCGTTCTGCTACGCCGACGTTGCCAGGGCCGATGCCGTCACCGCCTCGTTGCGCTCACACGCGTTTGCCTGGCGCGATATTCACGACGTCAGCGACGATGCCGCCGCGGGGCTGATCCGCCAGGACCGCATCGACATTCTCGTCGATCTGATGCTCCACCTGGGCGACAACCGGCCGCTGATTTTCGCCCGCAAACCCGCGCCAATCCAGCTTTCCTACCTGGCATATTGCGGAACCAGCGGGCTGTCGGCTGTCGATTATCGGTTCACCGATGCGTATCTCGATCCGCCGGGTCAGGGCGATGCCGACTATTCCGAGCAGTCGCTCCGCCTGCGCAGCTATTGGTGCTACAAGACGCTGGGCAGCTTCCCGGCCGTTGTCGATCCGCCGTGCATCAAGACCGGCCGGATCACCTTCGGCTGTCTCAATAATTTCGCCAAGGTTTCCGAGCCGTGCCTTTCGGCTTGGGCTGAGCTGCTGCGACGGGTTCCCAACTCGCGGCTGATGCTCCTGGCGCCCCAGGGCTCGGCGCGATATCGGGTTGGCGAATTCTGGACTGCCCACGGCCTTGATCCGGAGCGGCTCTGCTTTGTCGATATGGTTCCCCTGGCTGATTATTTCGCCCGCTATCAGGAGATCGACATCGTTCTTGATCCCTTTCCCTACGGCGGCGGGACGACAAGCTGCGATGCGCTGTGGATGGGCGTTCCGGTCGTCACGCTGTCCGGCCGCACAGCGGTCGGCCGGGGCGGCGTTACGCTCCTCAGCCAGATCAAGGCGACCGAACTGATCGGCGCAAGCATGGAGCAGTATCTCCAGATCGCCAGCAATCTGGCCGCCGACGTGAGCCGTCTCAAGACTCTGCGCCACACGCTACGTGCGCGAATGCGGGCATCACCGCTGATGGATGCGCCGGCGTTCGCCCTCGATGTGGAGCAACATTACCGCGCCATCTGGCGGCGGTGGTGCGCGACCACAGTATCTCGCGCGTAGCCTCGATATTGCCCGCCGCAGCTCACTATTCAGTTGACAAACCGCCCGCCCCGCCTTGCAATACCCGCATGGCCTCAAGCTGTTGGTCTTGCGGCCGCAACTCTCTTTGTGTTTCGAGAAATTGGAGGAGGTCATGTCGATGTCCCAACTGCGACGATCGGCCGTGTGTCTGGCGGCGCTTCTCTCTCTTTTCGCCGGCGCATTGGGCGCCCGAGCCGATGTGGATCAACTTCAGAAATCCTTCAATGCCCCGCCGGATGACTGCAAGATCATGACTCGCTATTGGTGGTTCGGCCCGGCCGTCACCAAGACCTCGATCGACCGCGATCTGACCGCCATGAAGCAAGGCGGCTTCGGCGGATTTGAAGTTAACCCCGTCTACCCGATGGCCATCGATGGACAATACCCAGGCCTTAAGAACCTGAAGTTTCTCTCTCCCGAGTATTTCGACATGCTCAATTACCTCGGCACTAAAGCCAAGGAGCTTGGCCTGCGCATGAATCTGACGCTGGGCAGCGGCTGGCCGTACGGCGGCCCGATGTTCACCGCCACCGAGGGCGCCGGCCGGATCGCCGCTTCACCCTCTGTGAGGACCACGGCCGGGCAAACGACGGTCAAAGCCACCCTCGGCCGCGGGCAGACCATCGCCGCCGCGCTGGCCTGGCCGGCCAGCGGCACCGGCGAACCCACGGTGCTGGCCATCGACAGCGCCGCCGCAACCGCCACGATTCCCGCCGATCTGGCCAAGCAGGCATGCACCGTCAACTTTTACCTGACCGGCCGTGTCAACATGCAGGTCAAGCGCGCCGCCTACGGCGCCGATGGCCTGGTCATCGACCACCTCAGCCCCACCGTCGTCGATAAGTTCATTGCGCAGATCGCCGGTCCGGAGGTCAACGCCGTCGGAAATAACCCGATCGCCTCGATCTTCTGCGACAGTCTCGAACTCAGCGGCGAGAACTGGACCGACTCGCTGCTGGACGAATTCCAGAAGCGCCGCGGCTACGATCTTCGGCCGCTGCTTCCGGCCCTCTTTGACAACTCCAATCCCAAGGCCGCCGACATCCGTCACGACTGGGGCCAAACCCAGACCGAGATGTTCAACGATAATTTCGTCGCCAAGTTCGCCAAGTTCGCCGCGGACCACAACACCAAGTTCCGCATTCAGGCCTACGGCGGACCCGCCGCAGCGGAATTCACCTACGCTTCGTGCCAACTCCCCGAAGGCGAAATGGGCCACCAGACCACCACGGGATTCAACGACTGCCGCTACGCCGCCTCCGCCACGCATCTCCTGGGCATCCCCGTCGCCTCCAGCGAAACCTACACCTGGCTCAAAGACACGGTCTTTCGGGCAACGCCCCTTGACATGAAATCCGAATCCAACTGGCAGTTCCTCCAGGGCATCAACCAGCTCATCTGCCACGGCTGGCCCAGCACGGCGGACAACGTCCCGTATCCCGGCTGGACGTTTTATGTCGCCGCCGTTTTCAACGAAAAGAATCCCTGGTTCATCGCCATGCCGGATACAACCAAATACCTGCAGCGCGTCAGTTTCATGATGCGTGCGGGCCAGCCGGCCAGCGACGTGGCGTTCTACCTCGCCGACTCCGACGCCTGGGCCCAGAGTGCCACGACCGGCAGCGTCACCACACCCGAGGCCGGCACCGTCAATCGGTCCGGAGCCATCGCTGCCATTCTCGGCGCTGGCTACAACGTTGATTTCTGGGATGACGGCTTGCTGAACGCCCGCGGCCAGGTTGCCGACGGCGCGCTCGCCTTCGGCAATGTCCACTATCGGATCGTCGTCATCGACGGTGCGACGCGCATGCCCCTGGCGACAATGAACAAGCTCGAAGAATTCGTCAAGGGCGGCGGAACGCTCGTCTGTATCGGCAATCCGCCCTCGGTCGTACCCGGCTACAAGTCCACCGCCGCCGACCAGCAATCCCTGCATGCCGCGACCGCACGCATCTTCAGCGGCGCCGGCGCTCAGGGCATTTCCATCGCCAACGCCTCCCAGTTCGGCGCAGCCGTCGCCAAACATCTGCGGCCGGATTTCGCCATGACGCCCGCCATCCCGGCCATTGGTTTCGTCCATCGTCATACCGATGACGGCGAAATCTATTTCGTCGCCAACACATCCAATCAACGTCAAAACACCGTCGCCAATTTCCGAGTTGAGACCGGCAACCCTGAATGGTGGGATCCGATGACCGGCAAGGTCTCGCCCGCGGAAGTCATCGAACGCTCCGACCACGGCACGGCCATTGCCCTGCATCTGGAACCTTACGGCACGCGCCTGCTCGTCTTCACCGGCCGCACGCTCCCCGTTGTCAAGCCCCCCGTCATCGCCGATATCCCCAAGCCAATCGATCTCTCGACCAACTGGACCGTCACCTTCGGCCCCACCGGCAAGCCGACCAAGATGGCCCAACTCACCGACTGGATCAGCTCGCCCGCGACCGCCAATTTTTCCGGCGTCGCGACGTACCAGCAAACTCTTAACCTTCCGGCCAACATGATCCGCGACGGATTGGCACTCACGCTCAGCCTCGGCCCGGACAATATCGCCGGGGCCGCGCCCGGCGGCGGCCGCGCCGGCCGGGGCGGCGGTGGTGGAGGTGGCGGCGGTTCAAGCATGGCCGCCAATCTCGATCCCCCGGTCCGTGAGGTCGCCGTCATCACCGTCAACGGCACACGCGCCGGCGCACTCTGGAGCCCGCCGTACACGCTCGACATCACCTCGCTTCTGAAAGCCGGTGACAACGACATCAAGATCGACGTGGGCAACACGGCCATCAATTACGCCTCGGCCAACGGGATGCCCGATTTCACCCAGGCGATCCGTCAGTTCGGCAACCGTGCCACTCCGCCCAATCTACGCGGAACAGCGCTGGTTTCATCGGGGCTTTTCGGCCCGATCCAACTGATTCCGGCGCAGGCCAAGCCGTAAGAATTTTCCCGATCGCCGGGAACTTTGCGCCTGTGCCAGCGTCAAAGACGACGTGATCGTTCGGTTTTTTTGAAAGGAAAAGCCATGTGCGAGATCGTCAAACCGCTTTTCATCACGTCGGCCGTCATCGCCACCGCGTTGCTGGTTCTGTGCGCCTGGCCAATGCCGGCCCGCGCCGCCGCCCCCACGGCTGACGTCAAGGCCGTCGGGCAGGCCGCCAATCAGTTCGCCTTCGATATCTATCAGAAGCTGGCCTCCGACCCAGGTAACATCATCTTCTCTCCCTACAGCATTGACACCGCCCTGGGGATGCTCGATGTCGGCGCCCGCGGCGATACGCACACGGAACTGGCCGCCGCCATGCACCAGCCGCAGCTTGACCCCGCCGCCTTCCAGGCCGCCATGGGCCAGCTCATCCAGCAGTTCCAAGCGTCCAAGGCCGCCGGCTCGGCCGCGCCGGTCAAGGGCTATGAACTCCATGTCGCCGATGCGCTGTGGGGCCAAAAAGGCGTCACGTGGCTTCCCGCATATCTGGATGCCATGAAGACCAACTTCGCCGCCGGCCTGGAATCCCTCGATTTCACCAATGAGCCGGTTGCCCGCAAAACCATCAACGACTGGGTCTCCGCCCAGACGGCCGACAAGATCAAAGACCTCATCCCCTCCGGCGCCATCAAGGACAGCACGCGCATGGTTCTCACCAATGCCGTCTATTTCAAAGCCGATTGGCAGACCAAGTTCAAATCCAGCAAGACCCGCGACGGCGATTTCCACGCCGACGGCAAGCCCGCCGTCGTGCAGGCCCCGCTGATGAACCAGAGCGCCAACTTTGATTACATGGACAACGCCCAGTTCCAGGCCGTCCGCATGCCCTATGTCGGCGATGATGTGGCCATGATCGTGCTGCTTCCCAAGTCGACGGACGGCCTGCCCGCCGTGGAGAAAGCGCTGGACGCCAAGCTGCTGGGCAGCGTCACAGCCGCGTTCAAGTCCCAGCAGGTCAACATCACGTTGCCGAAATTCAAGGCCAACCAGACCCTACCGCTCAACGGCACGCTGGCGGCCCTTGGGATCAAGAAGGCTTTCACGAATCAGGCCGATTTCTCCGGCATGACCGGAAGTCGCGATCTGTACCTCTCCAGCGCCATCCACAAGGCGTTCATCGCGGTTGATGAAGACGGCACCGAAGCCGCCGCCGCCACCGGCCTGATGGTCGCCGGCATGGCCATGCGAGTTCCGCCCCCGGCCATAGAGTTCAAGGCCGATCACCCGTTCCTTCTCCTCCTGACTGATACCAAGAGCGGCGTGGTCCTGTTCATCGGAAGAGTCGAGAACCCGACGACCCCGGCGTGAGCGGCCGCGAATCGGCGATTTGCGCGCCGTGGGCCGCGGACGAGTAACTTTGTAAGGGAAAGAACTATGCGCCTTAACTTCCAATCGCTTGCCGCTGTGTCTTACATCTTTCTGTCGGCGTTGTTTGTCTTGCTTGCCGTTCCGATCTCCGCCCGCGCTGCCGCGCCCGACGCCGATGTCAAAGCCGTCGGGCAGGCCAACAATCAGTTCGCTTTTGACCTTTATCAGAAGCTCGATTCCGGCACGGGCAACATCATCGTCTCGCCATACAGCATTGACACGGCCTTGGGGATGCTCGACGTCGGTGCCCGCGGCGACACGCACACGGAAATCGCCGCCGCCATGCACCAGCCCCAGCTTGCCCCGGCCGATTTCCAGGCCGCCATGGGCCGGCTTATCCAGCAGTTCCAGGCATCCAAGGCCGCAGGCTCCGCCGCGCCGATAAAAGGTTATGAACTGCACGTCGCCGACGCTCTCTGGGGTCAGAAAGGCGTCACCTGGCTGCCGGATTATCTGACCGCCATGAAGTCAAATTTCGGCGCCGGCCTGGAATCGCTCGATTTCGCCAACGAGGCTGTCGCGCGCAAGACGATCAACGATTGGGTCTCATCACAGACCGCCGACAAAATCAAGGATCTCATCCCCTCCGGCGCCATCTCAGGCGCGACGCGCATGGTGCTTACCAATGCCGTCTACTTCAAAGCCGACTGGCAGCGCAAGTTCAAAGCCGAAAGCACCCACGACGGCGATTTCCACGCTGACGGCAAAGCCGCCGTCATCCAAGCACCGCTGATGAACCAGAACACTCGGTTTGACTACATGGACAACGCCGCGTTCCAGGCCGTCCGCATGCCCTACGTCGGCGACGATGTCGCGATGATCGTTCTGCTCCCCAAGTCCATCGATGGCCTGCCAGCAATCGAAAAGACACTCGACGCCAAACTCCTCGGCACTGTGACAACTGCTCTCAAGCCCCAGCAGGTCAACATCACACTGCCGAAATTCAAGGCCAACCAGACCCTTCCGCTCAACGGCACGCTGGCCGACCTGGGAATCAGGAAGGCCTTCACCGGAGCGGCCGATTTCTCGGGCATGACCGGCAGTCCTGATCTCTATCTCTCCACCGCCATTCACAAGGCATTCATCGCCGTGGACGAAGCGGGCACCGAAGCCGCCGCCGCAACCGGCATGGTCATGAACCGCATGGCGATCGCGGTTCCGCCGCAGGCGGTCGAATTCAAAGCCGACCACCCGTTCGTCTATGTGCTGACCGACATAAAGACCGGCGTCATCCTCTTCATCGGCAGAGTCGAAAACCCCGCCTCCCCAGCGTGATCGGAGGTGCCTGGCCAAAAGCGTGCGACTTGGCACGTTCACAGAAAATCGTCCCGCCCCCTTGAAAGGAAATCTCATGCGCTCGATACAGCAAATGCTGTCCGTCCTGTTTTCTGCCGCAACCATCATCGCGATTGCTTTGCCGATCTCCGCCCGCGCCGCCGCGCCCGACGCCGATGTCAAGGCCGTCGGCCAGGCCAACAACCAGTTCGCCTTCGATCTCTATCAGAAACTGAGTTCCGGCACCGGCAATATCATCGTCTCCCCTTACAGCATTGACACAGCCCTTGCCATGCTCGATGTTGGCGCTCGCGGCGATACGCACGCCGAAATCGCCGCCGCCATGCATCAGCCGCAGCTTGCCACGGCGGCTTTCCAGGCCGCTTTGGGCCAGCTCATCCAGAATTTCCAGGCCTCCAAATCCGACAACGCCACCGCCCCGAAGAAGGGCTATGAGCTCCACGTTGCCGATGCCCTCTGGGGACAGAAGAATGTCGTCTGGCTCCCGGCCTATCTGGACGCCATGAAGACCAATTTCTCCGCCGGCCTGCAATCGCTTGATTTCGGCAATGAGCCGGTGGCCCGTAAAACCATCAACGACTGGGTCTCCGCCCAGACCGCCGACAAGATCAAGGATCTCATGCCCGCCGGTTCCATTTCCAGCGACACGCGGATGGTCCTGACCAACGCCGTCTATTTCAAAGCCAACTGGCAGAGCGAATTCAAACCCGACAATACCCACGACGGCGATTTTCACGCCGACGGCAAGCCGGCCGTCATCAAAGCATCGCTCATGAACGCCAACTCGCGCTATGGCTACATGGAGAACGCCTCGTTTCAGGCCGTTCGCCTGCCCTATGTCGGCAACGATGTCGCGATGATCGTCGTGCTTCCCAAGTCAATCGATGGTCTGCCCGCCGTCGAAAAGGCGCTCGACGCCAAGCTCCTCGACACCGTCAACTCCGCTCTCAAGCCGCGACAAGTCAACATCACGCTTCCCAAGTTCAAGGCCAACCAAACCCTCCCTCTGCTCGGCACGCTGGCCGATCTGGGAATCAAGAAAGCCCTGACCGATCAGGCCGATTTCTCCGGCATGACCGGCAGCCCCAATCTCTATCTCTCCAGCGCGATCCACAAGGCATTCATCGCTGTTGACGAAGAAGGCACCGAGGCGGCCGCCGCCACCGGCATGGGCATCAGCCTCTCGTCCATCGAAATCCCGCCGCCGGCCACCGATTTCAACGCCGATCACCCATTCCTTTTGCTCCTGACCGACACCAAGACCGGCGTCATTCTGTTCATGGGGAGAATCCAAAACCCGACATCGCCGGCGTGACCGCTCCTTGCCGGCTGCCACGGGGTTGCTCATCGGCCGCAAACGCTTAGATTGTTCTTCGACCGCACCTGGAGGCAGCCGTTGAAGATCATCGACATTCGCGAGCAGACCAAGCCCATCACCTCGTCCATCCGCAACGCCTATATTGATTTCACCAAGATGACGCTCAGTCTCGTGGCCGTCGTCACCGACGTGGTCCGCGATGGCCGCCGCGTTGTCGGCTATGGGTTCAATTCCAACGGCCGATACGGCCAGGGCCATCTCATCCGCCAGCGCTTCTCGCCGCGATTGCTGGAGGCCGATCCCATCAGCCTGCTCGACCAATCAGGCCGGAACCTCGATCCGCACAAGATCTGGTCGTGCATGATGACCAATGAAAAGCCCGGCGGCCACGGCGAGCGGTCCGTGGCTGTCGGCACCATCGACATGGCCGTGTGGGATGCGGTCGCGAAGATCGAGGGCCGGCCGCTGTACGATCTGCTCGCCGAGCGATATGGAAGCAACAAGGTGAACCGGCGCATTTTCGTGTATGCGGCCGGCGGGTATTACCACCCCGGCAAAGACCTCGAAGCCCTCAAACGCGAGATGATTTCCTACACGAACCGCGGCTATACGGTCGTCAAGGCGAAGATCGGCGGGGCATCGCTGGAAGAAGACCTGCAGCGCATCGAGGCCGTGCTCTCGGTCTTGAAACCAGGCCAGAAACTGGCAGTCGATGCCAACGGCCGATTCGATCTTCCCACCGCCATCCGCTATGGCGAGGCGATCGCGAAATACGATCTGTTCTGGTACGAGGAAGCCGGCGATCCGCTCGATTTCCAGTTGCAGGCCGACCTGGCCCGCCATTACGACAAGCCCATGGCCACGGGCGAGAATCTCTTCTCCATGGCCGATGCTCGCAACCTCATCCGCTACGGCGGAATGCGGCCGGATCGGGATTGGCTGCAATTTGACTGCGCCCTCAGCTACGGCCTGGTCGAATACCTGCGCACGCTGGCGATGCTGAAAGAAAACGGCTGGTCGCCGTCGCGATGCATTCCGCACGGCGGGCACCAGATGTCCCTCAACATCGCCGCCGGGCTGGGTCTGGGCGGAAATGAATCCTATCCCGATCTGTTCCAGCCGTACGGCGGCTTTCCCGACGGCGTGCAGGTGATAGACGGCTATGTGACCCTTCCGGACCTGCCGGGAATAGGTTTTGAAGGCAAGGCCGACCTCTACCGCGAAATGAAAGCCCTGGCGGAATGAATGGGCAAGCTGCTCTCCAGGCTCTACGTCCAGTTGCTCATCGGCATCGGCCTGGGCATCGCGATCGGATATTTCTGGCCGGATTTCGGCTCGCGCCTGCGGCCGGTGGCGGATCTGTTCATCAAACTCATCCGCATGGTCCTGGCGCCGATCATCTTCGGCACCATCGTCACCGGCATCGCGCGTATGGGCGACCTCAGGAAAGTCGGCCGGGTCGGGATCAAGGCCCTGGTCTATTTCGAAGTCGTATCGGGAATCGCGCTGGTCATGGGCCTGGTGGTCGTCAATGTGTTTCATCCCGGTTCAGGAATGAACATCCAGATCACCGGCGATCAAATGGATCAGGTGACGAAATACGCCGCCGACGCCAAACAGCACGGCATGCTCGATTTCTTTCTGAACATCGTTCCCACGACGATGGTCGGCCCGTTTTCCGACGGAACCATGCTTCAGGTGATTTTCGTTTCCGTGCTCTTCGGCATCGGCCTCTCGGCCGTGCCCGGTGATACCAAGCCGTTCATTCAATTGATCGACACCTGCCTGCACGCCTTCTTTGCCATCGTGCGGATCATCATGCGTCTTGCGCCGCTGGCGGCTCTGGGCGCGATGGCGTTCGCCGTCGGCAAATACCACATCTCCACGCTGCGCAATTTCGCGGAATTGATCGCGTGTCTTTGGGGCACCAGCCTGCTGTTCGTCGTCGGCGTGCTGGGGCCGATCGCGCGGTACAACGGCATTTCGCTCTGGAAGTTTCTCAAGTACATCCGCGACGAGTTCTTCATCGTGCTGGGCACGTGGTCCACCGAGGCCGTCCTGCCGCAGATGCTGGTCAAACTGGAAGACATGGGCTGCCAGAGCACGCTGGTGGGCATGGTGCTGCCGACGGGTTACATGTTCAACGCCGATGGCACTTCGATCTACCTGGCGATGGCCGCCATCTTCGTCGCCCAGGCCACCAACACGCACCTCTCACTGGCCGATCAACTGCTCGTCCTGGCGGTTTTGGTGCTGACCAGCAAAGGCTCGGCCGGCGTCGCCGGCGCCGGGTTCGTCACATTGGCCGCGACATTGTCGTCGATGAACAAGATCCCCATTGCGGGCCTGGCCCTGCTGCTGGGCGTAGAGAGCTTCCTGAACGCCGCCCGCGCCCTGACCAACCTGATCGGAAACGGAATCGCCACCGTGGTTGTCGCGCGATGGGAAAACCAATTCGACCCCATCAAGGCCGACGCAGCTCTCAATGGCCCAGCGTCTGTCAACAATTCAAGTTCCAATTGACCCGCTCTTCGGCGGCACCGTTCCGCATTCCGGGCATCGCTGGGGCGTGCCGCGAAGATCGTAGCCGCAGACCAGGCACAATCCGTGCAATCGCCGATGCCGCCGCCGTCGCCAGCGGAAAATGTGCCGAAGTTCGAAGATCGGGAGGACCGCCAGCGCAGCCATCGGCATCCAATAGGGAACAATGACATACGTATCGAACGCCCCCGGCGGAAACGGTCCCCGGCCCTGAAGGCTGCGCGTTTGGCGCGAAATAAAAATCCCGTGTTGATATGACCCGCCCCAGTAGCGAACGTAATGGCCGATGCGTTCCCCCATCTGCCGATCAGTCGCCGCGGTTCCCGTCGTGTACCCCGCCGTCCAACTCTCTTTGGCCCGCACATCAACCCATGTCGCATGAACCTCGACAAGCCCGTCGTCCGACGCCACATCCACGATTCGAGCATAGCCGCCATCAGCGCTGGCCGGGCCATGATAGGTCCACTCGTCCATGCGCCAGTGGCTTAGCGCCCATACGGCCGCCGTCGCCATGCACAGGAGTAATGACGCGATTGCAACTGCGTCGAACAGCCGACCGATGATTCGCCCGATCCTGCCCATAAGGAATCGCCTCAAGTGGGGTTCGATTTCCCTTTCGGCGGCACGGTGCCACATTCCGGACACCGATCCGGCGCGGCGCGAAGGTCGTAGCCGCAGACGAGACACATGCCGTGAGATATCCGGTAGTTCCGCTGTCGCCGACGCCGCATGTAGCCGATCTCAACCAGCGGGAGAATCGAAAACAGCAACACGACCGGCCAGATGGGGATGACTACCGTAACATCGTGCAAATGCGGCCGCCTAATGGGCGGGGGCGTTACTTCAATGCACATTCCAAAGTGCGACCAACAACTTCCTTCAGGATCCGCGAAGTTCCAAGTGACCGTCATTGGCCGCTCGGCCTCTTCCTGATGCCCAAACCCTCGCGCCCCAATCCCACTCGAGCCCTCGTCGTGCTGGAGTATCCACTGCCGGCCAACGCACAGTAGCCCATCGTCGGACTCAGCGAAGATATCTCGCGCATACTCTGGGCCTGGATCAAGACTCAAATAATCCCAAGAATCCCAACGAAAATAGCTGCGAATGAGTAGTGCAGCGGTCGCGATGCACAGCAGCAACGACAACACCGCCAATCCGCGGAAGAACCAACCGATGATGCGAGAGACCTTCCTCATTTCCCTGCCGCGCGACTCGGCGGCGCGGCTCTTGTAGGGTCCGCACCGCGGACCACGATTTTCAAATACGCAAGCAACGGTCCGCAGTGCGGACCCTACCTGAGCAGAATCTCCCACACCTTGGTCCGCCGCGATTTGCCGGCGGCGCCTTCAACATCCAGGACCACCGTGTACCAGCCCGACTTCGTGTACGTGTGGATGGGGTTCTGCTCCGTCGATGTGGTTCCATCACCAAAATCCCAGTTCCACTTGGTCGGGTTGCCTTCGGACTGGTCGGTGAACGCGACCAGACGGCGGTCCATGTTCACGATTTTGAACGACCAGTTCGCGGCGATCGGTTTCTTGAACTTGTCTTCCAGCGGCATGAGCTTGAACTGGCAAAGCTGCGAGGCGTTACCGTACATCGTGTGCTGGTCCGACAGGTTCCAGAAAAATTTGTCGCTCTTGGCGTTGGCGTCGCCGTAGTCGATGAACGCCCAGCAGAGGCCGATCACCTGGTTTTCGGTCAGCTTGCTGATGGTGGAATGGTCGGGCCCATCGGCGCTGGCAAAATCAAACGGCGTGATGAAGAACTCCATGACCAGTTTCCCCGATTCGCCGGGCTTGAAATTGTAGTTGTACGCGCAATTGGCGTAGGGCAGGTCCTTGAGCCACTTCTGCGGGCCCCAGACCATGCACCAGTCCTTGTCCTGGGCCGGCGTGAAGGTGTGGTAGTTCTGCGCGTGCGTGTTCTGGAACGTCAGCCGGAGGTTGTCTACGCCGATCGACTTGACGTCAGGATGTTGCTCGGCGGTGAGCGGGCCGCCGGAGCGGTCGGCATCGACGACGATCTCGAACGTGTCGTTGTGCAGCGCCGGCAGGCCGAAATCCCAATAGCTCTTGGTCGCCTCGTAGAGGAAATAGAGCCGGCTTTCGCCCTTGACCCAGCCGACTTTCACGCGGGCATCGAAGCGCTTGGGATCGGGTTTGGCGGTTTTGTCATGGTCGTTGACCATCTGGTCCATGCCGATCCAGTAGCTGTCGGGGACAATGGCCCAGTCATCGTCGTTACCGTCAATGCGAGGGATCATGTTGGCGGGGAATTGGAAGATCTTGTACGTCACGTCGGGTTTCTCCAGGGCCATGGCTCGGTTGAAGGGAAAAAGGCCGATCAAGAACAATACTAATCCGATAGAACGGCGACGCGACATCGCAACCTCCTCGTTGTGTGCCGCCGGACAAACCCCCGACAGGTTTTGTTAACGCGGCGGCTTCTGCGATACACGGTACAACCATCCGCCCTTGCTCGCCAGATAGACCAGCGTGTCGTCGGGGGCGTAGACGGGAATCGACTCGACGGAATCAAACGCCGTGCCCTCGACGCCATCGCTGACCACCATTGTCGTGATCCCGTGAACCTTCTGTGCGACATAGGCCATCCGCCGCCCGTCATCGCTGAAATATCCGAGGCCGCCGATGATGGTTGCGTACGGGGGACCGGCCTGGCCGTCCTTGAAGATGAGCTGTCGATCGCCGCGCCAGCCGCTGTAGGAAACATGCTCGCCGTCGGGACTGAATTGCAGCGATTCGTCGTCCACGGAATCCAGACCTTCACCCTGATTTCCATCGACAACCACGGCCGTCTTGCCGCTGTCGAGCACGACATCGTAAGCCATGTGCCGGCCGTTGGAACTGAACAGCGGCGTTCCCGGATCAATCTGGCTGTAGACGGGTCCGATGACGCCGTCGAGCACCATGCACTTCTGGCGGCCCTTGTAAGCCTGATAGGCGACGTGCCGGCCGTCGGGGCTGAACGTCAGCGTTCCCTCGACAACGCCGTCGAGGGCCATCGACGATTGCCAGTCAACGACGACCATTTCCTGTCGGCCGCGATACGCCTGGAACGCGAATCGCCTTCCGTCGGGACTGAATTGCGCCGAGCCATCGACGATCGAATCGAACATCTCGGTTTCCTGGGCGTTGGAGACGATCAGATGCTGCCGGCCGCGGGTGGCCTCGAATAGATAATGCCCGCTGTCGGGGCTGAATTGCAGCGAATCGGGATCGATTGATTCGTAATGTGTCTGCGCCTTGCCGTCCAGCACCAGCACCCACATCTGCCCGTCCCGCGCTACATACGCCAGGTGCTTGCCGTCGGGGCTGAATTGCACCGAGTCCGCCGCTATTTCATCGTAAACCTGCCCCGCCTTGCCGTTGTTCATCACAAACAAACCGTCGCCGTTGTCCGCCAGATAACACAGTACGCGGCTGTCCGGACTAAACTGGATCGAATTCGACGCGATCGTCTGGCACGTCGCGCCCGGCCTGCCATCCAGGACGACGTTCCAGTCCCGGCCAATCACTCCCGCATACGCCAGGTGAAGCGAATCGGCACTGAAATACAACTGCCCATCGAGGATGTCGTCGTAATTCGACCCGCGATGACCGTCGGCCACCACGAACCACTGGTTTCCCGCCCGCGCCACGTATGCCAGCCGCCGGCCGTCGGGGCTGAACTGCAACGATCCATAGGCGATCTCGTCGTAGGGCCCCTGCTCGCTGCCGTCTACGACCGCGACGGTATTGCGGCCTTTTAGGGCAACATAGGCGATGCGTCGCCCGTCCGACGACCACATGGGCGAATCGTCGCGGATTTCCTCGTACCCCGTTCCCGCCTTGCCGTCCACGACCTGCATCCAAAGACTGCCGCGGCGGGCGGTGTACGACACACGCTTGCCGTCGGGGCTGAAATTGGGAGCATCGTCGGCGATGTCCTGGAATTGCTGCTGCTCGACGCCGTCGATCACCGCCATCCACGCCCGCCCGGTCCGCGCGAAATAGCCCCAGTGCGATCCATCCGGGCTGAAGCTCAGCGAGCCGTCCCAGACCTCATCGTATGTGCGGCCGAAAGTCCCGTCGTAGTTGACGGTTTCCCGCGTGCCGCGGCTGGTGATCACGGCGAAGTGCTTGGTATCGGGCGAGAATTCCACTTCCTGGATATTGCCCAAGAGCCGCGACACCGGATTCAGAACCGAACCGTCGGCGGCGACGGTTGTAGTCGGGCCGATGGTCACGAACTCGCTCGTCGGCCCACTGGTCGCCTGATCGCCCGCCGGCGGAGTATCGGCGGTTTGCCCCCGGCTCAGCGGGCCGGATAGGTACGCTAACACGCCCACCGCACACACCCAGCCCAGCAACATTGCCGTCCGTCGTCTGTTGAACACGTGCATCTCCTTCACATGGCCCAACCGTCGACCCTCGCCAACATGTCATGCCCGATGATGCGGGCACACTCTCTCGGCCGCAGCCGCTCGTTTCCAATCTCTCTAACATCATATACCAACGTGACCGCGTTTCGTGAGATGTTTATGGAATCAGAACGATCTTTCCGAACGACGCGCCTTCCATCACCTCGCGATGGGCCTTGGCGGCCTCGGCCAATGGAAGCTCCAATCCCACGACCGGCCTGAGCACGCCGGACTCCATCGCCGCCGTCAAACCGCTGTAAATCGCCCGATGCTCCTTTTCGGTGGCCGCGCCGAGCATCAGGCCGCGAATATCCGCCTCGCGGCGCATGGTGTCGCGCGGGTCGATTTCGATTCGGCCGCGGTTTCCGATCACCACCACCCGCCCGCTCTTGGCAAGCGCGGTCAGATCGCTGGCCAGATTCACATTGGCGAGCATTTCCAAGATCAAATCAAACCCTCGCCCGTCGGTGAGGGGTTTCCATTGGTCTTCGTGCTGGGTGACGTCATGTCCGACAGCATGATGGGCACCGTGCTCGATCGCGTAACGCCGGCCGGCTTCCGATGCCGACGTGGCGACTACGATCAACCCCGCCGCCCGCGCCAGTTGCACGGCCGACGTGCCCACCCCGCCGGTGGCGCCATGAATCAGCACCGTCTCGCCCCCGACCGCCCCGCCGCGCTGGAAGAGGCCCCGCCAAGCCGTTCCCGCCGGAATGCCCACTCCCGCCCCCTGCGCGAACGTGATCGCAGCCGGCAGCGGATGCACATTTACCGCCGCGCACAGCGCCAGCGGCGCGTACGTCCCGCTCACCGACCGATCCGTATAAACGCGATCGCCCGGCTTGATTCCCTTCACGCCCGCCCCAACCGCCTCGACAATCCCGCCGGCATCGTTTCCCGGCGTATACGGAAACGGCACCGGCCCATACCCGCCGGTGCGAATATACGCCTCCACCGGGTTCACACCCGCCGCCTTCACACGCACCAGCACCTGCCCCGCCTCCGGCCGTGGCTCAGGGGCGTCCTCAAGTTTCAAAACCTCCGGCCCGCCAAATTCATGCACACGAATTGCTTTCATACGATCCTCCAAGCTCAAGACTCTAAGCCACGCCGTCTGTCCCGCTCGGACAAAAAACGACCGTCGCGTGATTCTACGTTCAACAAGCCAGATAGTGTGAGACGTGATCTGCCCAGGCCGTTGTCTTTCCGCGCCAAGCGCCTGGCGCGACGCTTTCGTCAATAAGTTCCGCCCCGGCCAGCCATTACAACAAAAACCGGGAACATTCCGCTCCGACGACACCTTCGTTTTCAGCCGGATATCGCGGTTTACACCGAAGATCGCGTCCAAAAGACGCCCCAAATGTTTCGAAAAAGTTGGAACTTCGCCTGTAGGAGTTGGAACTTGGTATGAACTCTGCGCGCCCGAGTGCGATCTGGTAACGGCAAATCGGAAGGTCGGGAAATTCCCCACATAATCGCTCGACAAGATCGCATTTGCCGGCCTTCAGCGCGGCTCGCGTTTTGCAACAGACGGAAGACCACGCCGTAAGTCACTGGAGGTAACGCGGCACTGGGCGAATGTAGTAGAATCGGGACGGCATCGGGCACCGCGCAGAACGGCCGGGCGGGCGGAGACGAACCAGCGGGAACCCGATCCATCCGCGGGCCGCGGAGCGCTGAATCGAGGATGTGTGAGGCGACATGTATTGGCGAAAAACAGTTGCGCACAAGGTCAATTGCCCCGATGGAGATTCGTGTCCCGTTCAGCTACCCTCTGGGTCCATATCCGCCTGGAACATAGTACAGAGATCTCTTAAGCGACGACTTGGTTTCACGCCGAATTGGCACGGCGGAGTTTCGGCGGGCGGGGCCGGACGGCGTTCAATGCGCCCGTTTCGAATGGCCGCCGGCGTGATCGCAGTTGCCACGGCCGTGGTGCTGGCCCTGCACGCCGTATTTGGCAGGTGCTTCGCCGTTTCGGCCATACGCGGCACAACGCGATACGAAATTTTTCAATGCGGCAACACCGTTTATTTTCAGAAGTGCGCTTATAGCGCGGATGGCGGGGCAGAAATCTGGTTTTTCGAACCGGAAACTCCATTCTTCTTGCGGGGAAGCTACAGAATCCTGGTGTCCGGTAGCGCGACGACCGTCCCGCATGAGGCCGGCGGCGTTGGCGTTCTCGCGGGCGTCGTCGCGCCGGATTATGCGATGGACTTCCCGGGCGTCCCGTGCTGCCTTGGTCTACAAGTCCGAATCCGAGTGGAGTATTTCATCGTCCCGCTTCTTGCGGCTGGCGCGAGCCTGATCTGGCTCGGCAGGGTGCCAAGCCCACGTCCGGGTCTGTGCGCACAATGCGGCTACGACCTCCGCGCCAGCAAGGAGCGCTGCCCCGAATGCGGGACGCCGATTCCGCTCGACAAGACTCGCAACAGGCCGTCGGGGAAGGATTTGAAACCGCCGGAAACCGACCCGCCGGGGGAGCCGTTGCCGCCGGGGTGATGCTCGAGGTTATTCAGCGGGATGTTGGGTCGCGGAGTTCCTGAGAAGATGGGTCGGTGGTCGGTCCGGCGTCTTTAGGATCGCGGTCGGTGGGACGGGCGTTGGGTCCGTGCCAAGCCATCGTCGCCGATCATCCCGA
>CAYQTE010000012.1:0-3830 GCA_964420285.1 uncultured Tepidisphaeraceae bacterium
AAACGAGGGTGGGGCGAAATGGGGATTGGGGCCCGTTTTTGGCGTAACCATAGTGCCGCAAATCACTTAGGAAGAATCTCACGCGGAGGCGCGGCGGCGCAGAGCAATGCGTGTTGACCGCGGATTCAGTGGATAGATGCATTGGGAATCTGTGATCAAATCGCGTTCGCCCCGCAGCCACTGAGCAAAGAAAACGGAAACCGCGATGGCCGGTGGGGCAAACTGGCAAGCGGCTGCTTTTCCCTTTGTGCATCGCCCCCGCGCCGGTAACATCCGCACAGGCAACCTTTCGGGAGTTGAAAGTTGACAGAGACTCTTTCTGATTCGTCGGCCATTGACGTGAGCGAGGGCCGTCGGTTCGTTCATGTCATGCCGCTGGCGTTTATCAATTACGCGCTGGCGTATCTGGACCGGGTGAACATGGGGTCGGCCCAGTCGGCGATGAGCAAGTCGCTGCACCTGGGCGAGAACATGGCGCCGACCCTGCAGGCCAGCTTCTTTGTGGGGTATTGCCTGCTGCAGATTCCCGCCGCCATCTTTGCCGCCAAGCGACAGAAGGTGAAGTGGTTTATCTTCTGGGCGCTGCTGCTGTGGGGCTTTCTGTCGGCGTTGACCGGCGTGATCCGCAATGTCCCGCTGCTGATCGCCGATCGTGTCGCACTGGGGGCCGTCGAAGGCATCGTGCTCCCCGTCATGCTGATCTATCTCACGCGATGGTTCACGCGCCCCGAGCGGTCGCGCTCCAACGCGCTGCTGATGCTGGCCAATCCCGTCACCATGACCATCGCTTCGGCGCTGTGCGGCTGGCTCATCCAGCACTTCGACAAAGTCCGCTTCGGCCAATTCGAGGGCTGGCAGATGATGTTCATCGTCGAAGGGCTGCCGTCGGTGGTGTGGGCGTTTGTCTGGCTTTATGCCGCCGACGAATCGCCGGCCGATGCCAAATGGCTCACGCCGCGGGAAGCCCGCAACGTACAGGCGACGCTGGACAAGGAACAGCGCAGGATACCGACCATAAGCAACTTCTGGAGGGCGTTCGCCGATCGGCGTGTGTTGATCATCGGCGGGATGTTTCTGGGCCTGAACTCGGCCAGTTATGGGCTGTCCCTGTGGCTGCCGACCATTGTGGCCGACGGCTGGGGGCAAAAACCCGCTCTTGTGGGATATCTCACCGCGATTCCGTATTTCATCGCGATTTTCAGCGCGATGGCCGTCGCCTGGGCATCGGATCGCTCGCTGCGGCGAAAGCGCTACGCCGTGGGCGGAATGTATATCGGGGGTATTGCTTACATCGTGGCCTACCTGGCCGTGGCGCATATCACCGGCCGGTACGGTTTCCTCATCGCGTTCCTGGCCCTGATCGTGACCGGGTCGTGCAACTACACGCCCACCGCGCCCACGTGGGCGTGGCTGGCGGAAATCCTGCCGCGAAACGTCGTGGGCGAATCGATGGCGCTGATCAACACGTTCGGCGCCGTCGGCGGTTTCCTGGGAACGCTATTGGCCGGAATGCTCAAGAAACACTACTCAAGCGGCGCCGCGTTCGCCTATCTGGCCGGAAGTTTTCTGTTGGCCGGCCTACTCGGCTCGCTGGTCGGCGATGTGCCGCGCGATGCGACCGAGGAGCCGCGCGGCTTTGAGGTCATCACCCCCGGCGGCAAGTCGTAAACACAGGTCGCCTGGCCGATTTCATTCGCGAGGACTTGCATGAAAGCGTTGTTACTGGTTGACAAGGAACAGCTCCAGATGGCGGAAGTTGCCGTGCCGGAAATTTTCGCCGGCGAGTTGCTCGTGTGCGTCAAAGCCTGCGGCATTTGTGGCAGCGACGTGCATGGGTATGACGGCAGCACCGGCCGGCGCATCCCGCCGATCGTCATGGGTCACGAAGCCGCCGGCGTCGTCGAACGCGTCGGCGCCGATGTGCGGCGATTCAAACCGGGCGATCGAATCACGTTCGATTCGACCGTCTCATGCGGCACGTGCGCCTATTGCCGCGCTGGCCGCATCAATCTGTGCGACCACCGCCGGGTGCTGGGCGTTTCGTGCGCTGAATACCGCCGGCACGGCTGCTTCGCGGAATTCGTGGCGATCCCGGAACATATCGCGTACCGATTGCCCGACAGCCTGTCGTTCGAGCACGCGGCGATGGTCGAGGCCGTCTCCATCGCCCTGCACGCCGTGCACCGCGCGGCGCCGGTGCTGGGTGATTCGGCATTGGTCATCGGCGCCGGCATGATCGGACAATTGCTCGTGCAGGCCTTGCGCGCCAGCGGGTGCGGGATGTTGATCGCGGTCGATCTGGACGACACGCGTCTGGCCCGGGCACGGCAGTTCGGCGCCGACTATACGTTGAACGCCAAGTCGGCGAATCTCATTGAGGCGATCAAATCGCTCACCGGCGGCGCCGGCGCGCAGTTGGTCTTCGAAGCCGTCGGCGCCAACGAATCGATTTCCGCTGCCATCGCCAGCGTACGCAAGGGCGGCACGGTCACTTTGGTCGGCAATGTTTCCCCGCGCGTCGACCTGCCGCTTCAATCCGTCGTCACGCGAGAGTTGACGCTGCTGGGTTCGTGCGCATCCAGCGGAGAATATCCGGCCTGCCTGGACCTGATGGCCCGCGGCCGGATCGACGTCCAATCGCTCATCAGCGCCGTTGCGCCGCTGGAGCAAGGCCCGCAATGGTTTTCGCGGCTTCACGCCCATGAGCCGGGTCTGATGAAGGTCATTCTCACACCCTCAAGCGAAGGTTCCGCGTGAGCCCCATCAGGACCGGATTGATCGGCTGCGGAAAGGTCGGCCATATCCACGCCGCCGCGCTGCGGTCGTTGCCCGAATCGCAATTCACGGCCGTCTGCGGGTCAAGCCTCGAAAAGGCCCGCCCGTTCGCGGAGAAATACGGCGTGGCCGCCTATGACGATCTGCCCAGGATGCTGCGTGAATCGCGGATCGAAGCGCTGCTGGTGTGTACGCCGCATCCCCGGCACGCCGAACCGGCCGTCATCGCCGCGCAGGCCGGTGTTCATGTGCTGGTCGAGAAGCCGCTGGCCTCATCGCTGGCGGATTGCGACCGGATGATCGCAGCGGCCAATCAAACCGGCGTCACGCTGGCCACCGTGTGTCAGCGCCGCTTTTACGAACCGTGCCAGCGCATCCGCCAGGCTATCGACGCCGGAAAGATCGGCCGGCCGGTCCTTGGCTCGGTTGCGATGTACGGCTGGCGCGATCAGAAGTATTACGCCAGCGATCCGTGGCGCGGCACATGGTGCGGCGAAGGCGGCGGCGTGCTGGTCAACCAGGCGCCGCATCAACTGGACCTGCTGCTCTGGTACATGGGCCCGGTCGCGGAGCTCGCCGGATATTGGGCCAATCTCAATCATCCGTACATCGAAGTCGAAGACACGGCCGTCGCCATCGTGCGTTTCCAAAGCGGCGCGCTGGGCAACATCATCGTGAGCAATTCGCAAAACCCCGCTCTCTACGGAAAGGTCCACATCCACGGCACGAGCGGCGCCAGCATCGGCGTGCAAACCGACGGCGGCGCGATGTTCATCGCCGGCATCTCCAACATCACCGAACCCCCCGTCAACGACCTCTGGACCATCAAGGGCGAAGAACATCTCCGGCAAATCTGGCAGCAACAAGACACAGATCACTTCGCCAAAATCGACCCGATCGCGCATTATCACACCGCCCAAATCCGCGATTTCCTCCAATCCATCCAACAAAACCGCCCGCCCGCGATCACAGCCGAAGACGGGCGGAATACCGTAGAATTGTTCACGGCCATTTACCGCTCGCAACGGGATGGACGGCCGATTCGATTTCCGTTG
>CAYQTE010000012.1:3930-89272 GCA_964420285.1 uncultured Tepidisphaeraceae bacterium
GTTCACGGCCATTTACCGCTCGCAACGGGATGGACGGCCGATTCGATTTCCGTTGGTACCGGAGTAACTCATCATGGCAGAAGTTGAATACACGGCAGTGATTGAACGGGCGAAAGGGAACTACAGCGCGTACATTCCCGATCTCCCCGGATGTGTCGCCACGGGAAAGACCGAGCAGGAGGTTCTCCGCCGCATGGCCGAGGTCATTCGCCTGCACATCGAAGGAATGATCGCGGACGGCGAGCCGGTCCCGCCGCCGCAATCCATGGGGCGCACGATTCGTACGGAGGTTGCGATCGCGTAACGCCAGCGCACCGGATGTATTCGCGGCGCATACCGACCCCGCCTGCGCGGTAATCGGCTCACCATTAAGAATGGTCGCCTCCCGGCTGGAGTAAGGCGACATAATCGCCGCCCCGCTACTTTCCCTTAAACACCAACACCGGCCGCAGGGTGCGGATGATTTTCACCAAGTCGCGCTGGGCGCGCATGACGGCCTGAACGTCCTTATACGACCGGGGCGATTCTTCGCGCAGGGCTTCGCTCATGCGGGGATCGAACCAGACGCCTTCCATCTGCTGACGAAGATCGGCGCGATGGAATCTTTCGCGGGCGGCGTGCCGGGAAAGGAGCCGGCCGGCGCCGTGGGCACTGGAGCGCAGCGATTCGGCGCAACCGCGGCCTTCGACGTGAAAACTGAGCGTTCCCATCGAACCCGGCACAACGCCGGCCGCTCCAAGATCGGCCGGCATCGCGCCCTTGCGATGAACCAGGAAGCTTTGCCCGAAATGCTCTTCGCGTTGGACGTGATTGTGATCGCAGGCAATGGTTGTCGATTCGATCGGGTCGATCTTGAATGCCGTCCGCAGAATGTCGGCGACCTGGTATCCGATGGCGCGACGATTGGCATCGGCAAACCGCCGGGCCCAATCCTGATCGTGCAGATACTCCTGGCCGTCGGGCGAGCCGGTGTCAAGCGCCATCATCGAGGCCGACCGGATCGTCGCCGCGGCGACGTGATGGTTCTTCACCTCCTGCCCGATGGCGCGCGAGCCGGTGTGGATCATCAGCCACAGGCGGTCGGTTTCGTCGGCCTGCATCTCGACGAAGTGATTCCCGCCGCCGAGCGTCCCGAATTGAAGCCGGCCCTCGCTATCGGCAATCGATCGCAGCGCCGCATGCGAGAGATCAAAGGGATCGAGCGCGGCCGGAAACGGCAACACGCGCGATCGGTTTCGCCGCTGCGAGGGGATTCCTTCGCCAAGCAGGCGCAGCATCGTTCCGGCGTTGGCAGCATCGCGCAGCACATCGGCCGATGCGTCGAATGCCATGGCGAGCATTCCGCAACCGATGTCGCCGCCGACGGCCGATGGATAGACCAGTCGGCGTGTCGCCATCGCCGTCCCGACGCAGGCATCGCCGGCGGCATGAACATCCGGCATCACCGCGATATAGGCGGCATCGTCGGCGCGGCGAATCCGCTCGATCGCCTGCTGCGCCGTCGCCTCCATCGGCATCGCAAGCCACTGCCTCACCGGGGCGGCGCCATTCTCCATTTCGCTCATGGCTGGCCTCCTTCCGGCGATTCCATGCCGGCCGGTATTGCAATGAACGACAATCCCGGCGCTCGCTTGCGGCAGATCGATTGGGCGACAAGCACGCGCAATCTCGCCGATCGCTCGTTCAGCCGCGCCAGCACATCCAATGCGCGCAGACCCGTCCCGACTGGCACGGCCACGCGCACGAGCAATTGCGACGCACCACCCATCGGCTCGACCGATTCGACATAGACGTCGCGCAGCACGTCATCATCGCATTCACCGCCCAATGCCACGGTCAGCGCCCGCTGCACCTGCCGGCACAGTTGCAGCGTCTTACGATCCTGGCGCGGATCAAACGCTCTGCGCCCGGACTCTTCATCGCCCAGCAGCGCATGTTCAAACATCAGCTCGGCCGACGCGTCGTGCGCGCGGCCATTGCGTCTCTTATTTCGATGTATCACAAAAACTCCCTTGGTCCGCGCGCGGAAGCACAGAGCTTTGCGTCGCGAAAACAGCTATTCAGATAGCAAAAGAATCCCGAAAATCGCTCAGCGACTCGCCAGAGGGAGAATGAATTGATTCAGTCGCATGCGGCACCTCGATGGGCATAAGAGCCCAATTTGCTGCTCAGAAATATAATCGGCCGGGAGGGCCATGTCCAGCGAAAAATGCGGCCCATTTCGGGCTTCTTCTCGCCCCCAGGGCGGGTCAATCGCATTTGCTTCCGGGAAAATGGGCGGACCGGGCCGCATTTGGGCCAATGGCTCCGTCCGGTTACATTGCCTCATGCGTGAAAGTCGTCCACATCATCACCCGTCTGATCGTCGGCGGAGCGCAGGAGAATACGCTCCTGTCCTGCGAGGGACAGCACCGGCTTGGGCATGATGTCACGCTGATCACCGGGCCGTCGCTGGGGCCGGAGGGGTCGCTCATGGAGCGTGCCCTGGCCGGCGGGTATGCGGTGCGCGTGGTCAATCCGATGCGCCGTGCGATCCGGCCGGTGCGGGATTATCTGGCGTATCGGGAACTGGTGCGGCAGATTCGCGAGCTTCGGCCGGATATCGTGCATACGCATTCGAGCAAGGCGGGGATTCTGGGCCGGTGGGCGGCGCATCGAGCGGGTGTCGGCGCGATCGTCCACACGATTCACGGGCTGGCGTTCACGGCATCGACGTTCGGGGTGGTGAACGGCATGTACATGCGTCTGGAGAAGCGCGCTGCGCCGATTACGACGCGGATTGTCTGCGTGGCCGATGCCATGCGCGAGCAATCCCTCGAAGCCGGGATCGGGACGCCATCGCAATATGTAACGATCTACAGCGGCATGGAGACGGCGCCGTTTCTGTCGCCGCCGGTGCCGCGGCAGCAGGTTCGCAAGCGGCTGGGATTGACGGATGACACGATCGTCGTCGGCACGATCGGACGGCTGTTCCATCTCAAGGGTCACGAGGACTTGCTGGCTCTGGCGCCGGGGTTGTGCGTGCGGCACCCCAAGCTGCGGTTCCTCTGGATCGGCGATGGCTCGCTGCGGCGGCAATTCGAGCGGCGCATGCGCGAGATGGGCATGCGTGACCGCTTTGTCCTTACGGGATTGGTCAAGCCTGAGCAGGTTCCCGAACTGGCCGGGGCGATGGATATTCTCGTGCATCCGTCGCGGCGGGAAGGCTTGGCGCGGGCGCTCCCGCAGGCGGCGCTGGCGGGCAAGCCGGTGATCACGTACGACGTGGACGGCAATCGCGAGGCGCTGGTGGATCAGGAGACGGGAATTCTGGTGCCGCCGTTTGAGTTCGAGAAATTGGGTGAGGCGATCTCGGACCTGGCGGGCGATCCGGAGCGATGCCGCCGGATGGGTCAGGCCGGCCGGGCGTTCGCCTTGGCGCGGTTTGATACTTCCGTCATGGTGGCGGAGTTGGATAAGCTGTACCGCGAACTTGGGAGTTAGCTCCGGTAGGGTCCGCATCGCGGACCGGTTTTTGTGGTCCGCAATGCGGACCCTACGCAACTGAACCTCGGTAAACGCATGGCATCCATACTCGTCATCGGTCCGCATCCAGACGATCAGGAACTGGGCATGGGCGGCACCATCGCGCTTCTGGCGGCGCAGAAGCATACGGTGCATCTGCTGGACATGACCGACGGCGAGCCGACGCCACTGGGATCGCCGGCCGTGCGGCAAAGCGAATCCGCCGCCGCCGCCAAAGTGCTGGGCGTGAATCGATCGCAACTGGGTCTTGTAAATCGGCAGGTGATGCACGATCTGCCCAGCCGCCACGCGCTGGCGGCCGTGATCCGACAACACCGGCCCGACTGGATTTTCGCGCCGTATCCGCACGATGCCCATCCCGACCACGTCGCGGTCACGCGCATCGCGCAGGATGCGCGGTTCGACGCCAAGCTCACCAGGAGCACGATCCCCGGCGAGCCGTGGTATCCGCGGCGGATCATTTACTATTACTGCACGCATCTGCGCATGAACTTCAATCCGACGTTCTGCATCGACATCAGTTCGACAATCGAGACAAAGAGCCGGGCCGTCGCGTGTTACCAGTCGCAGTTCATCTGGAACAAGAGTCCGGTTCCCGAAATGGTGCGGACGATTGGCGCGTATTTTGGAACGCGAATCGGCACCGCATTCGCCGAGCCATTTTTCACCGAGGAAGTGCTGGGGTTTGGCGGGTTGGATCAGTTGGTCTGAGCGGCCGGTTCCGAACTCAGAACGATGGGGGCCAGTTCGGCGATCGACCGCACCGTATAATCGGGCGCCGGTCCGCGCGTTGCGGCGGATCGGGCCTTAAGGGCGGTGCGCATTCCCACGCGCCGGGCGCCGGCGATGTCCGTGTCCAGCCGATCCCCCACGAAGATCGCACGCCGCGCGTCCACGTTCATGCGCGACAGAGCGCGGTCAAAAATCCGCCGGTCCGGTTTGCGCCGCCCGGTCTCGCTCGAATAGACGCGCACGGGAAAGAAATCCAGCAAGCCCACGTGTTCCAGGTGCCGATCGAGTGTGGCCCCGGCGATAAACGTGTTGGACACGATCCCCAGCTTCAATCCGGCCGATCGAAACGCCGCCAGAGTCGGAATCAAATCCGGTTCGATGCGGGAGGTGTGCTCCAGCGGCGCGTACCACTGCCAAGCCAGTTCGATCACCGATTTCTCGTCGGCCGGCAGATCCATCGCCAGGCAAAGGCTGCGAAGCACGTGCAGGCTGTTGAAATCCCGCCTGCGAAGCCGCGACCAGGCGAATCGCCAGCGCAAAGCGCGATACTGGCGGCGGCGATACCGATCGAACGGCGGCGGGCGGTGGCCCTGGTTCAGCAGGTATTCGTATGTCCGCCGGGCCCCGTCGTTGAACACCGCCTGCGGATCGATATAGCCGTAGTCGATGAGCGTGTCCCCCAGATCGAAAAGCACGGCCGAAAGACCCCGCGCCGGCGCCCGTGGCGAGGCGGGGGATGATTCGATGATGCGTTTGCGAAATCTCATCGTACTACGCCGTCTGACGATCCGGCCCTGCGGGCACCGACCAGTTTTCGATTAGCCGATCCAGTATCAATCCGAGCCCACCGAAGGCATCACCCACTCAGGCGGTTAGGATGCCTCTTTCCACCGGCAATAGATTATACTCATTCTCCCCGTGCGGTAGAACACCGGATCGGCCGGCTTACAAACCTGCCGCGGCATTGATTGTGGACCAGACCGACTTGCAAAGCGGGGGAGGCGTTCTTAGACTTTGCGGCCTTGAAATGGCAGGAGTGATGCAGCTACGGGAAGTGATGGGAGTGACCGCGCCGGTTCCCTTGCCGGGGGTGGCGATTCTCTTGCTGTGCGTGGTCGCCGGGGTGGGGACGTACATGCTGCTGCCGTCGGCGGCCGAGGGGCCGGTTCGCAAGATCGGCGGCGTGCTGGCGGCGGCGGCGGGGCTGATTTTGGCGGCATTGCTGGTGCGGACGGCGGATCGGGCCTTTGGCGCCCAGGGCGGGGTCTATTTCTGGGTGTTTTCCGCGATCGCCCTGACGGCGGCGGTGCGGGTTATAACGCATCCCCGGCCGGTGTATTCTGCGCTCTATTTCGTATTGACGGTGTTCGCGACGGCGGGGCTGTTCGTGCTGGAATGGGCGCAGTTCATGGCGGCGGCGCTGGTGATCATCTACGCCGGGGCGATCCTGGTGACGTATGTGTTCGTCATCATGCTGGCGGCACAGGCGCAGAGCGGCGGCAGCGATAAGCCGCTGGCCGGTTTGGCGGAATACGACACCCGCAGCCGTGAACCGCTTCTGGCGACGGCAGTGGGATTCATCACGTTGGCGGTGCTGTTGCTGTTGATATTTGATGCGGGAGGTCAGCTCGCAAGCCAGGTACCGGTCATCGCGCCTGCGGCTGCCGCGGTCGGCCCGACCCAGGCACTGGGCACCTACATCTTCACCAACCAATTGGTATCACTGGAGTTATCCGGGCTAATCCTGACAATTTCGATGGTCGGAGCGATCATGATCGCCCGACGTCGCGTTCCGGCGGAGTCGGGCGAGTTTGAGCCGACCGTTGAGACGGTTTCGACGCCCGGTACGCCCGATGACGATAATCCGCACAGTATTCCGGTTTACGGCACCACCAACCCGAGACAAAAGTCGTTTCCGCAGCATTGAGCCGGCTATGGAGCAATTTGCACTGGAACAATATCTGGCGGTGGGCGCGGCGATGTTCGTCATCGGGCTCATCGGGTTCATGGTCCGGCGGAATCTGATCGTGATGTTCCTGTGTACGGAGCTGATGTTTCAGGGCGTGGCGATCAACCTGATCGCATTCGGGCGTTATCACAACAACCTCGCGGGCCAGGCGTTCGTCATTTTCGTGCTGGTCATCGCCGCGGCCGAAGCGTCGCTGGCGCTGGGTTTGGTTATTCTCCTGTTTCGTCGCCGTAATACGCTGGATGCCGATGCGTGGCGGGACATGAAGGGCTAATCCGCCCGCGAGCGAACTGAACGAGCCGATGTATGGATAAGTTGCTGGCCGTCCAATACGCCTACCTGATTCCGCTCCTGCCGCTGATCGGCGCGGTATTAGCGGGATTTGCGCCCAGGAAGCTGCGGCCGCTGGCGCATTGGCCGATCTGGATCGGCGTGGGCGCGGCGGCGGCTTTGTCGCTGTCGCTCATGTTTGGGATGGTATCGCTTTGGCATCAGGGGCATTCGGGTTTGGACCTGACGGCAATCCGCACGTGGTATACCTGGATCGACGCCAGTGCGGACAAGAGCGATGTCTTTTCCAATTTCAAGGTCAACGCCGAGGCGTGGATCGATCCGCTCAGCGCCGTCATGCTCTGCGTGGTGACGGGGATTGGATTCCTGATCACGGTATACGCGGCCGGGTATATGCACGGGGAAGCCGGGTATTTCCGGTTCTTCGCGTATCTGGGACTGTTCATCTTCTCGATGAGCATCCTGGTGATGGCGAACAACTTCGTGATGATGTATCTGGGCTGGGAAGGGGTGGGCGTCTGTTCGTATCTGCTGATCGGCTATTACTACGAACGCCCCAGCGCCCGCGAGGCGGCCAAGAAGGCGTTTCTGGTCAACCGGATCGGCGACTTCGGATTCGGCCTGGGGATCATGGTCACCTTCCTGGCCTTCGGGACGGTCAGCTTTTTTGATTATGCCACCACGTCGGCCGGCGTATTCAAATCGCCGGGCGTTCTGCAAATGGCGGCCGATCCGATCTATCTGACGGAATTGCGGCGTAATGCCCTGCAAATCATCCCGTTTCTGCTGATGCTGGGCGCGTTCGGCAAATCGGCCCAGTTTCCGCTTTATGTCTGGCTCCCCGACGCGATGGAAGGCCCGACACCGGTGTCCGCGCTGATTCACGCGGCGACGATGGTGACGGCCGGCGTTTACATGATCGCCCGCTGCGGGCCGGTTTTCCTGGGCAGCATGGCCGCGATGGCGACGGTGGCGGGGATCGGCGCGTTCACAGCACTTCTGGCCGGGCTCATCGCGCTGCGGCAATTCGATCTAAAGAAAGTCTTCGCCTACAGCACGATCAGCCAATTGGGATACATGTTCATCGGGCTGGGCGTTTTAGCGCCGACGGCCGCGATCTTTCATCTGGTCACGCACGCTTTCTTTAAGGCGTTGCTGTTCCTGTCGTGCGGCGTGGTGATGCACGCGATGCTCGGACATCTGGACATGCGGAAGATGAGCGGGCTGAAACACAAGCTCCCATGGACGAATCTGCTGATGCTGATCGGCTGCGCGGCGCTGGCCGGTTTCCCGCTGACCAGCGGGTTCTTCTCCAAGGACGAGATTATCGCCGAGACGTGGCGGCACAGTTGGCTGGTCGGCGCAGTAGCCCTGTTCACGGCGTTCCTCACCGCCTATTACACGTTTCGACTCTATTTCCAGGTCTTTCAAGGCCCGCTGATCGTCCCGACGACACCGGCGGAAATTCCCGGCGCCGCCCCGGCGCATGACGATCACACGACCAGTCCGGCCTCGCACTCCAGCGATCCGGCCGACGCACATCACGCCACCGATGAAGCCGCAAAGCACGGCGGCGGGCATCACAATCCCGAGCCGATGCTCATGATCCTCCCGCTGATTATCCTGGCTTTTGGGGCGCTCTTCGGCGGGCTGTTTAATGTGCCGGGCGAGAAACTGGCGAATTTCCTGTGGAACAGCCCTTCGTTCCAACTTGGACTAGGTGTGGCCCAGGCGACGGCCAGCGCGCAGAATACGCCGGCCCCTGATCCGGCGCTCTTCGGTCAACCCGTTCCAGAGACGCCGCTGACCGCCAAGGAATCCGGCTGGGGAATCCCGCCGGCCATGGTCATCGGCGGCGCTGTCAGCATTCTGGGCATCTCGCTGGCCTATCTGCTGCATCTCAAGAATCGCCAGCGAGCCGAGCAGGTCGCCGACAAGCTCCAACCGGTTACCGGCTGGATCGACGGCAAGTTCTGGGTGGACGAACTCTATCAGCACACGATCATCCATTCGCTTCGCGAACTCGGCCAGGCGTTTTGTCTGGTCGACCGGTACATCGTCGATGGCGTGGTCTCATTCGCCGGGTTCCTGCCGCAGTTGCCCGGCTTCGGACTCAAGCTCTCAACACAGCGCGGCTATTTGCAGGGCTATGCCACGGTCATGCTTCTGGGGCTGGCGGCAATTCTGCTGTTCATTTTCGCTCATGGATAAACCCCCGACATGATTCTTCTGCTTCTCATTCTTGTTCCGATGGTCGGTGCCGTGGCCGGCATGTTCGTGCCGGCGACGTGGGAACGATCGTGGGCGTTGTTCGTCAGCCTGGTCAATCTCGGCATCGGCATCGCCATCGCCTGCACGTTTGAATACAACAAGGGAGGCATGCAACTGGCCTATGCCGGTTTTTCCGCCCCGGAGATCTGGGTCAACTTCAACCTTGGCATGGACGCCATCAGTCTCTGGCTCGTGCTGCTGACTGTACTGCTCATGCCCCTGGCCATCCTGGCCAGTTTCGATTCCATCACCCGCCGCACGCGCGAATATTACGCCTGGATGCTGGTGCTGCTGGCGGCCATGCTCGGCGTGTTTCTCTCCCGCAACCTCATCGTCTTCTACATCTTTTTCGAACTCACCCTCATCCCGATGTTCTTCATCATCGGCATCTGGGGCGGGCCGCAGCGACGCTATGCGGCCGGAAAGTTCTTCCTCTTTACATTCACCGGCTCGGTCTTCACGCTGGCGGCGATCATCTATCTCGGTTCGCGCTACGGAACTCTGGACATTTCCGAGCTGGTGGCGGCGACGCGAATCGGCACGCATTCCGGCGCCACGGCCGTGGCCGCGTTGTCCGGCACGGCGAGGTTCTGGGTTTTCATGGGATTCCTGGCCGGGTTTGCCGTCAAAGTGCCGCTCTTTCCCGTCCACACGTGGCTGCCGCTGGCCCACACCGAAGCCCCGACGGCCGGGTCGGTCATCCTCGCCGGCGTATTGCTCAAACTCGGCACCTATGGCCTATTGCGGTTGGCGCTGCCGATCGGGCTGCTCGATGCCAATGGCGTCGCGTTTCCGCAGCTTCTCAAGTTCGTCGGCACACTATGCGTCATCGGCATCCTCTACGGCGCCCTGGTCGCCTGGCTGCAACAGGACATCAAGAAACTCGTCGCCTACAGCAGCGTCTCCCACCTCGGTTTCTGCGTGCTCGGCATGCTCGCCCTCAATCCCGTCGGCCTGCAGGGGTCCATCCTCTACATGATTAACCACGGCCTCTCGACTGGCGCACTGTTCCTCTGCGTCGGCATGATCTACGATCGCTACCACACCCGCGACATCAATCAACTATCCGGCCTGGCCAAACGCATGCCGATCCTCGCTTTCTTCATGGTTCTCTTCACCTTCGCCAGCATCGGCGTCCCCGGCCTCAATGGGTTTGTCAGCGAATTCCTCACCATCCTGGGCGCGTTCACCAGCAGCTACCTCGGCTGGCGGTTTGGTGCATTGGCGGCCGTCGGAATCATTCTCGGCGCCGTCTATATGCTCCACCTTCTCGCCTGCGTTATTTGGGGCCCGCTGAAAACTCCCGAGCACGGCCACGATCCGCAAACGCCGGCGCCGTTCGCGCACGATCCCAATTCGCACGCACCGCACTCGCATGAACCGGCCGCATACGAACCGCCCCCCGGTGATATCTCCCCGCGCGAGATCGGCATTCTCGTTCCCCTGGCCATCGCGGTGGTGTATCTGGGCGTCATGCCGCTTGGCGTCATGAATTCCATGCGCCAGCCGATCAGCGATATTCTTACTCCCGTGGCCAACGTCGCGGCCGCCACTCCGACGCATTCCAACAACGGCGATACCTTTGTCGCATCGGCAGCTCCCAAACGGTAAACCTATGAGCCTCAGTTCCCTGCTCAGTCCGATGCTTCCCGAGTTGCTGCTGATAGCGGTTGCCTGTGTGCTGTTTCTCCTGGGAATTTCCAAACAGCCAACCACGCGTAAACTCGCTCCCTTTTTCTCCCTGCTCGCCATCGTTGTCGCGCTGGGAATTCAGGCCGGCAGGCTCAATGCGTCCATAAGTGCGGCCGATAACCCCGTGTCGCCGGACGCCACCTGGAATTCGATTCAGACCACCCCGTTTGTCCAATACGTCAAGTTCATCGGTGCGGCCGTCGGCGCGCTGCTCGTGCTTTTGGCCTGGCCCAGCAACGCCGAAGGCACCGCTAATCCATCGATCGACTACGGCGAGGAAACGGCCGAGTTCTTCGCCCTCATGCTCCTGTCGCTGGCCGGTCTTTTCATCGTTGCCGAAGCCAATGACCTCATGCTCCTGTTCCTGGGGATCGAACTGGCGAGCATTCCCACTTACATCATGGTTTCGGTCTCCCGGCCGCTGGCGGTGGCGCAGGAGGCCGGCGTCAAATACTTCTTCCTGGGCGCGATGGCCGCGGCGGTGCTGCTGCTGGGGTTCAGCTATCTCTTTGGCGTCACCGGCACGACCACGATCTTCGGAACCACCGATCATCCCGGCATCGCCCAGCGATTCGAGTTTCTGCTGGATATTCCCGGCGCCGGCTGGTCGGCCTGGCAAATGCTCGCCATCGTGCTGATTATCGTCGGGCTGGCCTTCAAGATGGCCGTCGTACCCATGCACGTCTACGCCGCCGATGTCTATCAAGGCGCGGCGACGCCGGTGACGGCCTTCCTCAGCTTCGTCCCCAAGGCCAGCGGATTTGTCGCGCTGCTCCGCATTCTCTACGCGGCCGGCGGTGAATCCTGGCAGCTTCCGCACCAGATCGTCGAGTTGCTCTGGGTTCTGGCGGTGCTGACCATGACCATCGGCAACGTGCTGGGCCTGCTCCAGTTCAACGTCAAACGCGTGCTGGCCTACAGCTCGATCGCCCACAGCGGCTACATGCTGGTCGGCGTGACGGCCCTGGTCGGTGCGGCCGGTGCGCTGGGCTCCGACGCCGCGGCACTGGCGCAGAGTCAGGCCCTCCGCGGCGTCCTCTTCTATCTGGTAATCTACGGCCTGATGAACGTGGGCGCGTTTGGCGTGCTTGTTCTTTTGCCATCCAGAAACACCGCTCCCGCCACCACCGCCGAGACCTTTGAAGACCTCGCCGGACTCGGCCATCGCCATACGTCACTGGCTCTGGCGATGGCCGTCGCCTGCTTCAGCCTCACCGGCCTTCCCCTGACGGTCGGTTTCTGGGGCAAGTTCATGCTGGTGCAACCGGCCCTTCATGCCGGTTTTTATTGGCTGGCGGCCTTGATGATGCTGAACGCCGCCATCTCGGCCGCGTATTACCTGAAGATCGTTGCCGCTCTTTTCCTTCGCGCCGATCCGGACGAAGCTCCCGCACAGGACGCGACGGCCGCCACCTCGCCCATGCCAGCCACAGCCCAGCCCAACCGAGCCGCGCATCTTGTGGCCCCCGTCCAGATCGCCGTCGCCATTTCCGTCTTTGGCGTTCTGATGTTCGGGGTGCTCCTCCCCGCCACAAATCGCCTTGGCAACACCGCCCTCGTCGCCGGCCAGGGTATCCATTCCCCGCCGCAATTCATCAACCTCACTCCCGTTGCAATATCCGCATCGGCTTCCAGCGCCAATCCGTGATGCTGTCTACCTGACGGCCTTCGATCATCTGCCAATCCGTCTGGACCCTGGCCAATTGAAACCGCCGGCCGGCAGGATTCCTGTTCCGATTCGGCGGTTGTTCCGGTAGACTGCCTGTCCGGATTGGCCGGGCCGCTGTGGACGGTCGGTTCCTGTCAGCCGAGGCATCGGACAAAGGAGATTCTCATGCGCAATTTCATGCGGACGTGTGTACTGATCGGCGCGTTGCTTGTGACGGCCGTGGTGTTTGCCGCGGATACCACGCAGCCAGCGGCCGCCAAAAAGGATGGGTGGTGGATTCATATCTCCCCCGAGCGCACCAATTGCGACATGATCGTCTTTGACATCGGCCTGAACAAGGAAACCAGCAAGGTCTGGACCGTCTGGCACAAGGGCGACCCCACGGAAATCGACCTTCCGGCCGACATGCGGCAGATCTTCGAGCTCTACCTCCGCGCCACCGCCCACCCGGCCACCAAGCAGGTTTACATGTCCATCATGTTCAAGGACAACGGCGTGAAGCACATGACCTTCAGCTCCGAAGAAGACCACGCCGTCAAGCAATCCGACCACGACACCGACGCATATTAAGAGAGCCAACGCGGGGCCCTCGATGCGGGAAATGGCCTGTCGCCAGCGACGGCGCCATTTCTTTTTTCTTCAACATACCGTTATATACTCAATGACATAACGGTACGCCGGACCATGTGGCCTTATGGAGAACCGTCGTGAGTAAATTGCCCGATGCCTTTGTCCGCGCGGCGTGCGCCGCCTTGTTCGTTTCTCTCGCCGGCCGGATGACGGCTGCGCAAGTGCCGGCCACGCAGCCGGATTCGGACCTGCGCCAGGAGGTCAGGGAGTTGCGCGCCGAAATGGAGCAGATGAAGGCGCACGACCAGGAATTGGAAAAGGAGCTGCAGGACCGGTCCGCCGGGCCCGCCACCGCGCCGGCGGATTCGCAGGCGGCCGCGGCCCAGCGCGTGATCCAGGAGGCCGACGGGCAGAGTTTCGTGATGTCTTCCATCGGCCTGGGCGCCGGGTGGGATGCGTCAAGGGGAGCCTATATTGCCAGCGATGATGGGAATTTCCTGCTGCATCCGTTTGTCCTGCTGCAAATACGGGATGTCACCAACCAGCGCGACGATGCCAAGGGCCCTGGCGAAAGCGAAACCGAAAATGGCTTTGAAACCCGCCGGTTGCAGCTTGGCCTGGACGGGAATGCCTTCTCGCCCGATTTCACCTACCGCGTATTCGTCCAGGCCGATCGCAGCGGCGGAGAAACCACGCTCTACGACGCATGGGTGAAATACCATCTTCCGAATACGGCCTGGTCGATCGAAGGCGGGCAGTTCAAGGCGCCGCTGGCCCACGAACAGATGGTCTTCGATCGAACCCTGCTCGCCGCCGACCGCACACTTCTCGATGACGTCCTGGCCAGGGGCGAAGCTTTCAGTCAGGGCGCCATGGCCGTCTATGACAATCAGAACGCGGTTCGCGTCAAGGCCGATTTCACCAACGGCTACGGCATCAACGACATGAACTTCGCGAGCTATCCGGCCCGGCCGGCAAATTTCGGCATCGGCGCCCGGGCCGAATACAAGTTCATGGGCCAGTGGAGGGACTACGACCAGTTCACGGCATACGACGACAAGGACGACCTGCTTGTCGCCGACATCGGCGGCGACTGGACCGAAGCCGATCCCTCCGACGCCATCCGCCAGGCCGCCGACGTGCAATGGGATCACCAGGGGCTGGGGCTCTACGCAGCCTACATCGGTGACTATACCAGCCGCAACGGAACCAATGGCTCCGAAGGCAACACCTACGACGGCGGCGCTGCCGCCCAGATCAGTTATCTGATCGGCGGAACCAATCTCGAGCCGTTTGGCCGCTACGACTATCTCCATTTCGACGACAAGGAATTTGCCGCCAGGACCCAGACCACCGTGCATGAGTTCACCGTCGGCGTGAACTACTATTTCAAGGGCCAGAACGCCAAACTGACCGTGGACGGCATGTACTTACCCAACGGATCCCCGGTTGACGACAACGGCTCGGGCGTTCTGGTCAGCAACGGCCACGAGGAACTTGTCGCCCGCGTACAGTTCCAGTTGGCGCTGTGATCTTCCCGCGGCTGCGCCGCAGTCCCACGCCCGCACCATCTACACCCCCGCTGCGAACGGATCCCCGGCCGTGTCCAGGAGGTGTTCCAGTTGCAATTGCAGATCGCGATAAGTTCGCAGGACGAACGTTCCCAGTTCGGTCACGCTGGCGCCTCCGCCGCGACGCCCGCCGGTGGTGCTGACGACGAGCTTTCGCGGCCACGCCCGGTTAGTGCGGTCCAGCAGCATCCACGCCCGCCGGTAGCTGAACCCCAGCCGCCGCGCCGCCTCCGACAATGACCCGCACGCGCCGATCTGCTCGATCAGATCCGCGGCCGCATCAGTGAAGACGGCCCGGCCGGCCGACTCGATCCAGATTCGGCCCCGCGTCTGTCGGGCGCGCATCATGCTCGCCGCAACCCGTCGCTTGGGACCGGCCGAGCGTTTCATGCCCGCTCGCCTTCGCCGGGCGCGGCATCGGTCGAGACGATCACTTCCGTCGCCTTGATCACCGCCGTCGCCTTCGCTCCCTTTTTCAACTTCAGCCGCTTGGCCGACGACGTGCTGATCAGCGAAACGATCTGGTGACCCCCGCCGATGTCGATCACCACCTCGCTCATCACCGACCCGCTGCGAACCGATACCACCGTTCCGGCAAATTGATTTCGTGCGCTGAGTCCCATGCCGGCTATCTTCCCCTCGGCCGTGCGGCGCCGCAAGCGGCCGGGATCATGCAGAGACAGGTGCGGATGAGTAGAATAGCCGCTATGCTCCGCTGTCCTTTGCGATACGGCCGGTTGTTTTTGAACTGCCCAACATCCGCCGGCGGCAAAGGCGAAAAAATCGCCGATTGCACGGCATGTGCCCGGTGTGCGGCTACGATCTGCGCGCCAGTCCAGATCGGTGTCCGGAATGCGGTACGACGGTAAGAAAAGGCGCTTAGCAGGCTGTCAGGTTTTTGGAGGTGTGGCCGCATGGCAATCGTCGGGCATGGCGTTGATCTGGTCGAAACGGCCCGCATCCGGCGGATGCTGGCGGATCACGGCCAGCATTTCCTAGACCGCTGCTTCACGCCCGCCGAACAGGCGTATTGCAACGCCCGCTCCCGCCGCAGCGTCGAGCACCTGGCCGGCCGCTTCGCCGCCAAGGAGGCCATCCTCAAAGTCCTCGGCACCGGCTGGAGCGGCGGCATCGCCTGGACGGACATCCAGATCACCAACCAGCTTTCCGGCCAGCCGATTGTCGAACTCACCGGTCTTTGCCGGAAGATCGCGGCCGAGCGCGGCATCCGCGCGTGGCACATCAGCATCAGCCACATCGAAACCCACGCCATCGCCAGCGCCATCGGCGAGGGCTGACACCGTGGGATTCGCGGTGCGGAACTTGCTCAATCGAACTTCGCAGCCTGTTTCATCGACCCGCCGCCCGATCGACGTGCGCCTGGGCGTTGGTCGCGATGGCGGCCGAGCCGTTGTCGGGGAAGGTCCTGTCGGTGGTCGTCACGTTCCAGCCGTCCAGAACCACCAGCGGGAGATCGCTGCCGAGGTCTCTTGAAGCTGCTTCGATCGTGATGGTCGTACGCTCGCCGGGAAGCAGGGAGACATAGTTGTTCGAGTAGTACACCGGAAGCACGCGCAGGTTGGTTCGGGCATTGCGCAATTGCAGGTGCGCCATCACCGCTACGTTTTGCGTGGGATTCGACAGCGTGACGTCGAGCAGACAATTGCCGCCGGCGTCGTGGCGGACAACTGTGCAGTCGAGATTGACATCCGGCAGCGTGTCCAATGCGGTCAGATCATCTGGCGCAGTCTCCCGCCAGTAGAAATTGTCCGAGATGACCTTGTTGTCGGAATCGACCAGGTCGAGCTTCACGAAATGCACCGCGGACAATCCGGCCGGGAATTGAATCCCGCCCAAATCCTGTGTCTGCGACGGGGGCGACGATGCGATCGCGATTGTCTTGTCGTATTTGCCCGTGCCGTCGAGATTGAAAATGCGGACGCGATATTTCAGGTCGTGCAGGCTTGCTGGCGTATTGTTCACCATGCCGACGTGAAAATCGTCCTGCGTCATCATGATGTGGACAGGCTCGCACGCCTTCTGCACCGCGAAGAACGATGCGAAGGGCTCGAGGGAATAATCGTAAATCTGCCACACCAGGCACGGCTGGGCGGGGTTGCTCATCCAGGTGATGACCGCCGTGCAGGGATTGAACATGCGGAAGAGGCGGGCTTCGTACATGGCGCGAAACGCCTCGTAATCCGCCATTTGCGATTTGCGGACAAAATCGGCCAAAGTGGTGTACGACCCATAGCGTTTGGCGATGGCGACATGGAACGGATTGCCGGCCGGGCTGCCGTTGCCGGTCACCAGATCGTGTTCGGCCCAGTCGTCGTTGGGGAAATTCTTGTCGAACCAGTCCTTTTCCGGCATCCAGGACTGGATGGCCTCAAGCGTGGGTATCGACGCGCTGCCGACTTCCGTGTTGAACGCGGGATAGAGGCCGTAAAAGCCGTGCGGCGGGCGCCAGCCATAGCCGCCGCCGCCGGAAACCACGCCGTTGCCGGCCGTCGAACTCGACTGATAGTAGCGGGTCTGATCCAGATCCCTGATGATCTGCGTATTGCCGCGATCGATCTCCGGCGGTGGCGCGCCTTCATTACGGCCGCACCAGACCACGATCGACGCGTGGTTGCGAAACCGCAGCACCTTGTCGCGCACGTTCGCCAGATAGACATCGACATCGAGCGGATTCAAGCCGTTGGCCGGATTTGCCTGGAAGAACTCGTCCCACACCATGATTCCATATTGATCGCACAGGTCGTAGAGGTCTTCGGTGGTGCTCTGGCCGACCCAGTTGCGGAGGATGGTGTAATGGGCGAGCTTGTGCATCTTGATTTGCGCCTCCAGTCGCTGGGGCGGGATGCGCTTCAGCGCCTCGTCCATTCCCCAGTTGCCGCCCTTGGCGAAGACGCGAACGCCGTTGACCGACAGCGTGAGGTTGGTCGAGCCGTCTACAAAATATGTCACTTTGCGGATGCCGATCTTCAGGTCTTTGGCATCCGATGAAACGCCTTTGATGTCGAAACTGAGATGCAGCGGATAGAGATACGCATCGCCGTATCCATTGGGCCACCAGAGTCTCGGATTGTTTATGCGCAATTGCCTCGCGTTCTGCGGATTGACCTTGATCCGCTCTTCGCTTCTGGGCGCCAGCGCGATCGGCGCCGATTGAAACGCGATATCCCCAAGCTTGCCGCTCAGCACGCCCGTCTGCGCCGTGTCGGAGATGTTCCGGATCGTCGCCTCGATTGATACGTCGGCCGAGTCGATGCGCGGCAGCGGCAGATCGGTGAAGACGAACGGATTCTCAATGATCACCGGCCCGGATTGCGACATGGTCACCGCCTGCCAGATGCCCATTTGCCGGTCGCGGATGCCGGGAACCCAGTCCCAGCCGATGGACGCGACAAACGTCGGCCCGTCCTGACCGAGCGGCCCGTTGGTCCCGCCGCCGTTGGGACCGCGCTGGTTGGCCACCGTTTTCTCCCACGGGTCGCCCGGATGCGATGGCGGCCTGATCAACACCGCGACGGCCGCCTTCTCGCCGGGCTTGACCATCGCTGTAACGTTGAAATTCCCACGGATGAATGCCCCCTTGATCGTCCCCGCCTTGCTCCCGTTCACCCACACATCCGCGATGTAATTGATGCCGTCGAAATTCAGCCAGACCTGTCTGCCCGCATAGCCGGCCGGAACCGTGAATTCGGTTCGATACCAATACGATGTGCGCGAGAGACTTTCCGGGATGATGTTGGGCCGGTTGTTTTCGCCGTAGAGAGGCTCGGGGTACACATTATTATTCACGAGCGTGGCCAGGACGGTTCCCGGCACGGTGGCCTTGTACCAGGCCGAGGATGACGGGCCGGGCGCCTGCGCCCATTGCGAGGAATAATTCGGCCGGTTCTTCTCCGGCTGCGCGGGCCAATTCGTCCCGCCCAGTCCGACGCCGCCGCTGAAGTAGCGAACGGCGTCGGGAATCAGTGATGCGGTTGGCGGATTGGCGGTGGCGGTGGGCGGCGGCGAATAGGGCCCCGGCGCGTACACATCCGTCGCGTAGCCGACGCGGGAAATCGCCTCGCCCGTCGTCTTCACGTGGGCGATATCCTGCATCAGCCAATCCGATGAAATGGTCACCGGCGATTGCGCAAATCCGCGGTGGGCAACTGCGAAAACGCACAGCAATCCCGCGATGGCGGTAATGGTTTTCATGGTGAATGTGATAGTATACAAATAACAGGGTTCAGTTCGTGGTCCGGCGGAACTTGTTTTTCGGGAGATGGCCATTCGTCAGGAAACGGAAATTCACTCGGCCGTGCCTCCGGGCTCATCACCCGCGCCCGTTGCAAGTCGGCCCGCCGAGCGACTGAGCGATCTTACCCCAACTCAATGGCGATCGGGGATCGCCGCGTGGCTCGGCTGGGCCTTTGACGGGCTGGATTCCCATATCTATACGCTGGTCGCGGCGCCGTTTGTGGCTCAGCTTCTCCATGCCTCCAGCGCCACCGATCCGGCCGTAAAGGTCAGGAGCGCATGGGTTCAGGCGGCTTTTCTCGTCGGTTGGGCTTTGGGCGGAGGCGTCTTTGGACGTGTCGGAGACGTGATCGGCCGAAGCCGCACGCTGGGGCTGACCATCCTGACCTACGCGATGTTCACCGGATTGTCGGTGTTCGCGATGACATGGTGGCACCTGCTCATCTTCCGATTTCTGGCGGCCCTGGGGATCGGCGGCGAGTGGGCCGTCGGCTCGGCTCTGGTCGCGGAGACCTGGCCGCGGCGCTGGCAGGTGTGGATGTCGGCGGCGCTGCAGGCGGGCATCAACATCGGCATCCTGGTTGCCTGCCTCACGGTGTATGTAATGGCGCGCCTGCCCGAGCGGTTCGTCTTCCTGGTTGGCGTCCTGCCGGCACTGATCGTCTACTGGATTCGCCAGTCGGTCCCCGAACCTCAGGCGTGGCATGACGCCAGGCTCGCCGCGGCCAAACCGCCGTCCTGGACCGAACTCTTCAAGGGCGAGGTGCGGCGGACGACCATACTGGCGGTGATTGTCTGCGCGTGTTTGCTGACCGCGTGGTGGGCATTCATGTTCTGGAACGTGCAGCACCTGCGCAGCCTCGGCGAGGTGGCCGGTTGGAGCGACGCCGACAAGCAGAGGCTGGTCAGCTCGGCGTTCTTTCTGGTGATCGGCGTGTCGATCCCGGGCAATTTCTTCGCCGCGTTCCTGGCCCGGTTCTTCGGCTATCGCTGGGCCATCGCCCTGATGTGCCTGGGATTCTTCACAACGATGTTCGGAACCTATTGCATCCCGCGCGATTATGCCTCGATGCTCCGATGGCTGCCGTGGGTCGGATTCTTCTCCGGCGTGTTCGCTCTGTTCACCATGTACCTGCCGCCGCTGTTTCCCATTCTCCTCCGCACCACCGGCGCCGGGTTCAGTTTCAACATCGGCCGCATCGCCGCGGCCGTCGGCACGCTCGTCTTCGGCCTGTTCGCCACGGTGAACGATTCGCGGGTTGTGCTTCTGTACAATTCGTTTCTGCTCATCCCGGGCATGATCGTGGTGCTCTTCATGCCCGAAGGCCATGCGCCCGATTCCGCCCCGGCTTGAGCAATATCGCCAACTCCGCCGCCGTCACGGCTGAAACGGCACCGACAGCTCCTGCGGGATGAACGGCACAAGCGGCTTGTTCAGGTCGGATGGATCGTAGTTATTGGCCAGCTCCAGCGGCATGATGTAATACAATGCCGTGAATCCCCAGAACTCGGCATGGCCCAGGCCGGCGCCGGTTTCGGCATTGTAATACTCCCACAGGTGCGTGTTCTTGACGACCGCCATCTCGAACAGCCGCTTGGATAGTTCTTTGGCGACATCGCTCATGCCGTAGCGGACCAGGCCGTGGAACGCCATGTAGTTGTACGGCGCCCAGGTCGAGCCGCGCCAGTTGCACTCGTTGCGGTTGTCGCCCTGGTAATAATCCGGCTCCGTCTTGGCGTAGCTGGCTATTGGATAGTTCAGCCAGAATTCCTTCTCGTTGAGCAGATGCTCGTTGACGATGCGTTTGGCGCGCTCGGGCGTGGCGGCGCCGCAGAACAGGGGCATGAAGGCCGATCCGGATTTCACCGGCACCTTCGACTTGGTCTTTTCATTGCGATCATAGTAGAAGCCATCTTTCTCATCCCAGAAGACGTCGTTGATGAGCTGGCACAGCTTCTGGGACCGCGCGGTGTATTGTCTGGCGTCGTCCGGCTTGCCCAGGGCGGTGGCGATCACCGCCATCGCGTCGAACTCGCGCACCAGGTAGCTGGCCAGATCGACCCCTTCATCCTGGAACGACGCCAGCGGTCCCGCCCGGCTCCACTGGTTGTCGGTGCCCGCTTCATCCGCCGAGTTCCACGTCGGCAGCCCGTTGCCATCCCCATCGTACGACATCCACTTGTCCAGATATTTCCCCAGCCGCGTGTAATAATTCCCCGCCACCCAGGAAAAATCATCCTTGTTCTGCCGGCATCCCAATACGACCAGTTGCGCCAGGAACGGCTTGAAATGTTGACGGTCGCGCTGCTTGATCAGGCTGCGATTGATATATCCGTCCGGCTGCTGCCGGTCGAGAAACAACTTGAGATTGGAAAAACAGTAAGGCCAGATTCCGTAGTAGGACATGTACATGTTTTCAAAGTACAAGTCCCAGTCGTAATATTCGTTGTATGGGTACCCGGTGATAACTTTCTCGGCCGATCCCGCGAAATTCCGCAGGCCGCGGCTGCGCATGTCGGAATTGGTCTTGGCAAGACGGACCTTCAGCTCCGTCCATTGCGCTGCCGGAATACTTTGCTGGAACGCCAGCGTTCCCGGCGACGGGCGGGTCGCGGGCATCATGGCCGGCATTGTAGTCTGCCCCAAAATTGATCGACCCGCCCCGACAGCCGCCAGAGCCGCTGTCGTCTTCAGAAATCCGCGACGTGAAATGGACATAACATCTCCGCTTGTTGTGCCGAGCCATCAAACATACGCCTGCCGCCGTCGCGACGGCTCGGACATGTGCGATCAACTGCGCGCCGCGCGACAGCAAGGCCACTATACCACGCCCGCATTTGCCGCGGCAATCCTATTCCGGCAAGCGAGGCACGGCGAACAACTATAGCCCGTCAACATACGCCTTGGCTTGGGCCGTCGAACATTTTCTGATGCGCCGCGCAACCATGATGACTCGGACAGGTTCGAGCCGCGCCAGCACCGCCAGAACGCTGGTCAATTTGCTGCCCCACCACTCCTTGAATTCCCGCTCCGGCGTGAAGTCCGGGTACTGATTGAAGCTGAGGATTCTCATGTCCATCATCCTTCGACTTTCGGCTGGCTCGGCGGAATCCGCGGCTGGCCCGGCGGGGGTTTGCTGCGGCCGGACTCGATCAGGGCCTTGCGCAGCAGAAATTCGATCTGGCCATTGAGACTGCGCAGGTCGTCATCCGCCCAGCGCTGGATCGCGCCCAGCGTGGCCGGATCGATGCGAAGAAGAAAGGGCTTGCGGTCGGCCACGGGAATATCACTGATAGATCGAGCCGGTGTTGACCACGGGCTGAGCCTCTTTGTCGCCGCAGAGCACGACCAGCAGATTGCTGACCATGGCCGCCTTGCGATCCTCATCAAGCTCGACCACGTGCTTGCTTTGCAGCAGTTCCAGCGCATCCTCGACCATGCCCACCGCGCCTTCGACGATCTTTTTGCGCGCCGCGACGATGGCGCTGGCCTGCTGGCGGCGCAGCATCGCCGCCGCGATCTCCGGCGCATACGCCAGGTGGCTGATCCGCGCCTCGACCACGGTGACGCCTGCTTTCACCAGCCGTGCCTGAATCTCGCTTTGCAGTTGCTGGGCGATCTCCGCCGTGCTGGCCCGCAGCGACATTTGCCCCTCCTGATGGGCATCGTACGGATATTGTGTCGCCAGATTACGGACGGCCGACTCGCTCTGCACGTGAACGTACTGCTTGTAGTCGTCCACTTCGAAGGTCGCCTCGGCCGTATCGCTGACGCGCCAGACGATGATGCAGCCGATTTCCACCGGGTTTCCATCGTGGTCGTTGACCTTGAGCTTGGCGCTTTCGAAATTGCGCGCCCGCAGCGAAACGGCCCGATGCAGATAAAGCGGATTGGCCCACTTGAGCCCCGCATGCTTGACGGTGCCGACGTATTTCCCGAAGAGCTGAAGGACCATTCCCTCGTTGGGATTGACGATGAAAAGTCCTTTCAGGAAGAAGACGTCGAGAACGGCCAGGATGACAGCGGCGGCGATGAGCCCGGGCTCATTCCATGCGACGGCCGCGACCACGCCGCCTACACCACCGCCGAGAAAAATCACCAATCCCGCGGCCAGCGGCCCGATCCCGCCGTGAACCCTCAATTCCCGTTCCTGAATCATGATGCACTCCTTGTTGAGATATTGAAGTGATATCACTTTGATATAGGGCTGTCAAGTGGGAGGCGAAGGGAGGCGAAGGGGCTTCGGCGATGCGCGGCCGGCGCGGGATATTGCCAGCGGAAGAGGCTTCTGGTGGTTTGGCGGCGGGGCCAGAGTTAGTAGTGCATTTCCAGTCCCACGCCCGCGGTGAGGAAATCGGCGTGGTTGTGGTCGACCTGGCGGGCGCCCTGGGCCGTGTCGTTGACATAGGTCAGGCCGCCGCGGAGTTCCCAGGCGCCGAATTTGGCCGGCACCGGCAGGGGGACCGATGCCATCGCACCGACCGAAACGAAGCCCAGGAAGTTGGGCTTGGCCGTGGGAGTGAGCGAATAGTAGTTGTCCCAGCTCATCCCCGCCGTGACGGGCATGGCCACGTTCACGGTCCAGGCGCCGCTGGAGCCGATGTCGAAGCGGTGCTGCGGGGCGATTCCGATTTCCAGGTAGCTGTTTTGTTTGGCGGGCTCGCTGCGCGTGGAGAGGAAGGCGCTCTGATCGAGCACTTCGCGGAAGAGCTCGACGTGCGGATGCAGGAGCAGCGGAATATGGCACTGCTTCATCAGGTCGGCATCGTCATAATCCAGGCGGGCGCCGACTTCATCTTGAGATGCAAACGTACCATCCGGTGAGTGATGCTCGATGTACCCCACATCGAGCGAGAACGCGTGATATTGCAGATTGGCGCCGACGAACCCCTCCTGAAGGTAATCGGTCAGGGGCGCGCCGTTGTGGCTCTTTTCCGCGCCGCCGTTGCGGTATCCGAAGTAGGAACCGACGGCCAGATCGCCGAATTTGCAAATATCGAAATGCACGTCGACAAAGCCTTGAATCGCCGGGGAATTCACCGGCTGGCGAATTCCGCGGAAGAAGTCGGCGTTTCCATAATCGGCGCCCAGGTCAAAGTGAAGGGCGCCCTGGTTCACCGTCGACGGATTGGGCGACTCCGTTGCAACCGGCTGGTCCAGCGCCGCAAAGGGAGACGAGTTCGCGGCCGTCGTGCCTCCATAGGAAATGGCGGGCGCGAGGCAAAGCACAACTACAATTGTCCATAGAGCTGACCGCATGACGATCTCCTTTCGCTTGAGAAATGACGGCGGGAGTGTACCGGCCCAAACAGCAGATTCAACGTCTATTGCAAAACAAGTTTTTATTGATTCATCTAAGCATGATGATGATTTTTTGAGGTTTCGCGGTCGTCGCTCAGAACCCGCGTTGATCGTATGTTAGATTCCGATCGTCGTCAGCGTGTCGGCCGCTTCTCGGCTCTTGAGCAGGATCTCCGCCATCTGCAACGATTCGGCCGTGCTGAAGAGATCGGTGCTGCCGCCTTGGACGGCGGCAAGAAGTTCGCCGGCCAGGTCCATCGCCGGGACAGTTTCTGTGATGTCCTGGGCGGCATGGTCACTGGTGGTGAGCATGCACCGGCCATCGCGGATTTCCAGGACACCCTTACTTCCGGCCACGCGGAGCCTGTCGTCGCCGTGGGTGCCGGCGGCGTCGGGGCGGAGGTAATCGACATGCGCCACGGCCGCCCCGCCGCCATCGACGTCGAACATGCACACGGCATAATCCTCGGCCCCGTGCGGCGAGCCCGGGGCGCGGAAATCGGGGCGGATGGTGTTGGCCTGTCGCGCGGTGACGGTTGTGAACTTCCGGCCGGTGACGAAACGGATGAAGTCGATCCCGTGGCTGGCGACCCAGAGAAGTGTCGAGCCGTAACTCACTCGCTCGGCGTACCAGGCGGGCCGAGTGCCCCAGCGATAGCTTTTCTGGCTGACGGCCAGGACGACGGTGCCCAGCAGGCCATCGACAACGGCCTTGCGTGCGGCGCGGAATTCCCGCCGGACTCGGGCATCAAATTCGGTAACCAAATGCCGGCCGGGGATGCACAACATGCGGATGCGGTTGAGCTGCTGCGTCGATGCGGCGATGGGTTTGTCGCAGACGACGGGCAGGTTGTGCTCCAGCGCCGCGGCCACGAAATCACCGTTGTAGCCGTAAACCGCTCCCACGCTGATCACCTGCGGCCGGGCGACGTTGAGCATCGCTTCGGCCGTGTCGTAGTAGTGCGCCCCGGACAACCGCTCGGCCAGTGCTTTGGCGGCCGGGTCGTCATGCCCATCGCCGCAGACGACCGCCGTGGCGACCTTGCGTTCGACGAGTTCGCGCAGGTAATGATGTCCGCAGCCGCCGATGAATCCGATGAGCATGGGGAATGATCCTGTTATGTGGGGACCAGAGTCGCGATCGTCATCCTAATACTCATGGCAATAGCGGTCCAGAAAGCATCCCATACCCAAAGGCGATGGAAGGAATCAAACCGTTAGAAACATGCCGGACACGAGCAAGGGCGACCAGGGTCATGTTGAAGTCTTCAAGGGCGTCATTACACTTGACGCCACCCTATGAAAAACCACCTGTCACGGCGTCAATTCATTCAGAAAACCGCGATCTTGACCGGATTCGCCGCGAGTTTGCCGCTGCTGCCCTCTTTCGCGGCCGACACCACGGCGCCCGCCAGTCCGGCCGCGGCAGCGCCGATTCCCGCGCCGACCGTGGCCGATGCGCTTACGCTCGACGCATCGGCTCGTCCCGCGGCGGCGACGTCGGCGGGCTTTCATATGGGAACGGCCACCGCACCCGGCGGCCATACGTTGACGCTGGACAGCCGGAGCTTGCTGCGCGACGGCCAGCCGTGGGTATTCATCTCGGGTGAGTTTCATTTTGCGCGATGCCCGGACTCGGAATGGCGAGACGAACTGCTCAAGATCAAGGCTGGCGGCGTCAGCGTCGTGGCATCCTACATCTTCTGGATTCACCATGAGGAGGTCCAGGGCACATGGGATTGGACCGGCCAGCGCAACCTGCGGAAATTCCTGGAAACATGCCGGGAAATCGGTTTGGACGTGCTGCTGCGGATTGGCCCGTGGTGTCATGGCGAAGTGCGAAACGGCGGCTTCCCCAACTGGCTACAGAAGATGGGCGACGACAAAGTGTTTGAACTGCGCCGTGACAATCCCGGTTATCTCGGCTACGTGACCAAGCTCTACGGGCAAATCTCCCAGCAGACACAGGGACTTCTGTGGAAAGACGGCGGGCCGGTTATCGCCATTCAGGTGGAAAACGAATACAGCGGCCCCACCCGGCATTTGATGACGCTGAAGGGAATTGCTCGCGACGCGGGCATTGATGTGCCGCTGTATACCTGCACCGGCTGGGGCTCCGGCGGCGAGGCGCCGTTCGGCGAAATCGTGCCGTTTTCGGGATCCTATGTGGATGGCTTCTGGGACCGCTCGCTGCGCGGCGGCGGTTATAACGTTCTGCAACTTGGCGGCGGGCGCGGCGGCGGACGGGGCGGGGCGCGGGGCGGCGACGCCGCGTCGATGGGCATGCTTGGTGCCGGGCCCACAACCGGCGAGGCCCCGCCGCCGGCTCTCAGGGGTGTCTATCCCTCCTGCACCTGCGAACTCGGCGCCGGCATGATGCCCAGTTATCACCGGCGCGTCTTCATGGCACCCGAGGACACCGAATCCCTGGCCCTGGTGAAACTCGCCTCGGGCACAAATCTGCTTGGCTTCTACATGTATCACGGCGGCCAGAATCCCGTAGGGAAATTGACCAACCTCAACGAGACGCAGGCGACCAACTACTGGAACGATCTACCGGTCAGGAATTACGACTTCCAGGCGCCCCTCGGCGAATTCGGGCAGGAGCGAGAGCATTACCACTGGCTGCGCCTCCTGGGTTTGTTCCTGCAAGACTTCGGGCCCGGAATTTCCGGCATGTCGCCGCGAATGCCCGGTGGACGCGCCTCGCTCAACTGGGCCGTCCGTTCCGATGGCGCCAGCGGCTACATCTTTGTGAGCCATTATCAGCATTTGTCGACGCAACCGAACCAGCAGAATGTCCAATTCCGAGTCAGGCTCACCGGCGGCGATATCACCGTGCCATCCGCACCGGTCACTGTTCCCTACAACAGCCGCTTCTTCTGGCCCCTCAATATGGACCTTGGCGGAGTCAAGCTCATCTCCGCCACCGCACAGCCGCTCTGCCACGTCGATGACGGGAATACGCGATACACCGTCTTCAAACAGACGGCCGCGATACCCGCGGAATTCACTTTCGATGCCGCAACCGCCACGGTGGATGATTCCACCGGGAAGACCACCAGCGAGAACTCGCAGATTCGTGTGCGCAACGTCCAGAGCGGCCGGAACGCGGCCATCCGCCTGCACGGGAAAGACGGAAAGAACCACGTCATCATTCTGCTCGACGAGGCGACGGCCTTCGACCTCTGGAAAGGTACGTGGCAGGGTCAGGATCGCCTGTTCCTGACCCACGCAGCATTCCTGCTCGATGGTTCGACATTGCGACTGCGCGCGGAAGACCCGCAGGATTGTTCCATCGCCGTTTTGCCCGCGCCGGCAAGTCTGACTGATGGCCATGGTAATGTACCTGCGAAGGATGATGGTCTGTTCCGCCGGTTTTCGCCGCAGATTGCGACGGCGGCGCCATTGCAGGCCGCCATCGAGCAGGTGCAAACCGCCGGCCCGGCCCGCACGATTCCGATTGCTCCGTCCGTTCCCGGCCGCGCGCAGGGAATGGCGATGCAGCCGGAGGATGCGGATTTCGCGCAAGCGGCCGTTTGGCGAGTGAAGCTTCCCGCCGGCATTGCCGCCGGCCGTGAACTTCGTTTGCGCGTGCGCTATACCGGCGACGCTATCCGAGCCTATCTGGGCGACAAGCTGGTTGAGGACGATTTCTACAACACCCGGCCCTTTGAAATCAGTCTGCGCCGCTGCGACCCGGCCGTGTATCAGGATGGCCTGGTGCTCAAGATTCTCCCGTTGCGTGACGATGCGCCCATTTACATCACCGACCGTTCCAAGCTCAAATTCGGCGACAACCACACCGCCCTGACGCTGGATGGTGTCGACGTCATCGAGAGTCATGAAGTGCGGCTGGAGGCGGGGAAATAGCCGCGTTTTTCCTTTCGGTTCGGGCCATTTATTCCGGTTCAATGCCTTTCCGCCTGCGCGGTTTTCGAGTAGAATAAACCGCCTTGAGTTTGCCGGCGCCGATGCGGGTTTCGTTCGGGCCGGCGGCTCGATTTCAGAGCGGAGTTTATGGCCGAAACCACGCCTCCCGAGCCCAGTAATCGGGTTGAAGAATTGCAGATCGAACAGGAGCTTCAGGACAGCTATCTCACCTACGCGATGAGCACGATCATGGACCGGGCTTTGCCCGATGTCCGCGACGGGCTTAAGCCGTCCCAGCGGCGAATCCTCGTCGCCATGAACGACCTGGGACTGCGCGCCGCCTCCAAACCCGTCAAATGCGCCCGCATCTGCGGCGAGACGATGGGCATCTACCATCCGCACGGCGAGGCGGTCATCTATCCAACGCTGGTTCGCATGGCCCAGAAATGGAATCTTCGCCATGTGCTGATCTCGGCCCAGGGCAATTTCGGCTCCAACGACGGCGATCCGCCCGCCCACATGCGTTACACCGAGGCCCGCCCCAGCGCCGTCGAACAGGAGATGATCCTCGACCTCGACAAGGACACCGTCGAATTCCAGCCCAACTACGATGACACCCGCGTCGAACCCACCGTCCTGCCCGGAAAATTCCCCAATCTCCTGATCAACGGCTCCACCGGCATCGCCGTCGGCATGGCCTGCAATCTCCTGCCCCACAATCTCCGCGAAATCTGCGACGCCATCGTCCATGTCATCGATCACCCCGATTGCACTCTGGCCGATCTGCTCCAGATCGTCCCCGGCCCGGATTTCCCGACCGGCGGCGTGATCTGCGGCCGGGACGGTGTCATCGACGGCTACAAAACCGGCCGTGGCAAGATCGCCGTCCGGGCCAAGCTGGCGGTCGAACAGGTCAAGGCCGGCCGCAGCCAGATCGTCGTCCAGGAGATGCCTTACGGCGTGATCCGCCGCACCATCGTTGAATCCGTGGCCGAGTGCGTGAAAACCGACCGCATTCGCGACATTTCCGCCATCAACGACGAAAGCGGGCGGGATCACGACTGCCGCATCGTCATTGAGCTTAAGCGCGACGCCGATCCGGACATTGTCATCAATCAGCTCTATCAGTTCACTCCGTGCCAGGTCACGGTGAGCATGATCAACATCGCCCTGGTCCATCGCCAGCCGCGAACCATGGGTCTGAAGGAACTGATCGAACATTTCATCGAACATCGCCAGGACGTGATCACCCGGCGGACCAAATTCGAGCTTCGCCGCGCCCAGCAGCGCGAGCACATCCTCGAAGGCCTGGTCTACGCCGTCTGCGATATCGATGAAGTGGTCAGGCTCATCCGTTCAAGCAAAACGCGCGAGGAAGCCATCGTGAAATTGCGCGAACGGGCCTTCCGCATCGCCGTCGCCGCCCCCACCGATCGCATCGCCACGCTGGTCCCGCGCAAGTACCAGACGTACGGCGCCGGCGTCTATCCCGACGATCCCGGCCAGCAGAAATTCCTCCGCCTCACCCAGGCCCAGGCCGAACAGATCGGCAAATTGCAGTTGATTCAACTCGTCGGCCTGGAACTGGAGCGACTGGTCAATGAACTGAACGCCGAAGCGGAGAAGATCACGGAATTCCAGCGCATTCTCGCCAGCCGCGATGTGCTCATGGACATCATTCGCGAGGACACGTTCGAGATCAAGGAGAAGTACGGCGACGATCGCCGCACCAGCTTCGACGAATCGGCCGCGACGCTGAACATGGAAGACCTGATCGCCCGCGAGAATGTCGTCGTGACGGTCAGCCACGACGGCTATATCAAGCGGCTGCCGATTGCGACCTATCGCAGCCAGGAACGCGGCGGGCGCGGCATCCGCGGCACCGAGGCCAAGGAGGGCGATTTCGTCGAGCACCTCTTTGTCGCCAACACGCACGATCACCTCATGTTCTTCACCAACCAGGGCCGCGTCTACGAACGCCGCGTCTTCGACGTGCCGCAGATGTCGCGCACCAGCCCCGGCCGGGCCATCGCCAATCTCCTGGACATGCTCCCCGACGAGAAGATGACCAACGTGCTGGCCATCGCCGATTTCGACAAGGCCGAACAATTCCTGCTCTTTGCCACCGCCAAAGGCGTGGTGAAGAAGACGGCCCTGAGCGCCTACGGCAACATCTCCCGCCGCGGACTTATCGCCATCGGGCTGGAGGAGAAGGACGAACTCATCGGCGTCGAGATCACCAGCGGCGGCGATCAGGTTCTTCTGGGCACCCGCGGCGGCATGGCCATCCGCTTCGATGAAACCAACGTCCGCGCCATGGGCCGGCCGGCCGGCGGCGTCAAGGGCATCGAACTCGAAGAGTCTGACCGCGTCGTAAGCCTCATCGTCGTCCCCCACGGCCAAGACCCGGCCACGATGATGGTGCTCACCGGCTGCGTCAACGGCTTCGGCAAACGCACGCCGGTGGCCGAATACCGCCTCATCAAACGCGGCGGCAAGGGCGTCATCAACATCAAGACCTCCGACCGCAACGGCGAAGTCGTCGGCATGACCGCAGTCCGCGACGCCGACGGACTCATGCTCATCACCGAAAAGGGGATTCTCATGCGCACGACGGTCAGCGACATCCGCGAAACCGGCCGTAACGCCCAGGGCGTGCGCCTCATCAAGATCGACGAAGGCGACCGCCTTGTCGCCATGGCCAAGATCGACAAAGAAGACGACGTCGTCGGCAACGGCGGCACACCCGACGCCCCGACTGAGTCGCCGGCGGATGCGCCAAGCGAGCCGACGAACGGCACGCCGCCGACGCCGTAAAGGAAGATCGTCGTGCTCATTGCCTTCTCGAATGCCCGGACCAATTTGGCCGCCCGGGGCGGAACAGCATATACTGAGGAGCACAAGGCGAGGTGATCCGATGGATGTTCTGCTAAAGCCGGAGCTTGAGAAGTTCGTGGCCGACAAGGTCAGAACCCTGCACTATGCCGACGCCAGCGACATCGTCAACGAAGCGCTGAAAGAGCGGGAGGAATTCACGCCGGAACACGAGATATATCTGCGCCGGGAAGTGGGACGGGGACTCGATGAACTGAGGCGCGGCCAGTGCCGTGCGTTCGACGCCGAGACGATTATCGCCCAAGAGCGACAGCGGCTCCGCGCTCATTACGGTCGTCGAGCCGTCGCCGGACTCACGCGACGACCCAACGCGCTCCGCGCGAGGTGCCATACCGGGCACGGGCCGTCTTGATTTTCTTTTTTCCCGCGATGGTTAAGACGGCAAAATTATCTGGCAACCGGATGTGAATCGTTGTACAAAACCTAGCTATGAGCCAGCCATCTTCAGCGCCGACCGTGAAACCGAATCCGTCAGGAGGTCCGCAACCGCCTGGTAGTTCCAACGCGAGTCAGGCTTCCAGTTCCGTCCGCACGCGGCAACGGGCCGACATTTTCCTCGGACTGCTGCTATTGCTGCTACTCATCAGCTTTTTTTCGCGCGGCGGATTTCCAATCACCATGGACGCGCTTTGGCTTCTCCTATTGATGACGGTGGTAATCCTGTCTGAATCTTTCGATAGCCTCAGCCTTTCGAATATTCTGATTCTTAAGCGCGAACTGAGGGCAAAAGGAGAAGAGGCAACCTCGGCAAAAGCGGAGGCAGAACAGTTGAGGCAGAAATTTACGAGCGTTGTCGCCAGCTTCATGAATGTCCAACAGCAGATACTAAACCAGAAAATAGTTGCCGGCACGCCCCAAGTAAAGGAACCGGACACTACCGACCCGGAGCAAACACCTCCGCCCGCGCCCGCCTCGCCGATCCATTCCGACGATCCGAATATCGAGGACGCCAATGCATAAATTCTATCACATGATGTTGGAGGCACCGGGATTGGACCCCACAGGAACAGAGGTGGAAAACGCGCTGAACCAGTTCGATAACTGGATCAGGTACAGTCAAAACTGCTGGATCATATATACGGATCGCGACGCATCATACCTGTATGGGAAACTCGGCTCATTGGCACGCAGCGCCAAGGGCGGGCATATCTTCATCGTTTGTCTTGATATCAAAAACCGCCAGGGCTGGATGCCGAAATCGCTATGGAACTGGCTGCGCGAGAATCAATCAGCGTCGACACCCATAATCAAATAGCCCTGACTCCGATGCGGCGCGCTCGACTGCCAAGGCCGCCGCACCGGGCTACTCGCGGCCACCATGGCGGCACAGCATATGCGCTATCCCGGTGTGGCCGTTTGCGTTCGCAACACGCAACGGAGTTATCCCCGAGTCCGTTTTCGCATTGACAGCGGCACCGCCACGAAGAAGCAGTTCGGCAAGAACTGTATTGCCATTAAGAGCTGCCGTGTGCAACAACGTCAGGCCCGATTCGAGGCGGACGCTGGCGTCGGCCTTCCAGGCTATGAGCAACTTCACCATCTCTTCCTGGCCGTTTATCGCGCTCACGACAAGGGGCGTGTATCCCTCCTCGTTTCTTGAGTTGACATCGGCTCCGTGCTCTAGCAGAAGCGCCGCAACGTCCGCGCGACCGTTAGCTACCGCGATCCACAGCGACGTCAGGCCGGAGCCCGTTTCAGCAGAGAGGCCGGCCCCGTTTTCCAACAGCAATTTCACCAAATCAGTGTGCCCTTTGTCCACGGCAAGATGCAGTGGCGTGCATCCTTTGCCGTCCTTTGAGTCGGCGTCGGCACCGCCGGCTAGCAGTGCCTGGGCCACGTCCGCGTGCCCGCTGGCTGCCGCAAAGTGCAGCGGTGTTTGCCCAGAATTGGTTTTTGCGTCGACCCGCGCGTTTTTGGCTAGCAGAAGTCGAACCACATGTGGGTGGCCGTTAACCGCCGCGGCGTGCAGAGGAGTATGGCCGTTCTCCACCTCTGCGTTGACGTTTGCTCCTTTCGCCAGAAGCCATTCCGCGACCGGCGTTCTCCCAGCGAATGCCGCCAAGTGCAGCGGAGTCTGCCCATGGTCGTCCCGGGCGTGCAACAGGGCGCGGTTGCCCATGCAGAGCGATTCGACCGCCGCGAGGTCACCATTCTGGGCGGCGTCAAAGATGGAAACTGGCGCCCCGACATCGCTTCCAGCCGCGCCCGACGGCGGCATGCGCGAATTCGAATCCGCCGGGCAGACGGCGGATACGAACAACCCGCGAACGTTGGCTATTTGCTCAGCCTGGGCGGTGTCGTCCGCCTCGATCGTCAGTTCCAATTCTTCGCCAGAGTCGCGCCGAGCGCCCTGGACCACATACCACTTTGACATGACATTCCCTTCGAGCAGCGACGAGGGCTCTTCAGCTTGCCACGGCCGCCAAATTCTTCATTAGATTGAAGGCAAACCATGAATCCTCGACGGAAAACACTTGGGCCTTGGCATTGGCTGAGTCCTTTGTGATTCGCACGGCATTGGAGAAAGGCTCAAAGGCCACGATCTTCTTGTAGGGCACGCGAAAGACCTTCGCCGGCCCGGCGAAATAGATCCCTTTATTCGTGATGCCAAGCCCGCCATTATCGATGTGGTCGAGGCTAGTACTCTCCACAGGGTGTCCACGGAAACCTCCGGTGTGGAAGTAAAGACCACGGGCCACGCGAACATTAATGCCAGCGTAGCCGCCGACGGTGTGGCGATGGGTCCGTTCCTCAAAGTATTCCACGCCCGCGAACGCCCAAAGCAGAGTTTCGCCAGCGAGGAGATTGAAGTTCAATTGGTGATCGGGGTCGAAATTGTGCGCGCTGAGGTCATCGCCTTCCATAACCGCACGCAGTATTCCGGCTTTCCAGAGCTTGACTATCGCACCGTGCGCGTTCCCTTCTTCACTCGTAATCTTCACCTCGCCAAAAAGTGACGAGAGTCGCGACTCTTGCTCGGCGCTGATGATGCCCTTCGCCAGCATGTTGTCGATCGCCGTTTCCCACCCCCGGACGAGTACCGGACGCATTTCGCTCGGAGCGATCAGTTTCTGCGATTCCATGTCGCGGAGCTTGGCGACCAGTTGAGCGTGATCGATCTGCTTTTCGACGTAGGCGGTAACCAGTAGGACCGCTTCCGCAGCAGCCGCGTCATGCTTTTGCAATTGCAAGTGGTGCTGCGCTTCGCAATCGGCGTGGACATGGCGTAGGAGGCCCGCGTCTCGGCCACAATATTTGCAGAGGCCCATTGTGCGTCTCCAAATAGTCGGCGAGATTATACCAAAGCCTGCTCAACGAGTCGCGATGCCTTTGCCGGGTATATGTCCCGCCCCATTGCCAGTAGAATCCGTTCATGGCGATAGCGGCCAGCACGATTGAATATTGATCCGGAGCGGAAGCCGGTTTTCGACGACATCGGGCTTGCAGACAGAGCCTAAACCGGTAAATACCATATCTGCCCGGCAAGTTCGTGCGGTTCGGCGCATGTCGCGATCGGAGCAAGGTCTGAAATCGCTTCGCCGATGCGCACGTGTTTATGATGCGCCCGTTCAGATCCTCGTCGGCCAGGAACGCAATCACGGTCCCGGCTTTCTGGCCGCTTGACGAGCCAAGAGGCGATCGCGCAGACCGTGCTGGTCGCACGCGGCTTGTGCCCGGCGGCGGGTGTCCGCGGCGTCGGCCTGGCGCTGTTGCAGATACACTTCCACTTCAGGCACATGCGTCAGGTAAAAGGCGATGGCCGCGTGAACATCCGCCAGCGATAGCGATGAAAACTGTTGGACGATCTCCTCGGCCGTGTTGCCGTCGCGATAACTCCCGACCAGTGTGTCCAGGATGACGCGCGTTGGGCCGACCCGCACCACGCCCGCCTCGTCGATGTGCAAGGGCGATGCCAGCGGCGTAATGGATAGAGTGGACATACCGCAACTCCCGAACCCGAATCATATCACGCGCATGCCGTTGCAAACAGCGTGAGGCGGCTTGAAATTGGACACGGGCGCTTTTCCGCAAGACTCATTACCGCGACGGGTGTATGCCCCGGCCAATTCCCTGTAGAATCCCCCGCATGGGGACAGCGGCTACGCCGATCCTGAGCATCGATCCGGAATGGAAACCCATTCTCGATCCGATCGGATTCGATCTCGATTTCGTCTTTGGCAGCGAACAGGTCAAACCCTGGCGCACCCTGGACGATCGGGAGAACTGCATATTGGATATTCCGCGCGAAGGCGGCGGCGTCAGCCGGCTGCATATCAAACGCTTTCCGCCTCGCAAAACCCTGCCCACGGATGCCGATTGCGAAGTGCAGGGATTGCGGCTGCTGGCGGCGGCGAACGTGCCGACGGCGCGGCTGGTGGCGTCGGGGCGAGGGGCGGATTTGCGCAGTTTTGTGGCCGTGGAAGACCTGGCGGGATATCGACCGGCCGACAAGCTGATCGAATCGGGGACGCCGTTTGCGACGGTGCTCAATCCGATCGCCGATCTGGCGGCTCTGCTGCACGAGCGCGGGCTGCACCATCGCGATCTGTATCTGTGCCACTTTTTCGTGACGCTGACGCCGGCGATCGACGTGCGGCTGATCGACGCAGCGCGCGTGAGCAAGCTGCCGGGGCTGTTCATGCGGCAACGCTGGATCGTCAAGGATTTCGCCCAGCTCTGGTTCAGCACGCTGGCATTGCCGGTCACGGATGAGCAGCGCATGGCGCTGTTTCATCGCTACTGCGCCCGCCGCAGACTTGTGGCCGACGATCTGCTGCTTCGGCTGGTCAATAACAAAGTTCGCTGGATAGAAGCCCACGACCGCAAGCTCAAGGTGCGCGAGCCGAATCGGAACATCTCGATCCCACAAGAGTGAAGATCGCCCTGGTCATCCTCCATGCCGATCCCCGCCGTGGCGGGGCCGAGCGCTACACGGTCGATCTGGCGGCGGCGCTGTCGGCGGCGGGACACAATGTCGATCTGCTGGCGGCCGATGCGGCCGGGCCGATCCCGTCGGTGCGAACGGTCTTTGCCCACAGCGGCGCCCTGACGCGTGCGGGGCGATACGGGCAGTTTCTGGAATCGGTCGATCGTCAACTGGAGGCCGAGTCTTACGACATCGTCCACGCGATGCTGCCGGTAAACCGCTGCGACATTTATCATCCGCACGCGGGATTGGCTCTGGCGGCGCTCTTGCGCGGGCACGAAAAGCGATCGTCGGCCGTGATGTCGCGTTTGTCGCAGATAGGCAACCAGCTCAATCGCCGCCGGCGCCGTTTCGCGGCCGTCGAGCGGCAGCTTCTGACGCGAAGCGACGCCCCGGTGGTGATTTGCCTGTCGGACTACGTCAAGCAATCGATCGCGGAATATTATCCGCTGCCGTCGGATCGGCTGGCGACGCTGTTCAATGCGGTTGATCTGGACAAGTTCAATCCCGCCGACCGGCCGCAATCCCGGCGCGATGTGCGCGAGCGTCTCGGTCTGGCCGCGTCGGATCGCGTGGCGCTATTCATGGCGCAGGATTTCGCGCGCAAGGGTCTGGCGGCCGCCATTGACGCGGTGGCGCTGGTGTGCGAACCGGCATTGCGGCTAATCGTCGTCGGGAAAGAATCTCCGGCCCAATATATCCGTCAGGCGGCAAGCCGGGGAATCGCATCGCAGATCATCTTCGCCGGAAGTACGGACGACCCGGCCGATTATTATCGTGCGGCCGATTTCTTCGTGCTGCCCACGCGTCACGATCCGTGCAGTCTGGTGGTGCTGGAAGCTCTGGCGATGGGCCTGCCGGTGATCAGCACGATCCGGAACGGCGCCTGCGAGATCATGCAAAATGGCGTGCATGGCGCGGTGCTGCCCGATCCGAACGACATCCCCGCCCTGGCCGCATCCATCCGCGAACTTTGCGACGATGCAAAGCGCGCCGCGATGAGCCAGGCCTGCCTGAGCCTCCGGCCGAGACTGGACATGTCCGGGCATCTGGATCGTCTGCTGGCGATCTACGAAAATGCCAAATAGCACACCGACAGTGAGTCAACCCAATTCTTGATCGCCTTTCTTGCCCAATCGCAGTTGCGCCAAAAATTCGCTGTTCCCGCCGGCGCCTTTCATCGGGCTGGGGATTGTTGACACCACATCCAACCCCAGCGCCCGGACGTGGCCGAGCACGCTTTCGACGACGGCGGCGACGTGCTCTGTCGGCAGGACGCCGCGGCGCAGAAGCGTCTTGTCGGCTTCATAATGCGGCTTGATGAGCGTCACGATGAGTCCGCCCTCGGCCAGCAGTTTCATCGCGGCGGGGAGGATGTGTTTCTGTTTTGTCCAGGCGACGTCGATGGTGACCAGATCGACCGGCCGGGGCAGCGTGGCGTGCATGGCGTTGGTGCGTTCCATGACCACGACGCGTGCGTCGGTGCGGAGTTTCCAATCGAGCATGCCGTAGCCGGTGTCGATTGCGTAGACGAGTTTTGCGCCGCCTTGGAGCAGGCAATCGACGAACCCGCCGGCGTTGGAGCCCAGATCGGCACAGATTTTCCCGGTCACGTCGATCGCGAAGGCGGCCAGTGCGGCCTGGAGTTTCCCGCCCGATCGCGAGGCGTAGTGCGGCATGGGCGTGCAGTTTAGCCCGCCGCGACCGTCAAAACGACCAGGCCGAGCAATGTCGCCGCCAGAAAGACCAGGGGCATCCAGTCGGGCACATTCGATTTGTGTAAATAGCAGTTCATAGCTGGTACTCCGTTATCGACAAACCCGCCGCCAGCCGAACAGAACCTTCGCATATTGTCGGGACGGCGCAGGCACGGCCGGTATTACAGGACCAAGTCGGCATGTCGCGTCACGGGCACGATAGGGAAGGTCCGATTATTCTCGCCGTTGAATCCGGCGCCGGTCCGCTATAAGAATGGTCCGCAGTATTATGACGGGGGTAGGTTCTTGAGTGATCGACAAGGGCATTTTCGGCGGAAGAGAACATGGCAAGCCGTTACACGATCGGGCTGGATTTCGGAACCAATTCAATGCGGGCGCTGATCGTCGACGTGCGCGACGGGAAGGAAATCGCCTCCTTTGTCAGCGATTACGCCAGTGGCGACACGGGCGTGATCGTCGATCCCAACCTGCCCGATCTGGCTCGGCAACATCCGGCGGATTATCTGGAGGCAATCGAGTCGGGCATCCGTCAGGCGTTGAAAGATGCGGCAAAGACGGATGGGTTCTCGCCCCGGCAGATCATCGGAATCGGCGTGGATACCACCGGCAGCACGCCGATGCCGGTGGATTCCCGGTGCCGGGCGCTGGCGTGTCTGCCGGAATTTGCCGCCAATCCCGACGCGATGGCCTGGCTGTGGAAGGACCACACATCGCACCGCGAGGCGGCCGAGATCACCGCGGCGGCCGGCAAAATGCGGCCGGCACTCCTGGCCAAGTGCGGGCAGCGATATTCATCGGAGTGGTTCTGGGCGAAGATCTGGCGATGCCTTCGCGTTTCGCCACGAGTGTTCTCAGCGGCGGCGACGTGGGTGGAAATCGCCGATTGGATACCGGCGGTTTTGGCGGGAGTCAGCGACTCATCGAAGATCGTTCGCGGAGTGTGCGCGGCGGGGCATAAGGCCTTTTACAACCCGAATTGGGTCGGATATCCGGATGAGCAATTCATCGCCTCGCTTGATCCGCAACTGGTGCGCGTGCGGCGGTCGCTGCCGGATAAAGCATATAACGTCGCCACGCCGGCCGGGCGGCTCAGTGCCGAATGGGCGAAAAAACTTAGCCTGGCCGATGGATTGCCCATCGCGGTGGGCGCGTTCGACGCCCATCTGGGGGCGATCGGTGCGGGCATCGAGGATGGCACGCTGGTCAAGATCATCGGCACATCGACCTGCGACATCATGGTCTCACCCATGGACCGGCCGCTTGTCGATATACCGGGGCTGTGCGGCATCGTGCCGGAATCGGTTTTGCCCGGTTATTACGGGCTGGAAGCCGGGCAGAGCGCGGTGGGGGATATTTTCAAATGGCTGGTGTCGCGGATCGAGCCCGGCGGCACCGCGGCCGGGTCGCATGAACATCTCAGCGGCCTGGCGTCGCACATCCGTCCGGGCGAGAGCGGATTGCTGTGTCTCGACTGGCACAACGGCAATCGCACGGTGCTGGTCGATCAGCGGCTCACCGGACTGATGGTCGGGCTGAATCTGCAAACCTCGCCGGCCGAGATTTATCGCGCCCTGATCGAAGCCACCGCCATGGGCGCCCGCGTCATCATGGAACGGTTCGAGGAATACGGCGTGCCGGTGCGGCGAATCGTCAATTGCGGCGGAATCTCGGCACGCAATCCGCTGGTCATGCAGATCTACGCCGACGTCATGAACCGCCCCATCGCCATCTCGCGCAGCCTGCAAACCTGCGCCCTGGGATCGACGGTGGCGGCGGCGGTCATGGCCGGCAAATCGGCCGGGGGCTACGACGATTTCCCGACCGCCATCAAAGCGATGACCGGGGTGCAGGACCGCATCTTCACGCCCGACAAGAACGCGGCGGCGGTTTACGAGAAACTCTTTGCGATCTACAAGCGGCTGCACGATGCCTTCGGCGTGGCCGGTCACACGGGCGATTTGTCGGGTGTGATGAAGGAACTTCTGGACATCCGCGACAGCATTCGCGGCCAACATGCGTAATTTGCGCGGGGTCCGCGATGCGGACCGTACAGTGGAGAAATTCATGTCTGATGCGTTTGCCAAACCGGAAATATGGTTCATCACCGGCAGCCAGCATTTATATGGGCCGGGGCCTCTCAAGCAGGTGTCGGAAAATTCGCGGGCGATGGTCAAGGCGCTGAACGATAGCGGACGGCTGCCGCTGGCGATCGTACACAAGCCAATCGTCACCACGCCGGACCAGGTACGGGCCGTGTGCATGGAAGCCAGCGGCGATAGCGCCTGCGGCGGCGTCATACTGTGGATGCACACATTTTCGCCGTCGAAGATGTGGATCGGCGGGCTGCGGTCGCTGAGCAAGCCCATGCTGCACCTGCACACGCAGTTCAATCTCGAGCTGCCGTGGGGCACGATCGACATGGATTTCATGAATCTCAACCAGTCCGCCCACGGCGATCGCGAGGCGGGATTCATTCATGCTCGATTGCGCCTGCCGCGGAAGGTGGTCGTCGGGCATTTTTCCGATGGTGAGGTTCAGGATCGCGTGGCGGCGTGGATGCGGGCGGCGCGGGCGTGGCACGATGCCCAGGGGGCGAAGATCGCGCGCTTTGGTGACAACATGCGGCAGGTCGCCGTGACGGACGGCGATAAAGTCGCGGCCGAGGCGAGGTTTGGGTATGCGGTCAATGGATATGGCGTGGGAGACCTGGTGGCCGGCGTCAATGCGGCCAGCGACAGCGATGTCGATCGGCTGTGCGCGGAGTATCAGGAGCAATACAAAGTTGCCAAAGAGCTTCGCAAGGGCGGCGCTCGGCATGAATCATTGCGCGACGGGGCGCGGATCGAACTGGGTTTGCGGGCGTTTCTCAAAGACGGCGGGTTCAAGGGATTCACGACGACGTTCGAGGATTTGCACGGCCTCAAGCAACTGCCCGGCCTGGCGGTGCAGCGGCTTATGAATGATGGATACGGCTTTGGGGCCGAGGGGGATTGGAAGACCTGCGCGCTCTTGCGTGCGATGAAGGCGATGGCGGCCGATCTGCCCGGCGGGACGAGTTTCATGGAGGATTACACGTATCATCTGGCCAAGGGCGGCGAACTGGTGCTGGGGGCGCACATGCTGGAGATTTGCCCGTCGATCGCCTCCGGCAAGCCGAGTCTGGAGATTCATCCGCTGGGCATCGGCGGCAAGCAAGACCCGGTGCGCCTGGTCTTCGACGCCCCGCGCGGGCCGGCTCTCAATGCATCGATGGTCGATCTGGGCAACCGCTTCCGCCTGGTGGTCAATGAGGTGGATGTGGTCGGCCCGAGTAAACCCCTGCCGAAACTGCCGGTGGCGCGGGCCGTGTGGAAATGCCGCCCCGATTTCAAGACGGCCGCCGGAGCCTGGATTCACGCCGGCGGGGCGCATCACACGGGGTTCAGTTATGCTGTGACCAGCGAGATGTTGGAGGATTTCGCCGAGATCGCGGGAATTGAGATGCTGGTGATTGACGGCGATACCTGCCTGTGCGATTTCAAGCAGCAGATTCGGAATAATGAGACGTATTACCACCTGATGGGCGGGTTGGGGCGGGTGTAGGAATCTCGATATGAGCTACGAACAACTAAGAGAAAAAGTCTGCAAAGCCAACAAAGCCCTGGTCGAGGCTGGGCTTGTCGTGCTGACATGGGGCAACGCGGGGGCGGTGGATCGGGAATTGGGAGTGATGGCGATCAAGCCGAGCGGGGTGGCGTATAGTGTACTGCGGCCGGAGGATATTGTGGTGCTGTCGCTGGCGGATGGGAAGGTGGTGGAGGGGACGGGCCGGCCGTCGTCGGATACGCCGACGTATCTGGAGTTGTTCCGGTCGCTGCCGTCGATCGGGGCGATCGTGCATACGCACAGCACGTACGCGACGAGTTTCGCGCAGGCGGGACGCGAGATTCCCTGCTTCGGAACGACACAGGCGGATAATTTTTATGGAACGATCCCCGTCACGCGGCCGCTGCGGCGGGAGGAGATCGAAAGCGAGTATGAGAAGAACACGGGCAAGGTGATCGTGGAGAAGTTCTCATCCGGGGAAATTGATCCGAAGCAGGTGCCGGGGGTTCTGGTGGCCAGTCATGCGCCATTTGCGTGGGGGCCGACGCCGGAGAAGGCGGTCGAGAACGCGATCGTGCTGGAGTTCGCGGCGCAGATGGCGATGTGGAGTTTGATCGTTAATCCGAACCAGGGACCGATCGGCCAGCCGCTGCTGGACAAGCATTTTCTTCGCAAACACGGGCCGGGGGCTTATTACGGACAACCGAAATGAGTGCAAAACGATGAATGCAAAATTCGGCGTGATATTCGACGTGGATGGCGTTTTGGTGGACAGCTACAAGGCGCATCTGCAATCGTGGCAGAAGGCCGCGGCGACGTATGGCCTGACGATGAGCGAGCACGATTTCGCCCGCACCTTCGGCCGGAAATCCGTGGACATCATCAACACCCTCTGGCCGGGGCGGTTCGACGCTGCCGGTGCACTGGCGTTTGACACGGCCAAGGAATCCGCCATGCGCGATATTCTGCGGGCGGATTTCCCGGAGATGCCGGGGGCCAGCCAATTGCTGGCGGCGCTGCACGCGGCCGGGTTTGGGATGGCGATCGGATCGTCCGGGCCGCCGGAGAATGTGGAACTGGTCCGCGCGACGCTGCGCAACGGGCAATGGATCACCGCCGCGGTAAATGGATATGAAGTGAAACGGGGCAAGCCGGACCCGGAGGTGTTTCTGACGGCCGGCTCCAAGTTGGGTCTGCCGCCGCGATCGTGCGCCGTGGTGGAAGACGCGGTGGCCGGCGTTCAGGCGGCGCGGGCGGCCGGGATGGTTGCCATCGGCCTGACGGGCACAAACCCGCGGGAAAAGCTGGCGCCCGATTCGACGATCGTGGTCGATAAGCTCAGCGAATTGTCGCCCGAATTGATCGCGCGATTGCTGACGGCGCCGACGCGGTGAAGCGGGCCGAAGCTCATGCCGGATTTTCGCGAGATTCCTGTTCAGGCACAGGGCTGCCGGCCGCTGCCTGTCTGTTCAGCAGCCACATGAGGATCGGCCGCACCACCAGGATTGTCGCCAGATAGATGCACGCGGTTCCGACGGCCATGACTTCGCCGAGGCTCTTGAGCCCCTGGTGATGGGCGAAGCCAAAGAAGAACCCGAAGCTGCTGGAGGTGATCAGCGCGCATAGCAGCAGGGCCTTGTCGCTGGTATCCCACGTGGTCCAGCCCCGGCGGTGATCGTGCAGGGCTTCGCGGTAGCGATGGATCATAAACACGCCGTATTCGTGCCCGGCGCCGATGAGGATGGGCAGGCCGAAGAAATTCGCGAAATTCCAGTCGATGCCGAAGTAGCCCATCAGTTCGACCAGCACGGGAATGCCCAGCGCCAGCACGCCAACCGCGATGAGCGTGTGTCCGATGTGGCCCAGATCAAACAGCACCAGGATGAAGATGAGCGTCAGCGCATAAGCGGCCGATGTGTAGAACGACGCCTGGATCGATTGGGTCGAGTGGTAGATGTCCGAGGCGATGCCGGTGACGGGCGGCGCGCCGGGAACAGCGGCCACGCGGGCTTCGATGTCGGTCTCAAATTCTCGCAGATCGGTGCGGTCCCAGAGATTCTTCTTGGGGACGATGTACAAAGCCCAATACCCATCGTCGCTGCGCAGGTGCGCGCGAAGCGGGGCCGGCGCGGCGTCGATGTCTGGCCGCGGCGGAGTCAGATCGCCGACGATCGACTTCAGTTCGGTGACGAACATCGACTGCCAGAGGGACAGCCGTTTGGCGACGGCAGCGGGATCGGAGGGATGCTCCAGCGCGGCGGCCAAATCGTTCAGGGCGTGTGCGGCGGTGGAAAAATCCGGACCTGGTTGTGCGGAATATTTGTCGGCCAGGGCCCGGGCTTTGGCGGCGATGGCGGTCAGATCGACGGGCGTGACATCCGGCGGCGTGCCCCATTGGATCGACGACAGGCCGGGGATCTTCGCCGTTAACCCGGGGAGCGCCGTGCGGTTATCGTAGGCGTTAAGGAAACTGCTGGTGTAATCGACCAGCGGCGATTTCAGCGCGGCGTCGCGCACGGGACGCAGGCTTTCGAGGTTCTTCGACATGACAACGGCCGACCAGGTTTGCAGTTTGTCGACAAGCTTGACCGACGGCAGTTTCTGGGCCTGGAGCTTGAGCAGGTCGGAATCGAACGTGGTCCTGTGAATCCACGGCAAACCCCCAAGCAGCGGAATAATCCACAACGGAACCAGCAGCAGCCGCCATCGCGCCGCGCGCGGCCGTGGTGCGTGTTCCCGCCGACGCCGGGCCAGCGGCACCAGGGGAATTTGCGGCGGCAGCAACACCAGCAGCGCCGGCAGCACCGTATACCCGGCCACCAGACACAGGAACAATCCCCCGCCGGCGATGATTCCCAGTTCGGCCGCGCCGCGAAAATCGGTCAGCGTGGCGACGAGAAACGCCCCGGCCGCGCCGGCACAGGCGGTATTGATCGGCAATGCCACGTGCGTGAAGACATTGACCCAGATGACCGATGGCTTTCGCGATCGGGCCGCTTCCTGACGATAGCGCGAGAGAATCTGCACCAGGTAATCCATTCCGATCCCGATCAGCGCAATCAGAAAGACGATCGAAAGGATATTGAGCCGGCCGACCGCCAGCGTGGCCCAGCCGAATGTCCAGCCGATCCCGGCCAGCAGCGAAATCTCCGACGCCAGCGCCAGCCAGACCGATCGCAGAAACAGGATCAGCAGCGCGAAGATCGTGCAGAGGGCGACGGCCTCGGTGACATGGGAATCGTGATCGGTCGTTTCCATCTGATCGGCTTCCAGCGTCGGCCGGCCGGTCACGCCGATGTCGAATTCGGGGAATGCGGCTCCGGCGGCTTCCGCGGCATCGCGGATGGCGTTGACGGCGCGGCTGATGGCGGTCAGCGAGGTGAAATCGCGATGCGGGTACACCTGGACCAGAAGCAGATGGTTTCTTGGGTTGGTGGCATCGGCAACATAGGAATAACCGAGCACTCTGGGATCTTTGGCGCTCAGGGCGATCAGATCGGGAACCAGTCCGCCAACCTGGATCGGTGATGATGTTGAAGCCGTGGCCGCCAGTTGCCCCGCGAACATGCCGGTGAATTGAGCGGCGTTGGTTTGCGGCGGGTCTTGCACGCCCATCTTGGAGATGGCGCGTTCGACGGGCGTGCGTCCAAAGACAAGATCGCCAAAGGACGGCTGGCCCCAAAGTGAAGCCAGCGGGACAAAATCCGCCAGTTGCTTTTCATGGGCCGGCAGATCTTCCGGATCGTCATACAACAACCCGGATTCCCCCAGCGAATTGGGATCGACGTGCGACTCAACGGCATCAACGTAATTGGTCAGCCGGCGCTCGGCCGCGTCGATGGCGTCAGCGGCGGCGGTCCAGCGGGAGAGGGGAGGATACGGCTGTGACTGCTTCGGTTCGATGATGATATACACCGCTTCGTTTTCGTGGAACCGGCCGATGTAATCCAGATAATTACGGAAGAACGGCACGTGCGAACTGAAGAGCTCGTTCTCATCGGTCGAGATCGTCAGACGCGTCGCTGCCAGCGTGCCGGCGGCCACAAACGCCACCCCGGCGATGACCAGCGTCAGCCGCGGACGCTCGACGATGCCCAGAACCAGCCGCAGAATCGCTCGATGAAACCAACTCATGGGACGGGTGTTATACGGGAAATGGGGCTTTGGCTGAAATGCCGGATTTGAAGCCGAAGGCACTCGGTGGTAACGTCCGGCCGGGAATGAACCGGGTCACGGGAAGGAACGCGATCGCATCTGTGTCAGATATGAATGTGCCAGACAACGCGGCGGGCGTCGCAACCGCGACAGGCGAACCATCGCCCGTCGCGGCTGACGTTCCACACGCACAGGCATCTCCCGACGATGCCATCGGCATCGCTGTTCGCGCGGCATTGCAACGGGCTGTCGCCGCACTGCTGGAAAAGCAGAAACCCGACGGCCATTGGTGCGGTGAACTCGAAGGCGACAGCATCCTCGAATCGGAATACCTGCTGATGAAGTTCATCATCGGCCAGGAATCCGATCCCGATCTCCCCAAGATCGCCAACTATCTCCGCCGTCTCCACGTTCCCGACGGCGGGTGGAACCTCTACCCCGGCGGGCCGGACGATCTCTCGGCCACCGTCAAGGCGTATTTCGCCCTCAAACTCATGGGCGACGATCCCTCCGCCCCGCACATGGCCTCGGCGCGACGAGTCTGCCTTCGCCTCGGCGGGGCTGAACAGGTCAACAGCTTCTCCATGTTCTATCTGGCTTCGCTGGGCCAGGTGAGCTACTCGGGCTGTCCCGCCATCCCGCCGGAGATCGTCTTTATCCCGCGCTGGTGCTATTTCAACATGTACTCGGTGTCGGCATGGACGCGGACGATGATCCTGCCGCTGTCCCTGGTCGTGACATTGCGCCCGGTGCGCCAGCTTCCGCCAGAGCGGGGCATCAGCGAGCTGTTTGTCGATTCGCCGAGCGCGGCCGTGCTGGGACGCAATTTGCACGGGCTGCCGCGCAATTGGAAGGACTTCTTCCTTTATATCGATCGCATCCTCAAGCGCTACGAGGAATCACCGATCGAAAGTCTGCGCGCCAAAGCCATCGCGATATCGCGGCAATGGCTGCTGGATCACATGAAAGGCTCCCAGGGCCTTGGCGCGATCTTCCCGCCGATGGTCTACATGCTCATCGTCTTGCGCGCTCTGGGCTACAGGGACGACGATGAGGTTGTGCAAACGGCGCATCGGCACTTGAAGGATTTCTACATCGAAGAGGGCGACACCATCCGCCTGCAGCCGTGCCTCTCGCCCGTGTGGGATACAGGCATCGCCCTGCACGCGCTGGCGGAAACGGGCCTGTCGCCCGATTCGGACCCGGCCGTGCGCGCGACGCGGTGGCTTCTGGGCAAGGAATGCCGCACCGCCTCCGACTGGCAGATCAATTGCCCGCCCATCGAAGCCTCCGGCTGGTTCTTCGAGTATTCCAATCCCCATTATCCCGATGTCGATGACACCGCCATGGTGCTCATGGCCATGCGTCGAGCCGGCGGCGAAGCCGCGGCCGGCGCCATCGGACGCGGCGTACGCTGGCTCCTGGCCATGCAAAACGACGACGGCGGCTGGGCGGCGTTCGATCGCACTCGCGATCGCCCCCTGCTGGAAAAAATCCCCTTCGCCGACCACAACGCCATGCAGGATCCAAGCTGCCCCGACATCACCGGCCGCACCCTCGAAGGCCTCGGCCACTGCGGTTATCGCACCGACCACAAGGCCGTCGTACGCGCCATCGACTATCTCCGGCGCACCCAGGATTCGGCCGGAGGTTGGTGGGGTCGCTGGGGCGTGAATTTCATTTACGGAACCTGGCAGGTTCTCAGCGGCCTGAAATCCGTCGGCGAGTCGATGGATAAAGACTACGTCCTCCGCGCCGCCCGCTGGTTGGAACACTGCCAGAAATCCGACGGAAGCTGGGGCGAAACCTGCGGCAGCTACGACAATCCCGTCCTCAAAGGCACGGGCGAATCCACTCCATCCCAAACCGCCTGGGGCACGATGGGCCTGCTGGTCGCCCGCGGCCCCGACGACCCGGCCGCACAAAAGGGAATCCGCTGGCTCATCGACCACCAGCTTCCCGATGGCTCATGGGCCGAATCCCTCTGCACCGGCACAGGCTTTCCCAGAGTGTTCTACCTCAAATACCACCTCTATCGCCTCTATTTCCCGCTGATGGCGCTGGCGAAATTCGATCGGCTGCGAGGAAAAGAGAAATAAACCGCAAAGACGCCGTGACGCAAAGGTGGAACGCGCCAGGATATCCCCTCCATGCAGCCGTTGGGCGGGCCAATACGCTCAGCCGCCTGCTTTCCTGGCGCATGAATCGTCCGGCGGCAATACCAGTTTGAGATTCAGCTTCGCCCGAAGTTGCTCGAAGATTCGATTTGTCTCTTCCATGTGCTCGCGCATGTTGCCACGGTGCTTTGCAGCGATCTGTTCGCGCACACGACGCACGTCATCAACTGCCGTCGGCTCATGTTCGGTCGATGCACGGTCAGCCATTGTCGTCCTCCACTACCATCAGGTCAGGCGTCACGATCTGGGGCATCAACTTATCATCAAGAGTTGACCTTGGCGTGGTTTGATCTTTGCGCCACGGCGTCTTTGCGGTTTATTCGCATTTCTCCGATGAATCCAGCGGCTCCGGATCAAGCCGGATGTTCGTTTCCCCTGCCGCCTTCTTGGCGGCGTATTTCTTCGTCCAGGTTTCCCAGCTTTTTCCCGCCGCGGTGTCCCGGCCGGTGAATTCCAGGCGGGCGATCTGGTCATACGTCACCGCGATCTTCTCCTTGCCCACCCGCGGCAGCAGCCGGATCGAGCAATCCCGCAATTCCGGGCCGGCCGAGCGACGGTCAAACACGTACCCTTCGAGCTTATCCCCATTCCTCAGCGTGATCGTCACGTCGCCGCGATAGTCGAACGCACGCTCCAGAGCCTCGCGCGTCTCGGCCACGCCGGCCAGCGACGGAATCCAACCTTCGAGATTCTCGCGATGCAAAACAGGCGCATCGGCCGCCTCGGGCGATGTTGTCGAAGAACGGTTGTTGGTGGGAATTGACATGATCCCTACGCGCTCTTCACGGTCTCTTCCACCCGATGCTCGCCCGCCGCCACCCTCAATTGCACCAGCGGCTGGGCGGGTTCCTGGGCCGCATCCGCCTCAAATTCCGCCATCGCATTGTCGTCCGGATACAACCCGCCGAAGAGCGTGGCGCGGGCGGCGCGGATCATTCCCATCAGCGACCCGAACGTGTCATCCACCGCGCTGGCTTCATACCCGCTGTGGACCATGCAATTGGCGCAATGCGGGTTCCCGCTCTTTTGGCCGTAGCTCTCCCACGGCGTCTTCTCCACAAGCTCCGCATACGTGTCCACGTATCCGTCCTGCAACAGATAACACGGCAATTGCCAGCCGAAAATGTTGTACGTCGGCATTCCCCACGGCGTGCATTCGTAATTCTGCCGGCCCATGAGGAATTCCAGGAACAGCGGGCTTTGATTGAAAATCCACCGATGGCTTCGATTGGAGAGAATCGCCCGAAACAGCCGCCGGGTCCGCTCTCGCGGCAGAAAATGCTTCTGATCCGGCGCCTTGGTATAGCTATACCCCGGCGAGAGCATCATCCCCTCGACGCCCAGATCCATCATCTCATCGAAGAACGCCCGCACGCTCTGCGGATCGGCCCCGTCAAACAGCGTCGTGTTGGTGGTGACGCGGAACCCGCGCTTAACCGCCGCCTTGATCCCACGCAGGGCGATATCAAAGCCGCCCTCCCGGCAGACGGAAAAATCATGGTGCTCCCGCTGCCCGTCCATGTGAACGCTGAACGACAGATATTTCGACGGCGTAAACAGATCGAGCTTCTTTTCCAGCAGCAGGGCATTGGTGCACAGATAAACGTACTTCCGCCGCGCCACCAAGCCCGCCACGATCTTGTCGATCTGCGGATGCAATAGCGGCTCGCCGCCGGGGATGCTCACCATCGGCGCCCCGCATTCCTCGACGGCCTTGAAGCATTCCTCCGGCGTCAGTTCGCGCAAAAGCACGTGGGCCGGATATTGAATCTTCCCGCACCCCGCACAGGCCAGATTGCAGCGAAACAGCGGCTCGAGCATCAGCACCAGCGGATAGCGCCTGCGCCCCGCGATTTTCTGGCGCAGCACATAGCTGGCCACAGTCCACATCTGCGAAATGGGCACGCCCATAAAGGGTTATCCTCAACAACACCATCGACCCGCCCGATGCCGATCACTCAAGCCCGCCAAGCATATCGGCCGCCGCCCCCACCAGCAAAGGCCCAATCCCGGCCGGTGAACCGCAACAGAGAGTAGGCCGATCAAAACGAGAAAGTCGAGCCAAGTCCCTTTATGGAAAACGGTTACGATCAAAACAAGGCTTCATCCCGTCCCAGCTCACCCCCGTTTTTCAATCGGATATCGAGGTAGGAAGCGAAAAACGCGACCAAAATCGCGTCCAAAACCACCCAAAAAGTTCAAACTTCGCCCCTAGGAGTCTGAACTTGGCATGAACTCCGCCCGGCCGAGTCCGATCTGGGCGCGCCAGTTCGGCCACGCTGCCTTCGTTGTCCACTGTCCATCATCAACCATCCATTGCCATCCATGTCCCAGAATGTCCCCAAGGGGGGGTGGGGTAGGTAGACCCCAATCGACCAGCGGTGCGCCAAAATCCGCATTCCCAGCCTCCAAACGCCATTTTTTGCCCTGCCCTGCCAATGCCCCGTCTCGGGAGCGTGGGACATCGCCCCTGTTGGTGCCTTTCATGTCCATTATCGATTTTCCATTGTTTAATATCCATCATCATCGTACCTAACATTACACAAACTGTGGATGGATTGCAAGAGAAAAATCGTGGGCCGATCGCGCACCGGTTCAGTTACACCCCCCCCCCACTTTTCTCAATCCGGTCATTTCGCCCGCATGATGACCAGATCCCTATTTCGCAAACTGTTGCGTACGGCGTAAGCGCTTGAAACGGCGATTAGCGGACGTTATACCCCCCGCGATGCGTATTGAGCTTCTTGGGATCTACGCGGTTGAGGCTTCCGAGCCCTGCCACCTCCTCGAGTTGATGGTGAGCGAGCATGTCGGCAAGGTCGACATTGGAGCCTTTACCCAGGAGCAGGCGGGCCAGCCACGTCCCAATTGGCAGGTTCCGTGGCACGAGCGAGTCCTGAATGCCGAGGGTACCATGGACGTCCTTGGCCGGTTCTCGCGGAAAGTTGTCGCCGACGGAAATCCGCTGCGCCTGGTATTTTATTTTCACTACCTTGATCTCGATAAGCCGCTTATCACCCCAGCCGGCGAGATCGCATTGCAGCGCCCGCAGGAGCGTCCCCCTCGCCTGGCGTTCCTGAAATATGACCCGCCAGACTGAGATGCCGGGCCATCGCCAGCCGCGTCTGGAGCAAATGGAGTGGACCGCCAGCGCTCAGGAATCGCCTGCGGGAATTTCAGCCAAGGGAACTTGATGGGTGTCAACGTCATACTCGCGATCTCGATCGAGGCTTTGGTCTTCTCCGCCCTGCTTTTCGGCGGGGCCGGGACGATCCACTGGCCGGCGGCGTCGGGCGTATATGGGGAGGGGAAATGGGGTCATAAGCCATTTGTCACGATCACATATTGCCGTAATTATCGAGATCACATCACTATCGGGAGTGGCGTATGACCCCTTTCCCTCGCCTCTCGACAGAGCTTGCGCGGTGGTTTTGCCGCGACGTTCGCGCTAGAATAGACGCTCGATGATAACCAGGAACGATATCCTCAATCGCCGCGACGAGATCATGGCCGTCGCAAGGCGATACGGAGCATCCGACATTCGCATCTTCGGGTCGGTCGCGCGAGGCGATGCCACGGAATCGTCCGATGTTGACTTCGTCGTCCGCTTCGAGCCGGGTCGGTCGCTGTTCGACCAGGGCGGCCTGCTGATGGATTTGCGGCAGCTCTTGGGGGTCAGGGTCGAACTGGTTTCCGAAGGCGCGCTCACCGGGCGATTCGGCCAAATCGTCCGCATGGAGGCGGTGCCGCTGTGAGGTCCGACCGGCTGCGCCTGCAAGATATTCTCGATGCCATTGATGTTGTCGTGCACTAGCGCAATTCTTGGCGCTCTTGGCGTTACTTGGCGGTTCGGTTTCTTCATTGCCAGCCGGGCCTTGCCAGCGCGGCATTGCAGCATGGTGGCATGTTTACGATATAATCCCCGGCCATGGGCGATTCAGGTCACTTAACGAGGGATGTTTTATGAACAGGATATGTGTATTGCTGACGTTGGCCATGCTGGCCGTGGGCGCGGGATTGGTGTTGAACGCTTGCTCGTCCACGCCGGATTTCACGGAGCCGTTGCCGCTCTTGAACTCCGTTCCCAGGACTGGGCTGGAATTGTGGGTCTCCGGCGGGAAGGTGGAGCAGAACAACGGCATGATTACCGCGATCGATGACATCAGCGGCAATGTCAACGATGCCCGCCGCGATCCGGCCACGTCGCGGCCGGCGACCAATCCGAGCTTGGTCAGGGATGCTTCCACCGGCCACCAGCCGGTGTTGCGGTTCTCGGGGGCCAATGTCGCCTTCCAGTTCAAGCGGATATCGGATATCCGGACCGCGTTCTGGGTGGTGAGCAAAGACCCGGCCTCGTTCGGGTTCCGCAGCGAGAGATTCGTGCTGGGCGACACGCAGACCAACGATTTCCACGCCGGCTGGACCAACGACACCATCTTCAACACCGATGTCAATCCCGGCCACCTCTCGCAGAAACTCAAGGACGGCAAGACCTGGCTGAACGGCCAGCCGATCGACGCCACCAAGACCCCGTTCCCCAAGCAACTGTGCGTGATCTCGATCATCAGCACCGGCCCCGTCCAGGCCAACCAACTGGCCCGCGACCGCAACATGACCGGCCGGGCCTGGCAGGGCGATATCGCGGAAATCATGCTCTACAACGTGCCCCTCTCCGACACCGACCGCCAGGCGGTGGAGAAATACCTGATGGCCAAATACTCGATCAAGCCGTGACGGGCGGCGCGTCGGTTGAAGCGGACATTTCTATCTGGCTACAGCGAAGGAATCGCGGCCGGCATGCCGATCCGTCTGACGACATTTGCGGCTGGACAAGTCCCCGATTCGGCCGATAATAAGAGAGATGACACAATCGGTCGAGACAGTCGTCAAGCAATTCCGCCGGATCGCGGAAAAACTTCAGCGCGAGCATCGCGACCCTGCCAAGGCCAGGGCTTTCCTGCTCCGAGCGGGGATAGCGGAACGGCACAAATCGTCTCCCGGCGGGGTGCGCCTGGCGAGGCGCTACCGGTAGCCCGTGGACTTCGCCGCAACGAGTTTCGTTCTCGGCTATCACGGTTGCGACCGCACGCTTGCCGAAAACATCCTGTCTGGCGGCACTGCGCTCACACCCAGCCATAACGACTATGACTGGCTGGGCGACGGGATATATTTCTGGGAACATAACGCGGAGCGTGCGTTTGATTTCGCGGCCGAGGTTGCCGCAGGTCGACGGCACAAGGGCCGGTCCATCAGAAAACCGGCTGTTCTCGGAGCGATAATCGACCTGGGTTTCTGCCTCAATCTTCTGGACAGCCGATTTATCGAGATGGTGCGCAGGGCGTATGATGGGCTCGTGCGGTCTTCGTCCGAGAGCGGGATTGAATTACCGAAAAACTCTGGCGGCGACGACCTCCTGAAGCGGAACCTGGATTGTGCCGTTCTGCGCACACTGCACCAGGCTCGCGAAGAAGCCGGCGAGGAGCCCTTTGAGACGGTTCGAGCGGCGTTCATCGAGGGCGAGCGCCTTTACGAAAATGCGGGATTCTCGACAAAGAACCACATCCAGATTTGCGTTCGCGATCATCGGTGCATAAAGGCCTACTTCCGGCCGCTGAGCGAGACCGGAAAACCAATGTCGTTCGGGTGATCTCCAAACCGCGGCGCAAATACCGGCCAGAGCGAAAGTCCGATCGCCGTCAGGGGGCGGCGCTGCCGTTGGAAAAAATAATCAGAGTACCTGCGGCTCATCCATTACCAGCAGTCGCTGGATCTCGTCGGTTTTGAAACCGAGGGACATGGGACGGACGGTGTTGGGGATGGCGATCACGTCGTAGAGTTCGGTGACGGCGCCTTCGACGCGGGCGAAATGCTCGACGTTGCCGGTCCTGAGGTTGATGATCTGAATCCCGCATTGCGCGGCGGCGTTGCGACGGGTCAGTTCGTCGGCCAGGGGCAGGCCGGTGAACGTGCGGTCGCGGGGCTTGGAAAGGCCGACGATGGCAAAATCGCCGTGAAAGGCCATGCCGCGCAGGTAGCCGGGGCAGAAGGTGATGGGTTCGAATCTGCCTTTGGACTGGTCGATGTATCCGAAGAATCCGCAGCCGGAATTGTGGACGTAGAGCCGGCCGTTGTGCATGCGCGGGGAATGTGGCATGGCCAGTCCGCGAACGAGCATTTCGTTGGTGCGTGCGTTGATGACGACGCCGCCGCTGGGCCGGGAATCGCGCCAGCCGTCGGCCACGTCGCTTTGCGAACAGGCGGTGACATAGGTGGCCAGTCCGTTTTCCAGGGCCAGGCCGTTGAGATGGCAGCGATCCTCGGCGGCGAGTTTGCTGATGAACGTCGGCTGCCAGAGCGGGACGAAACTGCGGCGGTCGCTGAGGGTGGCCAGGCAACTGAATCGGGTATTGACCATGACAACCCGGCCGGTGGATTCGACGACCAGGTCGTGCGTATCGATATCGCCGGTGGTGTAGCCGATGCGCGGGATATAGACCCGATCGTAGCCGTTGAGAACTTCGCCGCCCTGCATGGCGTCCTCCAGCCGCCAGACCTGGAAATGGCCGGCCAGCCAGAGCGTGCGCGGATCGCCCGGCGCGACGCACAGGCCCATGCAGCGGGGGAAAGTGCGTTCAAAGACGGAGATTCGCCCGGCCGGGTTCACGCCCAGCATCAGGAATTTGCCCGCCTGATAGGTGGTGAAGGCGAGGCTGAGTTTTTGCTCGCTGAGCCAATTGGGCAGATGCGGAGAGCCGAGGACTTCAAGCCACGGCTCATCGGGCGCCGCAGCGGGTTTGACGGGGTTTTCAGCCATGACGACAGCTTAACAGCCCGCGGTAAAAGTCGCACGGGCGGATGGCGCCTTGACGAACGATCGGCTATTGCACGATGACATTCTGGATATCGTTGTTGGGGATCTGGTCAATGTTGTCGGGATCGACGTAGGCGGTGTTGATGCCGATGCCGCCGTAGAGCGTATCGGGCTGGCCGTTGTTGGCGTAGATGGTATCGTCGCCGGCGCCGCCATAGAGGACGTTGTCGCCGGCGCCGCCGGTGATGGTGTCGTTGCCCTGCCCGCCGCGGATGGTGTCGTTGCCGGGGCCGCCGTAGAGCAGATCGTTGCCTTTGCCGCCGCCGATCGAATCAGCGCCTTTGCCGCCGTGGATCACATCATCGCCGGGACCACCGGAGATGCTGTCGGCGCCTTGTCCGCCGGCGAGGGTATCGTTGCCCTGCCCGCCAAGGATGGTGTCGTTGCCGGGCCCGCCCTGCACACTGGCGCCGATGATTCCCGGCCCAATCGTGACAAAATCGTCGCCGGCGCCGGCCTGGACGTCGATGCTGGTGACCGAAGCTGCCGGGAACGGCAAGGAGGTTTGCCCGTCCATGGTGACGGTCATGTTGTTACCTGTCGCGTCCAGCGAGAGTGCGATCGTGTCGTTGCCGCTGGAGCCCGTAACCATGAGGTTTCCGCCGCTCAGCGTGGCAAAGCTGCTGTTCGCCGTGACATCAACATCGTCGGCGCTGGCACTGCCGCTGCCGGTCAGCAGGTCGGGGTAACCGTCGCCGCTGAGATCGGCCAGCGCGATGGTCGTGGGTCCGATCTGGGCCGCGACGGGGGTTTCCGTCGTGAACGTGCCATTGCCGTTGTTCTGAAAGATGTCGATGACACTTTGGTTGACCGTGGCGACGGCCAGGTCGGTGTGGCCGTCGTTGTTCAGATCGGCGGCGGCGAGCTGGATCGGGAACGGATCGGTGTTCAAGGTGGCCAGGGAAGTGAACTGGCCGTTGCCCAGGCCCCGCATGACATAGACTTTGTCGTCGGCGTTGGAGACGGCGGCGAGGCCGTTGAAGCCGTTGCCGGCGAAATCGGCCACGGCCAGGCCGAGGGTTCCGCCGAAAGTGGGCGTGACGACCGGGGCCTTGAACGTGCCGTCGCCGTTGCCGAAGGCGACCTGGATGTTGCCCGAGACGCCGACGACGTCGCTCGTGCCATCGTTGTTCATGTCGGCGATGGCCACCGAGCCGCTTTGGCCGACGCTCACGCCGTCGTTGCCGACCAGTTGCAGCGAGCCGTCCGGATGGCTCAGCAGCACATCGCCGTTGGCGTCGACGATGTCATCGCGATCGACGCCGGTGACGAGCTGTCCGGCCGCCAGTCCGCCGGGCGAGCCGAAGATCTGGTTGCTGGTGGGGATGTTGTAGGAGACCATCGGCTGGAAATTGCCGCCGCCGGCGTTGAGGAGCACGCCGATGGTGTTGTCGACCTGATTGGCGACGACGATATCGAGCCGGCCGTTGCCGGTGAGATCGGCCAGCACAACGCTCACGGGCGTGTTGCCGGTGGCGTAGGTGGTTGGGCTGCCGAATGTTCCGCCGGCCTGGCCGGGAAAGACATTGACCTTATCATCGGCCGTGACGCAGACCAGATCGGGGATTCCGTCGCCGTTGACATCGCCGACGGCCAGAGCCTGTACGCCGACGCCGGCGGTGGCTGGCAAATAGGACACGGGGGCGCCGAAGGAGATGGTGAGATATCGGCGCTGTTCTAGGGCTTCCAGAAGGCACTGGCGGACCGTTTTGGGATGAGAACTCGGCTGAAGCATGCGGAACTCCTCGTGGTGTCGCGCCACCGCGGCGCCAGGAGCAATTGTCGCCCTGCCGCCGTCGCTTGCAAGATGTCGCGTGGGGAAACGGCTGCGCGAGGGCGCATGGCGCGATCTGTCGATGGCACGTCGTTTGCGAAAGCGGCACTGGTCACTGCGGAGTGGCCAGGACGATCTGCTCGACGTTCACGACCTGATCGATGCCAGAGGCATCGACGTAGGCGATATCATTGCCGGGGCCGCCGTCGATGGTGTCGGGGCCGTTGTTGTTGGCGTAGATGAGATCCTTGCCCGCGCCGCCGAATATTGAATCGCCGCCAGTTTCGGCGAGGATGGTGTCATCACCCTGCCCGCCGCGGAGCGTATCGCCGGCGCCGACGGCAACCAGTGAATCGTCGCCCTGGTCGCCTTCGACGAGGTCGGTGCCCTTGCTGTAGAGATAATCGTCGCCCGGCCCGCCTTCCATCACATTGTCGCCGGCACCGCCCATGATGGTGTCGTTGCCGGCCCCGCCGATGAGGGTGTCGTTGCCCAGGCCGCCCTTCATAAGGAAGCCGGGAAGTCCGGCGCCGATGGAGATGTCATCGTCGCCCTGACCGCCCGAGACTTCAAACGCGATGATCTTCGAGTAGGCAAAGCCGCTGGAGACGGTGCCATTGAGCGTGGCGGTGACGGTGGCGCCGGTGGGGTCGAGCTGGATGGTGATGACATCGTTGCCGCTGGTGCCCGTGACAGAGAAGAGGCCGGCACTGTTGAGCGTCGCGAACGCCGGGGTGCTGGTGGTGGTGCCCTTGGAGCCAGTCGAGCCTGTGGTGCCGGTTGTACCAGTGGTGCCGGTCGTGCCCGTTGTTCCTGTCGTGCCGGTTGTACCGGTCGTACCGGTTGTGCCTGTTGTGCCTGTCGAGCCGGTTGTGCCGGTCGTGCCTGTTGTTCCTGTGCTGCCCGTCGTTCCCGTGGTTCCGCTCGTCCCGGTCGTCCCCGTGCTGCCTGTTGTGCCAGTGCCTCCGGTGGTTGACGTGAAAGTCCCGCCGGTGGTGGTGTTGGTCAGGACTTGAATGGTGCCGTCGGTGCGATTGGCGACGATCAGGTCGGGCTTGCCGTCGCCGTTGACATCGCCCACCGCCAGCGCGATCGGGCCGTTGCCAACCGTGAAATTCTGCGCCGCCTGGAACGTGCCATCGCCGTTGCCCAGCAGGATCGAAACGTTATTGCTGGTGCGATTGGCGACGGCCAGGTCGATCTTGCCGTCACCGTTGAAATCACCGGCGACAACGGAATAGGGGCTGGTGCCGACAGCGAACGTCTTGGGGGTCTGGAACGTGCCGTTGCCGTTGTTCAGCAGCACCGTAACGGAGTTATCGCCTGCGTTGGTGGTGATGATGTCCGGCTTCCCATCGCCGTTGACGTCGGTGACGATGACATCGGATGGGGAAGTACCGGTTTGATAGGCCACCGGTGCGGCGAACGTGCCGTTGCCCTGATTGAGCAGAACGCTCACCGCCACGTTGGAGAAATCGGCGGCGATGATGTCGAGCTTGCCATCGCCGTTCAGATCGGCCACGGCGATGCTGCGGGCGTAATAGCCGGTGTTCACAATCGTCTGGGCCTGGAAGGTTCCGTTGCCGTTGCCCAGGAGCGTGCGGACGGGACCGGAATCAGTGCTGATGATATCGAGCTTGCCGTCGCCGTTGATGTCGGCCAGGGCGATCGCCCCGTTGGAGACATCGGCGTTGACCGGCTGAAACGCGCTGAACGTGCCCGTCTTGCTGCCCAGGAGCAAACTGACGGCCGAGTTGTAATCGGCTGTAAGGATATCGGGATAGCCGTCGCCGTTGACATCGCCCACGGCCAGAGCGGCCGGGCCGGTTCCGACGGCGTCATTCACCGCGGCTTTGAATGTGCCATTGCCGTTGCCGAGCAGAATGCTGACGTTGTTGGACCCGTAATTGGCGGTGGCGATGTCGAGCTTGCCGTCGCCGTTGAGATCGCTCAGAACAACATCTTCCGGCAACGTACCGACGGCGATGGCGCCGCCCACGCTGAAATTCAAGACCGCCGCCAGGAGGACTCGCTTTTCGAGGGCTTCGGCGCGCACCGGCCGGGCCGAACGAGGAGGATTGCGACTCGACAACGGGGCAATTTCTTGAGAGGACATGGCGCGGTTTCCTTGCAGGTCGCCTGATGACATCCGACGGGCGCACCAAACAATAACCCGCCCGCGCGCGGTGTCAATTGTTATTCTACCGCCGCCGGGCCAAGATGTTGCCAATGACAAGTGATTCCGACACCCCTCCGGGTGCCTCCAATCCGCAAGCGCCGGGCGAGATTCACTTCTGGACGGCGCTGGGGCTTGAAGCCCGGACGATCCGCCACGCACTGGGCATGGGAAAGCCCCCCGCCGGGGCGGAAACGGCCCCGCTCCACACACCATCCGGCTGGACCGTCCGCATCACCGTGATCGGGCCCAAAGGCATTCATATCCCCGACCCGGCCGCAACGCGCCGGGCACGACTGGTCGTCCTGGCCGGTTTCGCTGGAGGTTTGGACCCGGCTCTGGCTGTGGGCGATGTCGTCGTGGATGGGATTGATCCAATCAAGCCCGTCGAAGGCCCCTGGACAGCCGGCCGGATCGTCACGCAAGCCAAACTGGTCACAACTCCGTCAGCAAAGTCGCTGCTGCACAAACAGATCGGCGCCCTGGCCGTCGATATGGAATCCGACGCCGCGCGGCGTGCCGCCATGCTCGCCGGCGTACCGCTGCTGATCGTCCGCGCCATTACCGACACCGCTGCCGAAGCCATCAACCCCGCTGCCCTGACGTGGATCGGCCCGACCGGCCAAATCCGCGCCGGCGCACTGTCGCTCGGCCTGCTCCGCCGGCCCTGGCTGATCCTGGAACTTATCCGCCTCTGGCGCTCCAGCCGCCTGGCCGGCAAACGGCTGGCAGATGCGGTGCAGTATATTGTGGTCCATGTGGAGGAGTTCACTGCGATCGGCAGCGGCAACTGACGGAGGTTGCCCTCAACGAATTGGCTTTTCGATGTGCCCTGCACGAGTCTGCGATACAATGAGTCCGAAAGGGAGATGCCGATGACGGTTACGATTTCACTGCCTTCCGAGACCGAAGCCAGACTCCGCGAGCAAGCGGCCGCATCGGGGAAAGACCTCTCTGCACTCATCTGCGAAGCTATCGAGGAAAAACTCGCAGCATCGGGCAACACCGTCGCTGCCGACTGCAAATCGGCGGAGGATTTTGACAAAATTCTTGACGAATTCTTCGCGGCCAACCCGGAACGACTTGGGGCCTTGCCGGCGGATTTTTCTCGCGCCGACATTTACGCAGACCATGATTGAATGCCCGTTCTCGTTGATACCAATATTCTGCTCCGCGCTCTGGACCGGGAGGATCCTCTGCATGAATCGGCCTGAAGCGCTGTGCGGGCGATCAAGAGCCGCGGAGAACAAAACGTGACCACGCTGCAGAACGTCGCGGAATTCTGGAACGTCTGCACTCGTCCGGTTTATGCGCGAGGCGGCCTGGGCCTCACAGTCGAACAAGCCGAGAAACGCCTGCGCATGCTGGAGCGCATATTTACGGTCCTGCCGGACCTTCCAGGACTTTATCAATGCTGGCGGCAGCTTGTCGTATCTCGCCGGGTGCTTGGGGTTCAGGTCCACGACGCAAAACTCGTCGCGGCTATGACCCTGCATGGCATCACGCAAATCCTGACCCTCAACGAGCGCGACTTCTCTCGTTATCCGGGCATAACGGTGCTTGCGCCCGACAAGCTGATTGGGAGGTAAGACCGAGATTTCAGCCACTTTTTGTCCGCCACGTCACGGCCTCGTCGTCGCATCCGCCCCGGCGGGTCGAAGTGTGAACGTGATGTCGCCTTTGCCAAGCTTGTATTCCGCTCCGCCATCGTCAATGCCGTCGGGGCCGACGCTGTAGATGATCCACTTGTCCGGCTTGATCGCCAGCTTGATCGGCTGGCCATTGAACGGGTCCGTCGGAATCTCGTCCAGATACGCTGGGACGAGATCGTCCAATCGCGACGGCATCGCGCCGTGATCGAGCCGGTAACGCGTCATTGCGACACCGGCCAATGCGCAGGCATTTTCCGCCTCGCACATGGCGATCGTGGCAAACGCGAGTCGGCTGATCGAAAAGCTCGCCGCACTGGACGCGTCCGGGCGATAGCCGTTTCGTGGGTTCGACAGCAGATCCCGAATCTTGTAATAGGGCTGCGCGGCCCATGTCTGGTAGTCATTCATGCGGGCGAGATAAACGTCCGCATCAAGAAAGAAAACTCGCCGGAAGACCCGTACCGGACCGCTCCCGATCGACAGGGCGGTTGTGCCCGCGCCCGACACATCCCGCTCCAGAGTTTCCCAGTCGCTGGCGGGCATGCGATCAATAAGCGCCAACCCGTAGACCTCATCTCCCCAAAGCGCACGCTGGAACAGTTCCCGCAGCGGCGGCAATTCTTCCGACCGCAGACTGGCCAGTTCATCGCGATTGGCCACCTGCGGCAGCGCCGCTTCCAGTACGCCGTCGGCCATACCACATGTCCCAAAACCCAGCAGGGCGGACCCGAGATCGGACTGCTGGCCCATGTGCCGGCCCATTCCATACAGCGTGGCCGCATCGATAATGGCCGATGACGTGTGCCCGCGGGCAATCTCCACTAGCGAGTGCATTTTGAGCGTTATATTCGCGATGCGCACCTTGTTCTGCATTTCGTGCAGCGCGACGTAGTCCATGTTCGTCACAATCTCGTCGAACCGGCACGCCGGCAGCGCGGCTGCCTGATGCAGCATGGTGATCGTGGAATCCTGTCGCTTGAGATACGCCAGCAGGGCCGGGTCGTTCGGATCGAATTTGTCAGAATAAAACCCTGCAAACGCGTCGTCGCCACCGGGCTTCTGCATCGCATCGTCCCACAACTTTGCCAGGGCCTTTTCGTAAACGGGCGCTGCGTTCTGGGCATCGGTAGTTATGGCCGGCAATGTTGCCAGATAAAGAACTTTGGCCTTGGCGCTTTGAATCGCGCACTTTGCTCGCGTTGCCAAATCCATGTTCCAGAGCGTCATATATCCCAGCGCCAACGCCACGAGACACCCCAACGCCAAAAGTCCGGCCTTCCACCGCGCAGCCGCCAAAAGCGATCCTACCCTGGGGCGACGCCCCGCACCCAGAATCAGCGACGCACCCACAAGATATGCCACCACCAGCGAAACCGCGTAAACAAACCAGTTGGGCTCGATCTGGATGGAGTACTTCGCCATCGCGGCCGCATAGACGAACATCCCCAGCGCCGCCAACGGAATGCCCAATGTCATCGGTAGCAAAGCATAGCGAACCCACTTGCGCGAGATTCGCCCCCCAACCGCCGCCCCGGCCGCCACCCACAACAACGACACCATCAACATGTCAACCCAAAGAAATCCAAAGGCCATTGGGTTGCTCCTTTCTGGTGCGGCACGATCAGGATTTGCCGCCCATTCACGGCTTGGTCGCCGCACTCGCCCCGGCCGCCCGCAATGTGAAGATCACATCGCCCTTTCGGTTCTTATCCATCTCAACCCCGCCGTTATCCACGCCGTCCGGGCCGACGCTGTAGATGATCCAGCGGTCCGGCTTGACCGCCAGCCTTATCGGCTTGCCGTCAAAGGGGTCCGTCGGAACCGCATCCAGATAATCGGGCACAAGATCGTCCAGCCGCGCCGGCATCGCGCCGTGATCGAGCCGGAACCGCGTCATGGCGACGGCCACTTCTGCGCAGGCGTCGGTCGCCTCGATCATGCCGCAGGTGATGAGCATCCGCGACATGGACGGCAGGAGGATCGACACGAACACTCCATGACCACGGCCGCCGCCATCGAACGCCTGCTTTTCAATTGCGTAATAAGGCTGCGTCGCCCAATTCTGATAGTTGTTCATCATTGACATGTAGTCATCACTGTCGAGAACGAAGACGCGACCGAAAATCCCCATTGCGAGGAGCTGCGCCTGCGGATTGTTCCCCGACACCGGCTTGGCGTTGACGACATCCCGAAGCTCACCGCCATAAAGGGCCAATCCGTACTCCTCCTCGCCCCGAAGCGCTTGCTGCAACATCCGCCCCATCGGTGGGAGTTGGGCCAGACGTAATCCGGCCAGTTCATCGCGATTGGTCACGGCCGGCAATGCGTCTTCCAGCGTCTTGTCGGCCAGAGCGCCGATGCCGATGCCGACCAATCCGCTGACCAGCATCGGGCGCTGGGCAAAGTGCCGGCTCATTCCGTAAATAGCGGCGGTGTCGGCAATGGCCGCCGACACATGCCCACGAGCCAGTTCCTCGCTGGCGTCCAGGCGCAGCACATAGGCCGTGTGCCGCTCAAAATTGAGATCGCCGGTCAACATCACATCGAGTTGCGGATCGGCAAGATCCTGCTCGAACCGGCAGGCCGGAAGAGCGGCCGCTTGACGCAACAGTGCCAGAGTCGGCGCCTGCCGCTGGAGAAATGCGATGGTGGCCGGTTCGTTCGGATCGAAGTCCTCATTGTTCCCCAAGGGCGGGTTCTTCACGTCATCGCCATGATCGGCTTTCAGGTTGGCAAACGCCTTGTCGTAGATGGTAGCCGCGTTTTGTGAATCGGAGGCAATGGCCGGCAACGTCGCCAGGTACAAAGCTTTGACTCTAACGCTTTCAATGGCGCAACGTGCCCGGATCGCGACATCCATGTTCCAAAGCGTCATATATCCGACCGCCACGGCCACCAGACAACCCAGCGCCAGCGGAGCGCGTCCCCAATTCGCGGCGGCCGGCGGCAGCCCCTGCTGGCATCGCCTCCCCGCGAGGAAGATCATCGACGCGCCCGCCAGATACGCCACCAGCAGCGACAGCGCATAACCAAACCAGGTTGGCTCCATCTTCGTGGTGAACTTCGCCATCGCCGATCCATAGAAGAACGCTCCCAGAAAGCACGCGGGAATGCCGAAAGCCACGACCAGAATGGCGTTTCGATCCCAAGCGCGTGTAGACCGGCCGGCAATCGCCACGCCCGTCGCCGCCCACAGCAGCGCCACGGTCAAGATGTCAATCCAGAGCAGTGCGAAGTTCATTTGAATGGCCTTTCCGGTTGCGACTCAAGTTGCCGCAGAGTCTGAATCTCCGCCTTCAGTTGATCGGGACTGACTGCCGGCCCCGCCGAAAATTCGGTCTGCGATGCCGAGATCATCGAGAGATTCAGAATAACGAACACCACCGCCGCAACAGCCGCCCAGTACCGAATATCCCACCGTCCCGCGGGCACCGCCGGCGCGGGCGTCTGCGCCACGGCATCCGCGACCGCGTTCAAAACGCGCTGGCGCAATTCGGGCGGCTGACCTTCGACCGGCCGAAACCGCAGCCGCTTCTCCAATTCGATCAATTCCTCGCTCATTGGGTCCGGGTTCATGGTCATGGCTCCAGAATTCGCCGAAATTTCTCCAGTGCGTAGCGATAGCGGCTGGCGGCCGTGTTTGGATTCACGCCCAGGATGTCAGCGATCTGCGCGAACGTCAGGTCGGCGTCGATTTTCAATGCGATCACCTCGCGTTGCTCGGCCGGCAGGGTTTTCAGCGCCAGGGACAATTCATCGGCGCAAGACGGCTCAGGATCGCTGGTCGCGGCCGGCCTGACTCGCTGCAACCGGCGCAAATGCTCCTGCTCGGCGCTGTGCCGCTTGAGCCGCCGCCATACGCCGTGGCGCAGCATGGCAAAGAGATACGCGTCCAAATCCACGACCCGGCCCAGCCGATCGCGCTGGCGCACCAGCTCAACGAACACATCCTGCACGGCATCCTCGGCCTGGTCCGCCGCTCCGAGCATCACACGTGCCACGCGGAGCAAAATCGGGCCAACCCGGTCGTAGAGCACAGCGTACGCGCCCGGCTGACCGGTCGCCAAGGCCGTGACCAGCGCGTTTGCCGAAGGCTCCGTCATCGTGTTCTAACGGATAAGAGTGACATGGCGGCGGGATTTGTCTAGCCCGCGGCAAATTTTCGGCGCGGGTATCTAACAGCCGAACAGAATTGGCAGTGATGGAGCGGTTAGACGTAAACCACAATAGGTTGTATGGCTATTGCCTATGCATACAGTCCGTGCGGAGCCACCTTCAATCTCGAGCGGAACCTGTTAAGGTCTTGAAACTATCGCCAAGCGAAACGGCTCAGCGGGTTTGAAGCACTGCCCAGATTGTCTCATAATCCGCCGAAAGCCATCGCTGGAAGCAGGAAAACAGGATTCGGCCCTCTGCCAAGTTTGCCGGCGGCCGCCGCCATTGCAACAAGGCGCAGCCAATCGGGTACTAAGCAGGGGCCGGTTGAGGAGATGACGGAGCCATGTCGATTTACGAGCCGATGAGCCTGTCGGAGCCCATCGAGGGGGTGGAGTTGCAGCCGCGCGCCGTGCCCAGGCCGGTGCTCCCAATGCCGCAATCCCCACCGCTCAAAGGCAAGGTTCCATCGCTGCTGTGGAAGCCGGAAACCCCGCTGCGGCGTACACTTATGTTCGTCGTCGCCCTGGCGATCACGGTCGGGTATTACTACTTTGTCCGCAGCTATGAGGCCCCGGCCAACACCGGCGTGGACCAAAACGCCTATCTTGTCGGCGCCAAGCTCCTGCTCGATACCGGTTCCACCGCTCTGCGGCCCACCGATCCCTTCAGCTTTGTCGGCCGGATGTGGTTCGTCACCCCCTGGGACGATTTCTATCCGAAATATCCCGTCGGCCTGGCGGTGATCGACGCGACGATCATCAAGCTCACCGGCGGGACAGCGGCCGTCTATCTCCGCAGTCCCGTCGCCACATCGCTGGCGCTGCTGGGCATTTTCCTGCTGGCCCGGGCGATCGTGGGATCGTTTGGCGGGCTCATGTCCATGTTGGCGCTGGGGTTCAGCCCGATCACGCTGCAGCTTGCCGACAACCCCAACAGCCACGCCACCAGCCTTTGTCTTGTCACCTGGGGATTCTTTTTCCTGGTTCGCTGGTGGCAGGATCGAGGATATTGGCGGGCCGCTCTGGCCGGATTCCTCATCGGATACGCCACCGGCGTGCGCTATACCGAAGGTCTGCTGGGCCTGCCGGTCCTGATCGCGTGCATCACCAACATCAGCTTCAAGCGACTCCAAACCTGGGCCGAGTCGTTTATCCTGGGCGCATTCTGGACACTGCCGGTCGCCCTGCTGTTCGCCTACAACCTGGCCCATTTCGGCACGCTCAGCGGATACGATTCCACCAACGAGAGCACCGGATTCTCCTGGCCCAATTTCTGGGCCAACTGGGAGCCGATGGTCCGCGAGCTGTACCAGACCGGCCTGTTTTTCATCCTGCCGCTGGGCGTCGCCGGCATCGTCATGCTGCTGTTCAAGAGCTGGCGAATCGGGCTTATGCTGCTGACCTGGGCCGTTCCCAGCATCCTGATTTACACCGCCTATTACTGGGATCCGCCCGGACAGTCGATCACGCAGATCGGCTACATGCGCTTTTTCGAGACCGTTCTGCCGCCGCTGATTGTCGGCGCGTTCTGGGTTGTTTCGTATGCGGCCGCACCGCTGTGGCGCGATCCGCGAATGCCCGGCGGGATCATCGATTCCACCTGCCGCTGGCTCTTGTCGCTGCGCTGCGATCCCGATTCACTCATCTACGCCGGTCTCTTCAAAAACATCTGGGCGCGAACGATTTCCGTCGTCGGCGTCGTCTCGGCCCACCTGCTCAGGTTCATCTCGCCGTTTCTGGGAACAAGCCAATTGGCGGCCATCGCGGTTGGCGGCGGCGTGCTGACGTTCATCTCCGCCGGTATTGGCGCCTATGAGGTTGTCGGCCAGGTCATGCAGCCCCAGCTTTACAACAACCTCGGCGTCGCCGAAGCCACCGACATGATCACCCACCAGGTTCACGTCGACGGCATGCTGGAACCGGCCGGCATTCCCAAAGGTTCGCTGGTCTTTGTCGATAACGACAATCTGCTCAACGATCTTCAATTCGTCGGCGATTACACCGTCTACACGAATCAGGCTTTCACTTCGACATCGGTGCGGACTTTCAATACGCAGGTCGATAACGGCCAACCGATGCTCTTCCAGATCGAGCGCACCGAGAAGCTCAAGGAAGAAGTCGGCAAGCTCACCGATGCGCAACTGGCGGCCAAGCAGCTTGATCTGATTGCCAGGCATTATGCCCAGGGCGTGCGAAGTTTCTGGATCGTGCCGCGAACCCAGTTCAACGCCGCCGCGACCGGCGTGTTCCCCAATAACGCGAAATTGCGCACTCGCCTTGTCGCCATCTGGACCGAACAGGTTCCCTTCCCGCCGATGGAAGTCGCTGTGAACACCGCCGGCGGCCGGGGCGGTGGCGGTGGAGCGTTCGGCGGCGGCGGCGGCCGCGGCGCGGGCCGCGGCGCTCTCGGGGGTGGCCGCGGCGCACGCGGCGGGCTGGGCGGCATTGTCGCTGGTGGTCCCGGCGGCGGGCCGGGTGGTCCCGGCGGATTCGGCGGCCGGGGCGGTGGCCGCGGCCGCGGCGGTGGTGGCGGACTCGGAATTGTCAACGTTCAGCAAGTTGAAGAAACACCCGCCCCACCGGTCATCTGGCAGGTGATCGAACTCATACCGCCCAACGCACCGGCGCCACAGCCGATTCTCGCCAGACCGGCCGGTTCATCCGCACAGCCCGGCCCCAAGGGCGGGCGCGGAAGTTACAGCAACGGCGTCGCCAACAGCATCGCCGCCAGCCCGCCCAGCCTCCCAGTGAACATCGGCGCCAGCGGCCGTGGCGGACGGGTCAACAACCCGCCGTCCGTCGTCACGCCCGTGCCCGTGCCTCCAACCGTGCGCCCGCCGGCCCCAGCGCCATCCGCCACCCGCGGACCGGCCGCCACGCGCGCCGCCCGCGCCGCCGTGCCGCCAACCACCAATCGCGCAACCCTCCCGAATCCCGCCCGCCCGCCCGCGCCGCCAACAACCGCGCCATCGCCGATCACTCCCGCCGCAACCCAGCCGCAGCGACCCACCACCCCGACCACTGCCCCGGCCGGGCCATGATCGAGGTGCGCGACTTGGCGACACTGGCTGTGCGCAACTCAGCCGGCGGCCCTCTCTTTCCGCCCTCGCCCTGTACTCAGGGATAAGGTTCGGGCGCGGTTACTCACGCTCGGCCCTGCTGAACCGTCCCGTCCGCTTGCATCCATTGCGTCGGCTGGTCACGATAACGCGGTCATGTTTGGCGACTTACCGATGCTGGATATCGACCCGACCGCGCGATGGGCGCTGACGGCGTTTGCGATCCTGTTGTGCATCTGGATCGTCCTGCGCTCGTGGCGAAAACGTAAGGATCCCCTCGAAAAGCCGATCTTCAAGACGTCGCTGGCCCAGCAGCGGGCGCTCGAGCGGCAGATGTCCAACCTGGTGGTCGAGTTGTCCGAAATGGCCCGGCAGATCACCGCGCAACTTGATACCCGCGCCGCCAAACTCGAACTGCTCATCAAGGAAGCGGACGAAAAAATCGCCCGCCTCGCCACGGCCGGCGGACCAAAAAACGGCAACGGCTCATCGGCATCAACCGGCGGGCCGGAAGAATCCGGCAGAATCAGCCCGGTCGAACCAGTCCCGCCCGACCCGCCGGTTCAGCCCGATGCCCGCCACGCCCAAATCTATCGCCTTGCCGACCAGGGCCGATCCAGCCAGCAGATCGCCCAGGAACTTCACCGCCCCAGCGGCGAAATCGAATTGATCCTTGCCCTGCGGCCGCGGGGATGAAGAAGACGGATTGACCGCAAAGACACGGAGACGCCAGGGTGGATTGAATTTCAAATCTCAGATGGCAAATGAACCAGGTCGAAAATTCTGCCCTGATCTTATCTCTGCGCCTTTGCGCCTCTGCGAGGGATAATCTTCCTATAGGCGGTTCACGGAAAAGAATGCCCCTCGCAAAGGCGCAGAGGCGCAGAGGGCAATTCCCTCCTCAAATTTCAGATTTCAAATTCAACCCAGGAATTCTTCGCGTATTTTTCTTCTCAGCGACGTGGCGTCTTTGCGGTTGATTCGCATTATTTGCCCGCACACGGCCGGGGCGGTACAACGCGGCGCGTGGATGTCGTCCTCAAGATCCTGGCGACGCTGACGCTGGTGGCGACCAACGCATTTTTCGTCGCGTCGGAATTTGCGGCCGTCGGGGCTCGGCTCTCCCGGCTTGAAGCCGAAACGCACGGCGGGCTGCGGATTCGACTCAGCCTGGATATCAAGAAACGCCTGGAATTCTACCTCTCCGCCACGCAACTGGGCGTGACGCTGTCGAGCCTGGGCCTGGGCGCGATTTCCGAACCGCTCATCGGCGGGCTGCTGGCGCCGCTGTTGCGGGGGATACACATTCCGCCCGCGCATCTCACGGCGATCTCAATCGCTCTGGCCCTGGCGATCAGCACGTGTCTGCACATCGTCATCGGCGAGCAGGCGCCCAAGACCTGGGCGATCCGGTTCGCCGACCGCTTGCTCCCGATCATCGCACTGCCGCTGGCGACGTTCGCGATGATGTTCTATCCCGTGATCTGGACGCTCAGCACCACGACGCGGCAGGTTCTCAAGTGGACCGGCGCCAGCGCCATGCTCAAGAGCGGATCGTCCCCCGCTCCCACCGAGGCCGAACTCCGCGCCCTGATCGCCGAAGCCACCGCGCGCGGAACCATCGGCACCGGCAACGCCAGCCTCCTCGCCAGCGCCTTTGATTTCTCAACCCTCAAAGTCCGCCAGATCATGACGCCACGCTCGCAGGTCGATTTTCTCCTGCTCGGCCAGCCCATCGGCCAGCTCCTCAAAACCGTGCAGAAAAGCGCCTACACCCGCCTGCCCCTGTGCGACCGCGATATCGATCACGTCGTCGGCGTCATCCACATGAAAGACCTCTTCAACCACCTCAAGCTCGTCGCGGGCAAGCTGAAATTCATCGACGAGCGCAATCCCACCGGCCCGGCCATCGCCATCCCCACCGGGTTGCCCGGCTCCAGCATGCACGTCATCGGCTCCGGCGAAATCGACCTGCAGGAGATCAAGCGGCAGGTGATCTTCGTCCCCGAGCAACTGCCCGCCCCGCGCCTGCTGCGGCAGTTTCAAACCAGCCATCTGCACATGGCCGTCGTCGTCGATGAATACGGCGCCACCCGCGGCATCGTCACGCTCGAAGACGTGCTGGAAGAAATCGTCGGGGAGATCGAGGATGAATTCGACACGGCCGGTCCCGGCGATTTCGTCCGCGAGGGCGATTCGATCCGCCTGACCGGCCTGTATCCGCTGCACGAATTGCGCGAGCGGATCGACGTGCCCAACCTGGACACCGGCGAGGTCGATACCGTCGGCGGTTACATCGTGCAACACCTGGGCCGATGGCCCCGGCCGGGGGATCAGGTTGCTATGGGCGACTTCGTGGCGCGTGTGGTCACAGTCCAGAAGAAGCGCGTGGGTCACGTACTGATAACGCGAGCGGCGCCGCCGGCGTCAAAAGCCGCGACGAATCCTTCTCATACGTAGAGCTCGGCGAAAAGCCGCTTACCTTCGCCGCTTATGCCTTCGATTGACCGGGATCTTGCTCCCGATCGTTCGCGGCGGGCCGACGTGTTTGGCGGGCTCGGCGGAGGGATCGGCTGAATCCACCGGCGCGGCGGGCGATGTCGCGCCGGCGCCATACGGACGCTCAAACCGGCTGACGATCGGCTTGGACGGTTCGGTCGCCTCGCCGGGGAATTCCTCGATCCAGTCGGCCGGTGTGGGCGAGGGTGTGAAACCCTCCACCGTGGCCGGGGGGATGATCATGTTGATGAGCGATTCGATCTTGGTCAGTTCCGGGCCCTGGTCCTTGGAGACCAGCGTGAAGGCCGTTCCCTTGGCGCCCATGCGTGCGGTCCGCCCGACGCGATGCACGTACACTTCCGGGTCTTCCGGCACGTCGTAGTTGATGATGTGGCTGATATCGGCGACGTCGATGCCGCGGCTGGCCAGGTCGGTGGCGATCAGCACGTCGAATTTACCGGTGCGGAAATTCTTCATGACCTTCTCGCGCTTGGTCTGATCCAGATTGCCGTGAATCTCGCGGCATTCGATCCCGTCCGCGTGCAGCTTGCGGGCCAGCTTCTCCGCCCCGCGCTTGGTCCGGCAGAACACGATCGCCAGGTCCGGATTTTCCTGACGCAACAGCGCCAGCATGCAGCGGTATTTGTCCCACGGCTGCGCGGAAACATAAAACTGCGAGACGCTCGCCACTGTCGGCCGTTCGTCCGTGCCGGGCACGACCAGTTTCTCGACCCGCTCGTGCATGTACTGCCGGCCGAGTTTCTCGATATCCCCGGAAATCGTCGCGGATACGAAAATAGTCTGAACCGAATCCCCGGCCGGCGCGCCGGCTGGCACCGCCGCATTGGCCTGGTTTGAGGCAAGCGCCGGCGCCTCGGCGGCGGGCGCTTGAGTTTCGGGCATTTCGGCGCTGCGCGATTCATCACCGCGCGATTCGTCGCCCTCATCCGACCTTTGAAGCTGTCTGCGGATCGACCGGACCCGGCTGAGGATGTTGCGGATATCGTCGCGGAACCCGATATCCAGCATCCGGTCCACCTCGTCCAGCACCACATAGCGAACATTCTCCAGATTGACGATCCGCCGGTCGAGCAGATCAATGGCCCGGCCGGGCGTGCCCACCAGTATTTCCGGCCCATGACGCAGGAATTTCATCTGCGCCATGATCTTCTGCCCGCCGTAAACGGCCACGGCCCGGATCGGCGTATACTGGCCGATGCGTTCGATTTCCGCATGGACCTGCACGGCCAGTTCGCGCGTGGGGACGAGAATAATCCCCTGCGTGGCGATGCCGGGTGACATGCGTTGCAGCAGCGGTATGGCGAACGCGGCCGTCTTGCCGGTGCCGGTGCGCGCCTGCCCGAGAATATCCACCCCCGTCAGCGCCCGCGGGATGAGCATGCGCTGAATGTCGGTGGGCTCGGTGTATTTCAATTCCGCCAGCGCCCGCAATATCGACGGCCGTATGCCCAATTCGGCAAACGCCTGCGGTACCGGAGGATGCTCCGCCTTGTCAATCATGGTAAACCTTTGTGGTGACTCACTATACGCTAAATCAAGATTCTACAGCCGTTTGGGCGATCACTCAAGGCGGCGGGAAAGTGCCCGATTTTCCGGGCGAGTGTAAATCCATGCGGGACCGCCTTTTATTGCCCTCTCCCTGTACCCAGGGGGAGGGTTGGGTGGGGGTCGACCGCTATGGCGTCGGTCGCGGCTTCGAGATGGCAGCACCTCTGGCGAAGAACCCCCACCTCGGTCCCCCTGAGTACAAGGGGAGGAGGAAAAGGCGGCCTCCCGGAAATTCGGGCACTCTCAGGCGGCGGGCGGCGGCCTCGGTGGACTTGCCGGCATCCAAGCCAATGGTACACTGGCACACTACTCATGGACTGCCTGGGGATGTTCCCCGCGCCTGCGCCAAACCGCCGGAAGCGCCGCAACTCTCCCGGAACCCATCACCCCGGCAGGCCGATGAGGATCAGTAGTCCATTCCCGTGGAGACCACGTATGCACCAGACAAATTCGTGTCTTCCTAGGTTCGCGATTTCGTGCGTTTTCTGCGCCCTTCTGGCCGCGTGTTGCTTGCCGGCCTCGGCGGCGATCACGTCGGTCACCAGCAACGCGGATGCCATTGGCAAATACGCGAAGCTCGAACTGACGGTCGGGTTGTCAGAGACCTACGCCAATCCATACGACCCGGACCAGATCGACCTGTCCGCCCAGTTCACCGCGCCATCAAAGAAAGTCTGGAAGGTCAACGGTTTCTATGACGGCACGACGTTCAGGGTGCGCTTTGCCGCCAACGAGACGGGGAATTGGAGCTATCTCGTCAGCGCCACCGACGCCAAGGGAACGGCCAGAAGCCAGGCGGGGACATTCATCTGCAAGGACTCGGATTTGCACGGCTGGGTGAAAGTGGCGCCGAACAATCGGTATCTCCAATGCGACGACGGAACATCCTTCTATGGCGTGGGGTGCTGCCATGCGTGGAGCGTCAGCACTCAGACCCTGGATCGGATGAAGGCCCTGGGGTTCAACACCTACGTGTACTGGAACGGCACCTATGACTCCGGCGGCGGGACCAGGCTCATCGAGTCGACCGCCTCGGGAATCGGCAGGTACGACCAGCAGAAATGCACGCGACTGGACACTCTGATCAACTGGAATGAAGCCCGGAACATGGGGATGATCCTGGTCATTCTGCCGCACGATTACGGCTGCGAGCAGTTGGGCGGCTGGAAGGCCGCCTGGTCGCTGAATCCGTACAAGGACATTGTCACCAGCGCCAAGTATTACACCGACGAAACCTCCTGGGCGTATCAGCAGAAGCAATACCGCTACATCATCGCGCGCTGGGGATACAGCACCGGAATCGTCGGCTGGCAGACGGTGGATGAAATTTCCGGCACCAACGGCTGGGTTGCCGATCAGGCCGGGGCTAATCAATGGGCCGCCAAAATCGCCAGGTTCTTCCAGACCAACGATCCCTTCAGGCATCCGACGACGGCCTCGCACGGCAGTTTCTGGGATGAGGGCAACAAGGCCAACGACCTGCCCAATACGGAGGTCTACGGCAATTACTCGCCGCCCAACATCGCCGCCACCGTGCAGAAACTGTGGAACGGCTATCAGAAGCCGTGCATCATGGGTGAGACCGGCGCCGACCGCGACGGCGCGGTGTCGCACGCCAAGATCTGGTCGGCCATGGCGGCGGGGATATCGATCACGCCGCTCTTGTGGCAATTCACTCAGGGATGGAACGACAGCATTTCAGCGCAATATCCGGCGTTCAACAAGTTCATCGCCGACATCAACTTCGCCGGGCTGAAGAATCCCGCCCAGGCGAAGGTGAGCATCCCGGGAACCGACCCGATGCTCGTGCCCGCGCGCGGTGCGCGCGGCCCGGGCGGACGCGGGGCGGCAACACCGCCCGGCGCGGCATCGCGCCCGGCGCCGCCCACCAGCGCGCCAACGAACGTGGCGGGGGTGTGGGCGATTACCAGCGACCAGATGACATTCGGCTGGATGACCGGCGCAATCGCCGGAAAGAGCCTGAAGCTGACAGGCCTGCGCGATGGCGTCTACACGATGCAATGGTGGGATTGCGCCCAGGGCAGGGTGATTTCGACAAGCGATGTGACCGCGGCCAACGGCACCCTGACCGCCTCCATACCGGCCACCAGCCAGCCGGACCTGGCGTTCAAGATCATCGCCCCGGCGAGTGCCCGGTAGAGGACGCCACCGCGGCAAATCCAAGGAGTCGAATTCTAAGATGGTCGGGAGTCCTTGATGAACTTCTGCGCATCAAAGACTCCCGACCATCTCTGATCTGCCGGCACGCGAACCACATTCACTTGATGGAAAATCAATCTTATTTCACCTTATTTATCCGTGTTATCTTATCGTAAGTAAGTATCTATTTATAATCTTACCAATTTATATTTTATGAATTCAATTTATCATAACTCACGATGCCGGCTAGTGTTGCGGCGAAATTCTGTTCGGATTTAGCTTGCATTCGCGCGGCCGACGCGTATGATGGACGGTTAGAGGGCTCGCTAGCGCGAGCCTCGAAAGCCGGACCTGAATAACCCAGGACCAGCCGACAGAATTCGATCAGCAGCCCGGCAATATCAGAGATACAGGAGGCACTCCCCAATGCCTGCCCCAACCAGGCAGGGTCAGTCGCGTAACTTAAAGCCGTTAGTAGTTTTATGTACTCTATTTATCATAAATTGTATAAATAAGATTACGGAGAGTATTTTATGTTCTCTGAAAACGAAAAGACACTGGCGTTGGTGGATGCCACCATCGACCAGGTTGAAGCCGATTTGATGAGTTCATGGCAACGAGATCCCAATGACTTCTATGCCACGCTGCTGAAGGTCATCGAGGCGGAAGAAACTCGCTTGCCCGTGCTGCTCGACGAAGAAGCGGAGCGGCGCGTGCTCCATCTTGCCTATTACGGATCACTTATCCTGTACGGTCGGTACCAGCGCAGGACTCAACTGTAGAACGACCCCGTGGAGAGCAAGACAGAAAGGAATCCCCATGATAATTGAGACGCAATCCCAAGCGGTGCTATTCGTTGACGGTCCCAACATGAGCATGATGTGCGGCGAGGTGCTGGGTGGAAAGCCCAATTCATCCGAGTGGCCACGCTGGAATCGTGTGCTGGACAACCTCGAGCACTACTACCGCGTCGACTTCGACGCCCACTATGTGCTCAACGGCAACCGAATCGGCGACCGAGACTGGCCATTTTGTCGGTGCCTAAGGCAGTTCCGCTATTGGCCTGATGCCCCGAAGGGTTTTCCACCTGGCGGCGACGGCGACCCAGTCGATGACTTCATCCGCCGGGGAATCGACCGGCTCTCGGCGAAGATGTGCGCGTGCGCAAATCATGTAGTCATTGTGGCTCACGACGGTGGCTACGCGCCGCACCTTCAGCGTCTTCTCGACCGAGGCGGCAAGGTCACAATTGTCGGATTTCGGGAGAAGCTTGCGGAAGAGCTGATAGGCCTCGAAATCTCTGGAGGAGAGTTTCTCGACATCGAGCACGACCTGGGTGCTTTCGACTACCGCCTGGATCGGCCGTACAGCCCCGACCGGCTCGCGTCGTAGCCGTTTGCCGGCGCTGGGGGCACAATGAACCGCTTCCATGAGGCGTAAATGTAGTTATGATATGTAGTTATGAGAAATTCTCATGCAGGGCTGCACCGGCCCAGGGTGACAAAACACGAAAAAGTGTCACCTTTTGTTACCCCAAGAGAGCGGACTCGTGCCGCAAACGCGGGGTGAGGTGGGCCGATCACGCCATCAACGCGGTGTCTATGATATGCTCGCCGGTGTGGATGCGGTTGCCGGAACCGCCGATAACGTTTGCGGAGAATTGACCTGTGCGCCAGCCGTTTCTTGATCTTGTTCGTCAGCGTGTCGTCGTCCTGGATGGGGCGATGGGGTCCAATCTGCAGACGCGGTCCTTCGATCTCAAACGCGACTGGCTGGGGCAGGAGAACATATCGGAGATTCTCAACTTCACCCGGCCGGAGGTGATTGGGGAGATTCACGAGGCCTTTCTGGCCGTCGGGTGCGACGCGGTTGAGACCAATACGTTCGGGGCCAACAAGATCGTGATGGGCGAGGCGGGGATGGCCCAGCGGGTGTTCGAGAACAACAAGGTTGCGGCCGAGATCGCGCGGCGGGCTTGCGACAGGTTCGAGAAGCCGGATCGGCCCAAATACGTGGTCGGGTCGATCGGGCCGGGGACCAAGATCATCAGTCTTGGCAGCGTCACGTGGGACACGATGCTCGACAGTTATGCCGAGCAGGTGCGCGGGTTGCTGGCCGGGGGCGCGGATGTGCTGCTCATCGAGACGCAGCAGGACATCTTGTGCATCAAGTGCATCATCGCGGCGGCGAATGTCGCGTTTGCCGAGGCCGGGCGCACACTGCCGATCATGGTGCAGGCGTCGTTCGATCAGGGCGGCACGGGGATGCTGACCGGCTCGGATTCATCGGCCCTGGTCACGGCGATCGAGCCGTTTGGCGAAGTGCAGGTGCTGGGCGTCAACTGCGGATTCGGGCCCAATGAACTGACGGAAGTCGTCCGCGAGATCAGCCAGTCGTGGCCGCGATTGCTCAGTGCGCTGCCCAATGCGGGATTGCCGGTGATGGTGGACGGCCGGGCGAACTTCCCCATGAATCCGGCGGATTTCACCAAAGGAGTGATGCGGTTCGTCGAGGAGTTCGGCGTCAACATCGTCGGCGGCTGCTGCGGCACAATGCCGGAACATCTCAAGATGCTCTGCGACGCGGTCGGCACGAACCGGCCGCCAAAATCGCGGCATGTCATCTACAAACCGCAGGTTTCCAGCCTGTACAGCGCGGTGAATCTGCGACAGGAGACCAGCTATTTCATCGTGGCCGAGCGGACCAACACCAACGGCTCGCGGCAGTTCAAGCGGCTGTTGCAGGCCGACGATTGGGACGGCCTGGTCAGCATGGCGCGCGACGAGGTGCGCGAGGGTTCGCATTGCCTGGATGTGTGCGTGGATTTTGTCGGGCGTGACGGCGTGCGCGACATGCAGGAGGTCATCCGCCGCTACGCGCTGCAGATTCAACCGGGCGTGCCGTTCATGCTGGACAGCACGAATCCCGCCGTCCTTGAGGCCGGGCTGCAACTGGCCGGCGGACGGTGCATTCTCAATTCGATGAACCTCGAGGACGGCGAGGAGAAGCTGGGTCGCATCTGCGCGCTGGCGAAGAAATACGGAGCGGCGGTTGTGGCCGGTTGCATCGACGAGGACAGGGAAAACGCGATGGCGCGCACTCGGCAGCGGAAACTGTCCATCGCGCAGCGCATCCGCGATCTGGCGGTGAACAAGTTCGGCCTTCGCGATGAGGATTTGTTGTTCGATCCGCTGGTGCTGCCGGTTTCGACGGGGCTGGAGCCGGACCGCGCCAACGCACTGGAGACCATCGAAGGCACGCGGCTCATCAGCCAGCACCTTCCCAACTGCCACACGGTGGTCGGGCTGTCGAACGTAAGTTTCGGGCTGAAGCCCGCGGCGCGCGTCGTGCTCAACAGCGTGTTCCTGCACGAACTCCGCGAGGCGGGATTGACCGGGGCCATCGTGCATGCGTCAAAAATCCTGCCGAAAAACCGCATTCCCGAAGCGCGCTGGAACGCAGCGCTGGATCTGATTTACGACCGCCGCCGCGAGGGATTCGATCCGCTGACGGCGTTCATTTCGCTGTTTCCCGACGGCGACGAAATCACGGCCGGTCCCAAGACGCAGGAACAGAATCTGCCGATCGAGGAGGCGCTCAAGAAGCACATCATCGACGGCGAGAAGCGCGATTTGATCGCCCATCTGGACGAGGCGCGGCGAAAATATTCGCCGCTGGAGATCATCAACAACATCCTGCTGGAGGGGATGAAGGTGGTCGGCGATCTGTTCGGCAGCGGGCAGATGCAGTTGCCGTTCGTGTTGCAAAGCGCCGAGACCATGAAGGCGTCGGTGGCGCATCTCGAACAGTTCATGGAGAAAACCGACGGCCAGTCCAAGGGCAAAATCGTGCTGGCCACCGTCAAGGGCGATGTTCACGACATCGGCAAGAACCTGGTCGATATCATCCTGACCAACAACGGCTACACCGTCTTCAATCTCGGCATCAAGCAGCCGGTGGCCGACATCCTCAAGGCGGCTCGCGACAAGCAGGCCGACGCCATCGGCATGAGCGGGCTGCTGGTGAAATCGGTCGGCGTGATGAAGGAAAATCTCCAGGAGATGAACTCGCAGGGCATCGGCATGCCGGTACTGCTGGGCGGGGCGGCGCTCACGCGCCATTACGCGGTCAGGGAATTGGGCGATCTGTACGGCGGGCAGCTCTTCTATTGCCGCGACGCGTTCGACGGCCTGCACACGATGGACCGCATAGTCACCGGCCAGGGCGCCCAGCTTCAACAGGAGCAGCGCGACCGCGAAACGCAGCGCGATCAGGCCGCCGCCAAGGCCGTCAAACCGCAGGTCGATATCAACGTCGCCGCCGCTGGCAGCGATGTGGCCGCCGACAATCCCATCCCGCTTCCGCCCTTCTGGGGCCGTCGAAAAGTCACCGGCATCCGCCTGGATCACGTGTTCCCATACATCAATCCGCTGGCGCTGTTCGTCGGCCAATGGGGGTTCCGCAAGAAAGGAATGGCCGAGGACGAGTACGACAAATCCATCGAGGAGACCGCCCGGCCGGTGTTTGAGAGGCTCAAGGCCCGCGCCGTGGCCGAAAATCTGCTTGAGCCGAGCGTTGTCTATGGGTATTTCCCCGTTCAATCCTCCGGCGACGAATTGATCGTGTATGAGACCGAGGAATTCGCCAGTTGCCCGTGCCATCCCAATCCTCTGGGCGTCAAGGGCATCGTCAGCCCGATCCATCCGCACGGCACGCCGAGAGAGCGAATGCGATTTACTTTCCCGCGTCAATCCACGCGACGGCGGTTGTGCATCTCCGATTTCTTCCGCTCGACCCAGAGCGGCCAGTACGATGTGCTCGGCCTGTCACTTGTGACCGTCGGCGACAAGGCCTCGCAGATTGCCAGGGAACTTTTCGCCGCCAATCAATATCAGGAATATCTCTATCTGCACGGATTCGGGGTCGAATCGGCCGAGGCACTGGCCGAATCGTGGCACAAGCGCATGCGCCAGGAACTGGGCTTTGGCAGCGAGGATGCATCGGTGATCCGCGAACTGTTCCAGCAGAAATACCGCGGCAGCCGATACAGTTTCGGCTACGGCGCCTGCCCCAACCTGGAAGACCGCGCCAAGATCGTCGAGCTTCTGGACGCCGGCAGCATCGGCGTGACCATCAGCGAAAACTTCATGCTGGTGCCGGAGCAAAGCACCGATGCCCTGATCGTGCATCACCCGCAGGCGAAGTATTTTGATGCGTGATTTCGCAAGGGCTTGCATATAGCCATTGCTTATGGTAATTTTACCATAATGGGCGAGGACAGGGCGGCCGACGCTTTGGGCAGGCCGGTGCATTGGGTCGGGAGCAGCAGGGACGACCTTCGTGGTTTCCCGCCCGAAGCGCGTCGCGACATAGGGTTCGCCCTGTCGTTCGCGCAGAAGGGTGACAAGCACCCGTCCGCCAAACCGCTCAGGGGCTTTCATGGAGCAGGTGTTTTGGAGATCGTCGAGGACTGCCGGGGCGATACGTACCGCGCGATCTATACGGTCCGCTTCGCCGAGGCGGTGTACGTGCTGCATGCGTTCAAGAAGAAGAGCAAGGTCGGCATCGCGACGCCGAAGCATGAGATTGACTTAATCGCGACAAGACTGAAATGGGCTGCGGCTGACTACGAACAATGGCTGAGGGACAAGGCAACATGAAAACGCTGCACGAGATGGGTCGGAAGCACGGTGCGCGGCTTGCGGTAACGCGAGGAAGCGGCAACGTCTTTGCAGATTTGGGTTTTACCGCCGGCGAGGCGGCTGAGTTGGAGGTGAAGGCCGAGTTGACCCGGCAGATTCGCAATGGCATTCGCGCATTGAGGTTGACGCAGGTGCAGGCGGCCGGTCGGCTGCGATTGAGCCAGCCGGATGTCTCAAAGCTTATGTGCGGCCGATACTCCGGCTACTCGGTTGACCGGCTGTTTGGGATTCTGAACGCTTTGGATGTCGACGTGGATATCGTGTTGCGGCCGAGGCGCGAACACGGCCGAAACGCACCCGGAGTTGTGCGGGTAATGCCTTTGACCGACGGCGGGAAACGACGGCAGCGACTTTTCAGAACCGCCTGAGGTAGCCGCTTGCAGTTTATAATTGTCCCACTATGAAAACATCCCCATCGAGCAATCTTGATCACAGACCAAACGCCAATTCCCTGTCGAACCATGTCGCCCTGGTAACCGGCGCATCGCGCGGACTGGGCGCTGGAATCGCGGTCGAACTGGGGGCGTGCGGTGCGACCGTCGCGGTCAACTACTTCGCCAGCCCGGCCAAGGCCGATGGCGTGGTCGCTCAAATCCGCGGCGCCGGCGGGCGGGCGGAGAGCTTTGCCGGAGATATTCGCGATCCGGCGCAGGTGAGCAAACTCGTCGAGTCTGTCACCGCTAAACTCGGCCCGATCGATATTCTGGTCGCCAACGCGACCGGGCCGCAGCCGATGTTGCCGCTGGAGCAGTTGACCTGGCAGCACTTCCTCGACCAATTCGAATTCTTCGTCAAGAGTCCGCTGCTGCTCACGCAGGCCGTCATTGGCGGCATGAAACAGCGCCGCGCCGGCCGGATCATCCAGATCGGTTCGGAGGTGGTGGCGCTGGGCAACGCGAATTTTTCCAGTTATGTGGCCGCCAAGGGCGCGCAATTGGCCATGACGCGCTCGTGGGCGCGCGAATTGGCCCCATGGGGAATCACGGTGAACCTGGTCGCCCCCGGCTGGGTTCCCACGGAGCGCCATGCCGATGTTCCCAAGGCGGACCTTGACGCCTACGCCGCCGGCGTCCCTCTCAAACGCCACGGAACCCCGAACGAAATTGGCCAGGCCGTCGCATTCCTCGCCTCCGACGCCGGGGCGTTCATCACGGGACAGAGGATATCGGTGAACGGCGGGAATACGCTGGAGTGACGGGGGCACTGACAGACGGGGGCACTGACAATTTGGTCGCAACGGCCAAGTGATTACAATGGCGGCCGCTGTCCGAGGCGGAATTCGGGCCGTCATGTTGACCTGCGGCTCCCGATCCGAATTGGCCGTCATCGGCAGTCCGTTCTTTTGCAGGAGGAACACATGACCCGGCGGTTGTTGATATTCGCGGCGTTGCTCCTTTCCTTTGGCGTCATGGGCCGAGCGGCCGACAGCGCACTGGGTCTCTTCACCGATCAGTCGGACGTCGGCGCGCCATCGAGCACCGGGCCCGGCTCGGCGGTTTATGACGCGGACAAGAAGGCCTACACCATCTCCGGCGGCGGCGAGAATCTCTGGCTGGCGGCCGATGCTTTTCATTATGTCTGGAAGAAAGTGCCGGCCACCGGCGACATTTCACTTGCCGCCACCATCGACTTCTCCCCCGCCACCGCCGGGGCCGATCCGCATCGCAAGGCGGTCCTCATGATCCGCCAATCGCTCGATCCGAATTCGCCCTACGCCGACGCCTGCATCCACGGCAACGGCCTGACCGCAATCCAGTGGCGCGATACCAAGGGCGAGGCCACCTACGAAACCCAGGCCCAGGTCAACGCGCCCAAGCGCGTTCTCATCGAAAAACGCGGCGACTATCTCTCCATGTCCTTCGGCTCATCCGACAAAGACCTCCAACCGGCCGGCGGGGCGTGCAAGGTCCAGTTCACCGGCGACTTGTACATCGGCCTGGGCGTCTGCGCCCACAACGCCGCCCGCATCGAGAAGGCCGTCTTTTCCGATGTCGCGATAGGCACGCCGGCCCCGATCACCGGCCCGGCCGCCCGCGCCGGCCTGGTCTCCACGCTGGAAACCATCCAGCTTTCCAGTAAGGACCGCCGTGCCGTCTACGTCGTCACGCAGCCGCAGCTTCAGCGGGCCGAGGCCCCCAACTGGTCGGCCGACAACATGCTGTACTTCAATAACCACGGCAAGATGTTCAAGATCAAGGCCGATCTCCCCGCCTCGACGCCCCCCACCGCGGCTCTGGCGGCGCCGGTGGCCGTCGATCTGGGCATCCTCACCAATATCAATAACGATCACGCCATTTCCCCCGACGGCAAGACTCTGGCCATCAGCGATCAATCCCAGGGCAACCGCCAATCGGCCGTCTGGGTCGTTCCCATCGAAGGCGCCGGCTCGGCCGCGCCCAAACGTCTCACCGAAAACACGCCCTCCTATTTCCACGGCTGGTCGCCCGACGGAAAGACGCTCGCTTTCTGCGGCCAGCGCGACAATAACTTCGATATCTACACCATCGGCATCGACGGCGGCGCCGAAAAACGCCTCACTGATTCCCCCGGCAAGGACGATGGCCCCGAATACACCCGCGATGGCCAGTATATCTACTTCAACTCCGACCGCACCGGCTCGATGCAGATCTGGCGCATGAAACCCGACGGCTCCGCCCAGGAACAAGTCACCAAGGATGACGTCAATAACTGGTTCCCCCACATCTCCCCCAACGGCCAGCAGATGGTCTTCGTCACCTACGAAAAAGGCGTCGTCGATCATCCCGAAAACAAGGATGTCCAGCTTCGACTCATGAACCTTCGCACCGGCGCCATCACCGTCCTGGCCAAACTCTTCGGCGGACAGGGCACGATCAACGTTCCGTCCTGGTCGCCCAATGGCCAGTATATCGCGTTCATGAGCTATCAGATCGTGCCGGCGGTGGCCACCGCACCCGCCGGTCGCGCTGCGGATGCACCGGCAACCAGGCCGTCGGCCGCCGCGACGGGATTGCGAGACCCGGCCAAGAAGGATATCGCGATGCAGTTGGTCTCGGCGGCCGAAAACTCGTCGCTCGATTGGAAGGCCCAATACGGTTACATCGAATACAACGTCGAGGGCAACGCCAAAGAGAACCGCGGCTACACCGGCGGCATCGTCGGCTTCACCAGCAAGACCCACGACATGCTCGAACTCGTCGAATATTACAACACCATCGCCCCCGGCAATGTGCTGGCGAGTTATCTGCCGGCCCTGCGCCAGGTGGACGGCACATCATCGCAGGCCGGGCTTGGCAAGTCTTTTGAACGCGACTGGAAAGCCGCCGGTCAGGATCCCAAATTCCGCCAGGCTCAGGATCACGAACGCGATCGCGTTTATTTTGACCCGGCCGTTGATCAGGCCCAGCGCGACGGGCTGCGGGCGCTTGGCCAGTTCATCTATTACGACGCCATCGTGATGCACGGGCCGGGCGAAGACCCCGACAGTTTCGGCGGCATTCGATCGGCCGCCATGAAGAGCGCCAAGACCCCGGCCCAGAGCGGCGACGAGACGGCGTATCTGAACGCCTTTCTGGACGCCCGCAAAGCCGCGATGCAAATGGAGGAAGGCCACGCCGACACCACGCGCGTCGATACCATGCAGCGCGCATTCCTTCGCGCGGGCAATCTCGATTTGAACCCGCCGCTGAGTTTCAAGGTGTATAGGGATTCTTACAAGATCAGCGATGCTTCGCAGACTTGACCGGCGGCGACTGCACTGTCGAAACCTGCCGGCCGGTTCCAGGGAGTGATTTGTGCGAATCGCCTATATCGCCGCCGGCGCTGGGTCGATGTATTGCGGCGCGTGTCATCGCGATGCGGCGTTGTTCGCCGCGCTGGCCGCGGCGGGACATGAGTTGCTGGCCGTGCCGCTTTATACGCCGCTGCGCACCGATGTGCCCCTGGCGTGTTCCACATCGGCCATCTTCATGGGCGGAGTCAGCCTGTACCTGAGTGAGACACTGTCCCTTTTTAACCACCTGCCGGCGGCGGTGCGGCGGCAGTTTGATCGGCCGGCATTGCTCCGCGGCGTCTCGCGCCTGGCCGTGCAAACCGCTCCGGCGAAACTGGGTCGCCTGACCGTCAGCGTTCTTGCCGGCGTGGACGGTCCCCACGCGGCCGAGATCGAACGTCTGACGCAATTCCTTCGCCACGAAGCCCGGCCGGATATCGTCAACCTGAGCAATTCGCTTCTGGCCTCGCTGGCCGGTCCGATTCGTCAGAAAGTCGGCGTGCCGATCGTCTCCACATTGCAGGGCGAGGAGTCGTTCATCGACGCGCTCCCCGAACCCCATCGCACGCAGGCCATCGCGTTGCTGCGACAGCATGCGGCGTCGATCGACCGCTTCATCTGCTGCGGCCGGGATCAGGTTCCGGCGATGTCGGCGTGGCTGGGCGTGCCGGCGGATCGTTTGGCGGCCATCCCGACGGGAATGGATCACCGCCCGTTCGCCCCTCTTGCGCCGCGCGTGCCGCGCACAACGGGACCGGCCGTGCTTGGCTATTTGTCGTCCATCCGCCGTGAAAAGGGACTGGATCTGCTCATTGAGTCGTTACGGCAAATGGTTCAAACGCACGGCCGCGACGTGCGACTGGCGATCGCCGGGCAGATTTTGGACCGGGCCTACTGGCGGCAGGTGCAGCGCACGATTCGCACGGCCGGCTTGCAGGACCGCGTAACGTATCACGGCGTGCCGGATTTGCCGGGCAAGGTGGCGTTTCTGCGGGAGTGCGACATCTTCGTCATGCCCACGCGACTGCCCGAGTCGCGGGCGCTGGCGGCCATGGAGGCGCTGGCGGCCGGCGTGCCGGTGGTCGCCTCGCGCCTCGGCGTATTGCCGGAATTGCTGGACCAGACCGGCGGCGGGTTGACGGTAACGGCCGAGGATTCCGATGCGCTATCGCGGGGCATCATGTCGCTGGCGGACAACGCGGAACTGGCCCGGACATATTCACAAAACGGGCCGCCGGCCATCGCGCGGCACTATTCGCCACAGGCCATGGCCCAGCGCACGGTTGCCGAATATCACAGCCTGCTCAATGCCCGCGCGCCGGACGCGAACGCTTCCTGAAGCGGAATCAGTTCCCGAGTTTCAAACAGGCGATCTGATCCGTTCCGCCGGGCACGGAACTGTTGCGGACATAGACCATCCCATTGGCCAGGGTGGGCGCGGTCCATTCCTTGGCCGGCAGGACGTTACTGACTCTGCCGAGTTCCTTGAAGGCATCGCTCGAAGCGGCCACGAGAACCAGATCGCCCTTGGGTGTCACTACCAAAAGCTTATCGCCCACGAGGACCAGCCCGCCCTGCGAGCCAAAACCCTTCTGGCTCCATTTCACTTTGCCGGTGGCGATATCCAGGCACGCCAGCGGACCATTGGCGTCGTTGTGATTGAACAGGCCGTAAATATAGCCGTCGCGATAGACCGGCGTGGACCAGAGCGACATGTTCTGGTTGGGCGTTCGCCACAGGGATTTGGCGGTCCACTTGTCGCCGTCCTTGCTGATCTGGCAGGCGGCCGCGCCGACGTTGTAGCCGGAGGAGACGTAGACCATGTCGCCGTCCTTGCCGCCAACGACGGGCGAAGCGGCGATGGCCATGGCGGCCGGCGTATGGGCGAAGGTCCAGAGCACGGTGCCGGTCTTGGGGTCCACCGAGACCAGGCCGCTGCGCATGAAGCAGATCGCCTGGAGCGTGCCTTTGATGGTGGCAAGCGTGGGCGTCGCGTAGGTATAGGATTCATTGGTCTTGGCCCAGACCAGGTCACCGGTGTCTTTTTTGAAGGCCAGTATGCCCTTGCCCGGCCCGCCGCCCGTCACCAGAACCAGATCATCGATGATCAGCGGAGACGACGCGCTGCCCCACTGCAACTGCTTGCCGCCGTCTTCGGCCATGAGGTCATGCTTCCAGACCACCTTGCCGGTATCCAGTTCCATGCAGAAGAGCTTGAGGTAGGTGCCCAGGGCATAGACGAATTTGCCGTCGATGGCCGGCGTGCTGCGCGGGCCGTTGCCGTTGCCGTCCTTGATGGACTTGTCGATGCGCGTGGACCAGACCTCCTTGCCGGTGGCCGCGTCGAGGCAGATGCAGTATTCATCCGTACCGCGTTCGGCCATGAGAAAGAGCTTGCCGCCGACCACGGCGATCTGCCCGAACGAATCCCCGGTCGGAACTTTCCAGACCGGCGTGGCGACCAGCTTGTCCAGAGTCAGCGTTTCGGCGATGCCATCGGTATTGGGCCCTCGATAACGCGGCCAGTCGGCGGCGGTGGCAACCCGGGCAAGGGCAACTAAGGTAATCGCTGCAATGAGGGCATATCGCACGGCCAGACTCCTTGGTTCTCAGGACACAGAAGGGAACGTGCCTCAAGGATAAGAAGGTTGGCTCATTATTGCAATATGCAACTATCCGGCGTCAAGAGTGGAGTGTGCCCGAATGTCCGGGCGAGTGTAAATCCATGCGGCGCCGCCTCTTAGCCCAACCTTCGCACTTCGGTAGCGCCAACGGCCTTGGCGAGGCCAAGACGCG
>CAYQTE010000013.1:0-86872 GCA_964420285.1 uncultured Tepidisphaeraceae bacterium
CAAACGCGCGGGTCCGAGTGGGAAAGGCCTCTAACGGTTCGCGGGACCTTTATTTTGTTCGGGCATTAAGAAAGGTTACCCGACCTATGTTGTACTTGGAATACGGGCGGGACGGCGGATCGCGGCGCGGGCGGAAGATCGCGCTGGCGTGCCTTGTTTTCGCCGGTTGCGCCGCGAGTTTCCTTCTGATCCATTATCGCGCGGGGATTACTCGTTGGTGTACCGCCGTCTACCTTACGCGCCAATGTCGCTACTTTGAGCAGCCGCCTGATACTGTCGCGTGGGGAAAGATCGACGGCCAACAGGCATTCGGAAAGCCTAAGGACTTCAGCGGGTCTGGAACGTTCGACGTGATTCAACGCTGGCCGACTTTGGACCCGGCGGCGAGGACAATAGCCCCCTGGTGCGACCTTAAGTCGTTGCTGGCGCCGCGCTCGAAAACGGAGGGGACGCTGTTTCTCCATGAGCGGACAAGTCCCGCAGGCCACCGGCGGCTCGTCGAGGTCGGCGTTCGACGGATGCCATACCTGGGGGCGGCGGTGATAACGGTTGACAGGTTCGGGTATCCTGCGTGGGTTGTGACAATGGATTACATGAACGGAGATCTAATGAACCGGGCGACGTCGGATCTTCTGGACTACGCGGGACAGGACCGCGCCGCGGCAGTGTTTTATCTCGGGCGCGTCGACGCCCATGACGCCAGCAAGTTCACGATAAAATATCATCTTTTCGACATGGATACGACAATTTGCGGCGTGCTCGGCGATGATGACTCTGTGACGCTCTCGATTGCGGATGCCGAAAATGCCCTGGCAAGAATCCCGCCCTACCAGTTCCCTACCACGATGAGGGAGTAATTAGGGAACGGAACGGGACGTAGCTCTTTGGCGCATTGTATGTCGTATTATTGCTATTGCAACTGGGCGCGGCATGATCACACAGGCGGCGGAGCGAGAGGAACCGACACCTCCGAGCCCTATGCCTACTGGGGGACACCCACGGCCGCGATCAGCGTGACGGCCGTGGATTCGGTCGATGGCAACCAGACCGCCTACGCCGACCCGCTGGCCATCGCCCCGGCCGCGCCAGCAAACCTCACGTCGCAATGGTCCTACACGGCCGGCAACATGCCCAGCCTGACGCTCAATTGGTCGATTGATCCGCAGATCGCCGACGGGGAGTAGCTGAAGGGGACACGACCCTTAAGACGGTAACGGGGCGACGCGGGGTGGGCAATGGCGGGAACGGAGCCGATAACGGCCGCGTCGCTCCTGGTTTTCGCGGCGGCGGGGGATTTTTTCGCGGGCCAGGGTGACAGAAACACGAAAAAGTGTCACCTTTTGTTACCCTACCCGTCCGCAGGACGCCAAAAACGCCTCCTGGCGGCGGAGAGAAGACCCGGGCGAGGGTGACAAAAACGCCAAAAGTGTCACCTTTTGTCACCCAACGCCGCGCGAGAAAGGAGATCGCGGCGCTGGTGGAGAGCAGAACGTGGGGCCGGAATCGGAAAGCAGACCCTCACCTTGTCAGCGTGTCACCAAGTCACCTTGTCACAGCATCACCCAGCTCCGGCGATCGGTCGCGGGAGCGGAGATCACAGGCCGGCGGTTGCGGCGGCGGGCTTTGGTTGGGTGGCGGGAGCGGGTTCCTCGATGGTGGGCTTGGTGGTGGCGGGGCGGTCTTTCAGTTCGTCGACCAGTGTTGAGCTGGCCACGACCTCGACACGGCGGTTTTGGGCCTGGGAATTGGTGGTGTAGACGTGGCTGACGACCGGCTCGAATGTCGAGCAGCCCTGGACGCGGATGATCTCCGGATCGACGCCCTTGGCGATCAGATAGTCCGCGGCCACCTGGGCACGGTTGATCGACAGGTCCATCCTCTGCTTGGCCGTGGCATCGGGGGGAAGATCGTCCAGGGCCGTGTGACCCTTGACGAACACGACGGTGCGATGACCGCGGATGATGTCGGCGATCTGGCCGAGGACCGGCTTGATGGCGTCGGTCAGTTCGGCGCTGCCGGGGGCGTAGAGGAGCTTGCCGCCCTCGGCGGCGGCGAGGCTGGCGCGGATGCTGGTGACTTCGGGATCGGTGCCTTGCGGGCCGTCGGGGCGGAGGTCGGTCTTGCCGCCGTCGCCGGGGCCGGCGATCTTCATCTTCTGGAGTTTTTCCAGGAGCATTTCGATATCGACGGGGTCTTTGCTCTGGGGGTCGGGGACGTAATTGAAGGCATCACGGATGGCGGCGGCGACCTTGATCCAATCGGTGTTGGCCTGGGGATTGTCCTTCGACGGGCTGGGTTTGAGCACCCAGAGGATCACGAAGAACCCCATCATGAGCATGACCAGATCGGCGAAGGTGAAGATCCATTCCGGGCATTCTTCACACTCACCGGCGGCTTTCTTGCATTGGCAGCTCTTGGCCATGAATCACCGGAATTTCTTACCGCAGAGACGCAGAGGACGCGGAGAAGACAGTAGAAAACACGATGCAAATCTCGCGATCATCTGGTCACCGTCGAACCAACTCGATCCACATTTTCTTCTCTGCGTACTCAGCGTCTCCGCGGTGAACTATCACGCCGCCTTGGGCATGGCGGCTTGTTGTTTGCTGGACAGGAAGCTGAGCAACTGCATTTCGACGACGCGGGGGTTGTTGCCGGCCTGGATGCTCAGGACTCCCTGGAGAATGATCTCCTTGATGAACAGTTCCTCGCGGCTGCGCATGCCGAGTTTTTCGGCGATGGGGCCGGCCACGAGGTTTTGCAGGATGCAGCCGTACAAAGTTCCGGTCAGCGCGATGGCAAGGGCCTGGCCGATGACCGATGCATCGCCGGCCAGATTGCGGAACATCGCGACCTGGGCGATGAGAGTGGCCATGAGTCCAAAGCCCGGGCCGAACTTGGCCAGGGTGCCGAAGAAGTGCTTGCCGTGTTTGTGGCGTTCGGCCATGGCGTCGATTTCGATGCGGAGGATGCGTTCGATGATTTCCGGGTCGGTGCCGTCGATGGTGAGTTGCAGGCCGCGGCGGAGGAAGGGATCGGGGGCCTCGCGGGCGACGGATTCCAGGGCCAGCACGCCGTCGCGTCGGGCGGTTTCGGCGTAATGGACCATTTCCTGGATGAGATGATCGACATGTTCTTCTTTATTGAGCGCCCATTTTTTGAGATAGGAGAGTGCGCCGCTGACGGCGTGCATGGGCATGGAGAGCATGGCGGCGCCGATGGATCCGCCCAGGACAAGGAGTATTTCATTCGGCTTGAAATACGCCCCCATGAAGCCTTCGGAGGCGTGGTACATGGAATAGAGCACGACGCCCCACGCCAGCACCAGGCCGATCATTGTCGCCAGATCCATGTACACCTCGCGCGCCAAGACCGCGACCGCGGCCTGCACTGGCACATTTCCCTTTTCGGCAATTTTCCATGCAAAGGGTAAATGTATTATCGGAGCATGCGCGCTGCGGCCGGTACGGGTCATGGAACATCGGCACGCACTGGTGGATACTGATTGCGATGAGCCAGACGCCCTTTCAACCCGCGACGACCAGCGGCCCCGAGCGGGCGCCGTTTCGGCTGTATGTGCCGCCAACGCGGGACGAGCGATCGGCCTGGCCGGTGATTCTTTATCTGCATGGCGCCGGAAGCATGGGCACCGACAATCTCAGGCAGACGCAATCGAGTTTTGCCCGCATGCTGATCGAGAACCCGGCCCGATTGCCGGCGCTGGTGGTTTTTCCGCAATGCCCGCCGGATCGGTATTGGGTGGGCCACACGGTGCGCATCGCGCTGGATGCGTTGCGGACGACGGTGGATGCATATCGCGGCGACGAGCGGCGGCTTTACCTGGTCGGCAATTCCCTGGGCGGCTATGGCGCGTGGCACCTGCTGGCACTGTATCCGGATATTTTCGCGGCCGTGGTTACAGTCAGCGGGGGGCTGATTCCAACACCGAGCCACGAAGCCGGCCGGAAGTGGGCGCCGGCGGAATTGCTGCGACTGGTGGATTCCCCATCGCCGCACATGGAACTGGCCAGGGCGGTTGGGGAAATTCCGGCGTGGCTATTTCATGGTGAACTTGATCCGGAGGTGCCGGTGGCCGAATCGCGCGGGATCGTCGCCGCCTTGCGCCAACTTGGCGGGCATCCACGCTACACGGAATACGCCGGCGGCGGCCACGAGATCGCCCAGCAGGCCTGGGCCGATCCGGACATGCCGAAGTGGCTGCTTGCACAGAAGCGAGCCATGCCCGCGCGATGGCGGTGAGACTTGGAACGAGGATGGAAGCCGGGCTATATCGGGAACGCCGGAGCTTTGGGGGCCTGCTGCGGCCCGCAGGCGATCAATTCGCTGGTGCTGCCGAAAATCCCGATGGCCCCGAGTTCACCGGCCATGCGAACTTCCTCGGGAGTGGGGGTTGGCGCCAAGAGCGCCCAGCGTTGCCACGGCCAGTATTTGCGAATCGATTCGGCCAGATCCCAGGGCCCCATGTCGAACACATCGCGCGAGATCAGGACGATTTCAAACGACATGACCCGCAGCAGTTCCACGGCTTCATAGCCGGTGGCGGCGTAGGTGAGGTTCTGGAGATAGGGTTCGTCGTCGGCCGACGGTCCGACCCAGAGGATAGACCAGTTCTCAGCCGCGATTGGTTGCACCGGCTTGATGCCGATGGCGAACTTGCGGACGGCAACGCCGTAACGATCTGCCAACGACGAGCCCAGGAAGCACGTTGCGTTGGACCAATTGCCAATCTTGCCGGACATCATAGAATGTCCCTCCCACAGTCAATAAGACCACGCCGCGGCGAATCGGAGGCCTCCATTAGGCTTCATTATCGCATGCGGTCCGGCAGTTTGGAAGAAACTGCTCGCAATTGACAGATAAGCAAAGCATGGGCCAAGAATCTCAATGCGGTGTGGTTTGTTCATAACATGATGTAAAACAACGAGTTGCTTAGCATAGTCCGCACGGCATATCGGACAACAGTTGTATCACGTATTGCCAGTGTGGTGTGCCGATCGCGCTCACAGAACGTTCATATCTGTTGAATATCGCTGGAGTTGCGCTGGCAAACATACCAAAATAGCAGCGGGCATGCCAAGATGGATGGTTGGGGCAGGTGCCTAAATGGGGGCGAACAGGCTCAATGGGGATAAGGCGCGGCGGTTGGCGCTGGCAAGGGATGCCAGGAACTATTCTGCTCGTCCGTCCAGGGGGAGCTTGAGGGCGACCATGCGGCGATTGAGCCGGCGCGGATCGAGCCCCAAAAGACGGCTGGCAGCGGCGCGATTGTTGTGCGTGCGCTTCAGCGCTTCGAGAATAGTGCGTCTTTCGACGCTCTCGAGGTTCAAATCGTCCACCCGTCGTCCGATAAACTCAAAGTTCTGCAGCGGATGGGGCAGCTCGTTGACCTGTATCACCGGCCCGGCCGAGAGCACATGGGCGTGTTCCAATACGTTGAACAATTCACGGATGTTGCCCGGCCACGAATATCGCACCAAGGCCTCGGCCGCATGCTCGGAAAGGGTCTTGGATTGCTGACCGTCCAGTTCACCCTGGCGTGCCAGGAAGAACTCAGCCAGCGGAATGATGTCGTCGGTACGCTCCCGCAGCGGCGGAACCTGCATCGGCAGCACGTTCAGCCGGAAGTACAAATCCTGGCGGAACGTCTTTTCCGTGATCATGTTGCGCAGGTCGCGATTGGTCGCACAGATCACGCGGAGGTCGACTGGAACGGCGATGGAGTCGCCGACCGGAACCACGGCCCGTTCCTGCAAGACGCGCAGGAATTTGGATTGGAGGTTCTGTGTCAGTTCACCGACTTCGTCGAGAAACAGCGTTCCGCCGTCGGCGGCGCGCACAAAGCCCAGAGTATCACGCACGGCGCCGGTGAAGGCGCCTTTCACATGGCCGAACAACTGGCTTTCGAACAATGTCTCGGAAAACGTGGAGCAATCGACGGGAATGAACGGTTTATCAGCGCGATTGGAATGGTTATGAATGTAGCGGGCGAGCATTTCCTTGCCGCTGCCGGTTTCGCCGGTGAGCAGAACGGTGGATCGGCGCACGGCCACGGCGCGAGCGGCCGTCTTGAGCGCTACGACTGTTGCCGACTCGCCGATGAAGTCATCAGTTTTTGGAGGCGATAGCACACCCAGTTGGGGTGTAGCAATTTCCGGTTCGCGCATTTTCAGGCCCTCCAGCCTTCATGTCGCCGACTTGCCGACTTCCCATCGCGTCCGGTAAAAAGTCTCACCGCACGACGGGATGTCATAAAGTATCCACATGGACCCGTCGCCGTCAAGGCAAAAGTTGCCGTTTGCCACATTTGGCGATTCTGGACAAAAATCGCCTTAACGTGTTTAATATCAATATGTTATGCGAAATTCTCCGTGCGAGAACCTATATTATTATTTCGTTTGCCCCGTTAGCGCGAGATTTGCGCAAGTCCCTAGGCTGCGCAATTCTTACGACCCGACCTCCCCAAAATGGGGGCAAGAAGCGCCGGCCGCAATATCTTGCTCTCCGGCCCGATTCGCGCATTGCTCCCGGTTCCCTCCTGGCGTAACGTTTGCTTCATGGATGACAGCACCGACCGGCTTCTTCCCAAGCCCGAGCAGCATTCCAAGTTCTGGCAAAACTCCCATTCCTATTTCGACCGCGTCTACCAGACCATGGACCTCGACCCCATCTGGCGCGCCGTCCTCTCCACGCCCAAACGTGTGCTAACGGTTTCCTGCCCCGTGCGCATGGACGACGGCCGAATCCAGGTCTTCACCGGCTATCGCGCCCAGCACAACAACGCCCGCGGGCCGTTCAAGGGCGGTATCCGCTACGACCCATCCGTTGAACGCGACGAAGTCATGGCTCTGGCCATGCTGCAAACGTGGAAGAACGCGCTGGTCGATCTCCCCTACGGCGGCGCCAAGGGTGGGGTCGTCTGCGATCCCAGAATTCTCTCGATGGCCGAAAAGGAACGCCTCACCCGCCGGTTCACCAGCGAGATCATGCCGATCCTGGGCCCGGTCACGGATATCCCCGCCCCCGACGCCGGTACCGATGCCCAGGTCATGGCGTGGATACTGGACACTTATTCCATGATGGTCGGCCACCAGGAACTGGGCGTCGTCACCGGCAAGCCGGTCCACCTGGGCGGTTCGGTCGGCCGGGAGGAAGCCACCGGCCGCGGTGTCATGAACATTCTGCGCAAGTTCCTGGCCACGCAGAACAAGACCATCGAGGGCTGTCGCGTTGCCGTTCAGGGTTTCGGCAATGTCGGCTTCCACACGGCCCGCCTGCTGGACGAACGGGGCGCCAAGGTCATCGCCATCACCGAACGCGCCGGCGGCATCGCGGTTGATACCGGCATCGATGTCGTCGCCGCCGGTTCGTTCTATCGCGAACGCGGAACCCTCAACGATTATCCGCACGGCGATGCGATCACCAACGAGGAGCTTCTCACCTGCGATTGCGATGTGCTGATTCCCGCCGCCATGGAAAACACCATCGACACCGACGTGGCCGGGCACGTGAAGGCGAAGGTCATCGTCGAGGCCGCCAACGGCCCGACCACTCCGGCCGCCGATGAGATCCTCCGCGACAACGGCGTCACCGTCCTGCCGGATATTCTGGCCAATGCCGGCGGCGTGACGGTCAGCTATTTTGAATGGGTGCAGGGCCTGCAGAATTTTTTCTGGGACATCAAGCGGGTGCAGGATGAGTTGCAAGGCGTGATGGAACGGGCGTTCGATGCGGTCAACGCCAAGGCGGATGAAGCCGACTGCGATTACCGCGCGGCGGCGTACACCATCGCCATCAGCCGGGTGGCCGAGGCGTGCCGGCTCAAAGGGCTGTTTCCGTGATCGCCCAGCCAGCCAGATCACATCCGACGCGATGTTCTTTTCCAACAAGCTTCTGGATCACATGTCCTGCGACGCCTGACGGGCGAACCAGGCGCTCAGGGCGATGGCGGCAATGACGGCCGTGGCCACCGGGGCGAGGCGCGTGACGCCGCGGCGGAATCGGCCGCCGCGATTCAGCAGCGGAATCTCCCCTATCCAGATTCCCAGCGGCGACAGTGCAGCCAGGGCGACGGCGATCATGTTGGCCGGCGAGTTGCCAGGTGAAAACAGGGGGGTGAACGCCGTGACCATCGCGCCGACGACGGCCACCGATGCGGTCAGGACAGCGCCGTGGTCCAGCGCCAGTGTGCGGCGCGACCACCATGCGACCAAAGCCGCCGCGCCGGCCATTGTGGCGATCGAGGCCACCGCCAGCCCTTCGAACAAAGTCGCCGCCGTCGCCATCGTCACCGACACGCCCGCCGCCGCCAGCCATAGCGCCAACGGCCCGGTCAATCCGGGCATGGACCGGCTGACCCGCTCCAGGGACAGCCACCAGATCAACAGCACGCACGCCCCCACGCCGATCATCGACAGCAGATGAACCGTGGCGGCGACGGATCCATTTTCGGCCGGCGGCAGCTCCAGCCATCCCAGCAGGAGGCCCAGCACGGCCGGCGGCAGCAGACGAATCCACATCCGCCGTGGCCGCCAGAGCGCATCGATCAGCGCAACTATCGCAGCAGGAACCAGCAGGAGCGGCGTCCAGCGGCTCCAGTCATTTGTCTTGAGCGGATTGTCGACCAGTTTGGCGAAGGCGATGTAGAACCCGATGGCCAGGGCCGGCCCGCCGATCCACCGGCCGTCGGGCGCGCCCCTCTGCCACGGCCGCCACGCGGCGATCATGGCTACGGCGGCAATTGCCGCCGGCAGCAGCAGGCCGATCACGATCTGGTCGGGAGTCAATCCGGGCATGACGATACCGCTAGTCTTAGTTCTTCACGCCCTCGATGGCGCCGATGAGGCGGATTTCATCGCCGGCGACGGTGGGGAGTTTGTCCATGCCGTAGTCGCTGCGCTTGATGGTGAACTGGGTTTCCAGCCCCGACCGCGTGTTGCCCTGCGGATCCTTGCCGGTGCCGGTGAGATCGACCTTGAGCGTGATCGGCCGGGTCACGCCATGGACCGTCATGTCGCCGGTGATTTCCAGCGTCTTGTCGCCGGTCTTCTTGACCGATGTGCTTTTGAACGTGATGGTCGTGTATTGCGCGGCGTTGAAGAAATCGGCGCTCTTGAGATGGGTGTCGCGGGCGGCGTTGTTGGTGTCGATGCTCGCCACCTCGATGGTTATCTGCACGCTGTCTTTGGTCGGATCGGCCGCATCGAGTGTGAACGTGCCGCTCACCTTGTCGAACCGGCCCCAGACGTATCCCGCGCCAAAATGCTGGCTGGCGAACAACACCGTCGCATGGTCGGGATCGATCTTATACGAATCGGCCCGCGCCGACTGATTGAGGATCAGCAGCACGGCCGAAACAAACGCGAGCAAAATCGAACGCTTCATGACATGACCTCCTTGGGTTGGGAAAAACTGATACGACGACACATGAAACCTGTTTGGTGTTGAGTTTATTCGGGGTCATTTTCGGCTGCGGCGGGCCTGTCCGCACCGGCCGGCGCGACCAGCGGGCCGTTTCGCGCCAGATCGAGCAGATCGCTGAGCATTCGCAGTTGTTCGGGAGCGAGATGCGAGAACTGGCGGAGATGCAGTTCGCGCACCGGCGCATCAAGGCGGGCCAGCAGCGCCAGGCCGGCTTCGGTGATACGGGTGATGACCACCCGCCGATCGACATCGGCCCGCTGGCGGCCCAGCAGGCCGGTGGATTGGAGGCGATCGAGCAGTCGGGTCAGATCGGGGTCGCGGGTGAGCATGCGCTGGGCAATCTCCTGGCACGCCAGCCCGTCCGGGCCGGCCCCGCGCAGGATGCGCAGCACGTTGTACTGGGCGAGCGAAATGCCGGCCGACTTGAACAGTTCGGTGAACGGCCGCTGAATAACCTCTGCGGTCCGCACGATTCCCAGGAAGGCTTCCTGTTGGGGGCTGTCGAATCCGGCGACTTTCTTGAGTTCATGCTTCAAGGACTCACTCATACGCCGGGACAATATTCGTTATAACGATATTTGTCAAGAGGAATTTTTTGAACGCAGGTTCTTCCCCATTCAACCATAAAATTTTACCCATTTTAACAAAAGTCTTCTCATCAGCTTGCCGATGAAGTGGGTGTTAATATGGGTAATTTAGACTGGAGGACCGGACCAATGACTGATTCACGCATGGATCTCAAGATCGCCGTTGAACCGGAAGGGTACGAACGTCGTGAATTCTGCCGCCACGATGTCGAGTCCAGAAACCTCACCGTCGAACGCTGGGACGGCGACAAATCTCACCCCCGCCCGTTTGGCACGATCCTCGATATTTCGGCCGGCGGAATCCGCCTCCGCACCCGCCAGAAAAACGTCCGTCCTGAACAAAACATCCGCATCCGCCTGGAGCTGCCCAACTCGGCCGGCATCAGCCCCTTCATCGCCGCCGACAATGGCCATCTCGAACCGACCAGCCAATGGGTCGGCTGGATCAAGGTCACCCGTGTTGAGCCGGTGGAGGGCGGCTACGTCGAGGTCGCCGGTCGTCTGGAAGACATGAACGAATGCAGCCGGGGCATGTTCAGTTTGTACCTGAGCACGTACCCGCTTGCCGCCTGACCGCGCCAGCACAACAACAACGACCCGCTTGTTCGCAAGTCATCCACGAGCGGGCCAACAAGCCAGCAACCCGCGGGCCCCTGGGAGCTTTCCACCTTTGCGATCCAGGGGCCTGCTTTGTTCTTACGGCTTGGGCTTGGCCTACCGCGTCAAGTGCGTTTCTTCTCTCCGCGCCGGCCGGTCGCGGAAGGGCCATTCACCCGCTTCAAACAGCCGATGCGATGCGCAAGCCCTCCGACTGATGTGACGCCGCTCTCGGTCTCAAGTCTCGCCTGCTTTGTGGCCCATTTGCGTGTGATTTTGATATTCAATTCTTCGTGTGTCATGGCTGCCTCGGCGATGTAAGATAAGATGATCGAAAAGAGTTTGCCTCGGTGACAAAGCGCTCGCAAAAATCTCTGCTGCTCCTAATCGCCGCGTGCGTCGCCTGCTCCCTGGCGATTGACGCTTATCAGTTTATCGACGATTGGCGCGCATCGCGCGAGGTGTTCCGGGCGAAACAGCTTGCGTCGGCGAACGCATCGGCTGGATTCACATTTCAAGACGCGCGGCAGTGGCTGGAAGAAAACCAGTTCCGCGTCATCATTTGGGATCCGTACGTGAGTGATGGTTTCACTGCAAGAGAGTATAAGGGTCCGCGCGGCGATCTTGGACAACCCGCGCATATCGACGTCGTGGGACAGAAAAACCTGCGTCGCGGTTCATGGCTTACAAAGGAGAACTGGATGGACTTAACATTCGAGTTTACTCCCGATGGAAAGTACGAAGGCGTTGTCTGCGAGTCGTCACGGGTTGAGATACCTGCCACTCAACCTGTGCCGCGATAGTTGTTGATAGCACCGGATGCAGACTGCAGTTTCTTGTCACGTCTTGGGCAATTCGGGCGGCGCTTCGGGGAACAACGCCGCCAATTCGGGAACCTGCGCAGCGGCCGTCCAGGTCGCCATGCCGTGTTTCCACGCCAGCGTTTGGCGGGTGATTTCGCCGGAGGCAATCTTGGCGCTGATGGCGGCGGCGTCGAACGGACCGGCCTGCTTGCCGTTGAGTGCGACATAGAACGCCAGTGCGCCGGGAATCGGTGGCGGGCCACCCTGCGCCGCCATGCCGCCTTGCTGATTGAATGCTCCGACCACCTGCTGGCCGACTCCGAAGCCCATTGCCATGCTGGCCGCCGCTCCGCCCAGGCCGCCGGGATTCTGGGCCATGTCCTTGATCGAATTGGCCGCCTCGTATTGCGTGAACTGCTGCATGTTGCCGATCACGCCCATGCTCGATCGCTTGTCCATGGCGGCCTCGACTTCCGGCGGCAGTGAAATATTCTCGACCAGCAGGTTGACGATCTGCAGGCCGAAGCCGTCGAAATCGCCCTGAATCTTCGTCGCGATGAGTTTGCCGATTTGGTCGTAATTCCCGGCCAGATCGAGAGCCGGAATCTTGGCCGAGCCCAGGGCATCGGCAAACCGCGCCAGCAGCAGGTCGCGAAGCTGATCCTCGACCTGGTCGATGACGAAGCGGCTGTCGGTGCCGGTGATCTGGCGGAGAAACGCGGCCGGGTCTTTCACGCGGATGGCGTAGGTGCCGAACGCCCGCAGGCGCACCGGGCCGAATTCGGCGTCGCGCATCATGATGGGGTTCTTGGTTCCCCACTTGCGGTCGGTGAAGGTGCGCGTGGAGACGAAATAGACCTCGGCCTTGAACGGGCTTTCAAACCCGTATTTCCAGCCGCGCAGGGTCGACAGAATCGGCATGTTCTGCGTGATGAGCGTGAATGTGCCCGGCCCGTACACATCAGCCAGGCGCCCTTCGTTGATGAACGCCGCCGCCTGCGATTCGCGCACGATCAGTTGGGCGCCGTACTTGATCTCATTCTCGTAGCGCGGGAATCGCCACACCATGGTGTCGCCCGTGTCGTCGAGCCATTGCACGATGTCGATCAATTCGTTGGTCAGCTTGTTCCAAAGGCCCATGTGCTCATCTCCTGTCAGTGGATGAAATTCCAGACTAAAGATATCCGCCCGACCCGCGCAGAGAAAGCAATCGCAGGTTAGAATCCGATGAATCTTTTGGAGGCGGGCCGGCCCGCAACGGATGATGAATTCCTCGCCGATAATCCTCACCGCACGCAAGATTCTCACGGCGGCGTTGGCGGCCGTGCTCATCCTGGCGATCCTCGTTCTCCTGGCCGCCATCTGGATGCCGGGATTGATCGTCCACCAGCTTCCCCCCGACCAGCAGATCGTCTCGCCATAGGGATATCTCGTCATGGCAACCGAAAACCGCGTGGCATTGGTAACCGGCGGATCCAGACGCGTGGGGGCCTCGATTGTCCGCAAGCTGGCCGAGGAGGGATTCGACGTCGCCTTCACCTACTTCGCCAGTGATGATGAAGCACAGAGGATGGCCGACGAGGCGCGATCCCTGGGCCGGCGGGCGGAGATTTTGCAGGTTGACCTGGCGCAGTCGGCAATGGCCGTGGACAGCATCACCGGGTGGATCAACGTCGCCTTTGGTCGCCTGGACGTGCTGGTCAACAACGCCTCGATCTACGCACCCGGCGGCTTGTTCGACGCCGACATGGAACGCCTGCGTCAGATGTGGGCCATTCACGTCGAATCGCCGCTGCTGCTGTGCCGGCGTTTGGCGAGCCTGCTTCGGGAAAACCGGGGGCACGTCGTGAACATGCTCGATCTGATGGTCGAGCGGCCGGTGCCGGCGTACATGGCCTATGGCACGAGCAAGGCGGGGTTATGGAATCTGACTCTCTCCCTCGCCCGCGAACTGGCCCCGGAAGTCACGGTCAACGGCATCGCGCCGGGCGTGGTGGAATGGCCGGAAGATACCCCGGCCCAGGAGCGCGAACACTATCTCAAGCGTGTTCCCCTCAAGCGGTCCGGCACGCCGCGCGACGTCGCCAACGCGGTGGCGTTTCTCTGTCAGAGCGATTCATATCTGACCGGGCAGGTCATCCGGCTGGATGGCGGACGCTCGATCACATGACAAAAGCCCGCGGAGAGCTATCCGCGGGCTGGGTCATGATCTGCTGGCGGATGGGACCACCGCAGCGCGACTCCGGGCGCCACCTACACCGCCGGTTTGCTGGTCAGCGCATCCAGTGCGGCTTTGAAATCACGTTCCGGCCGCAATCCCACAAATCGCTGCACCGGCTGCCCGTCCTTGAAAAGAATGACGGTGGGGATATTGCTGATGCCGTATTTGATGCAGATATCGCGGTTATCGTCGGTGTTCACCTTGCCGACCTTGACCGCGCCTTTGTAATCATGGGCGAGCTTGTCGATGGTCGGCGTGAGCATTCGGCACGGCGGGCACCATTCGGCCCAGAAATCCACCAAGACCGGCTGGCTGGACTTGATCGCCTCGCTGTCAAAATTCGCATCCGTGAATTCAACCACATCCTGACTGGCCATAACGTCTCCTTGACTCTTGAGCCACGATCATAGAGACGCCGCCGCGGGGGGTCAATCACGTATGAAATAGAGCCAATCACTTGACACTTCGCACTCGCGGAATAGGATGTGGTGACAATCTGTTAGGGTTTCTTATCGAGAGTGGTCGAGGGTCGGGCCCGATGACACCACAGCAACCGTCCGGCGAGCTTTATGGCCGGTTTGGTGCTAACTCCCTCCTGCTGGCTGACTTACGAATGCCGGTGGGAAAGATAAGAGGACGCATGCACATCGCCTTCGGCCAGCTTCTTCTTATCCGAAATTGATTTGCGGGATTGCGTCGGTGACGGGCGAAGACCCCCACCTGAAGTCCTCCCCCTGAGTACATGGGGAGCAGGCAATTTGGCCGGGTCGTGGATCTGGCTGGCAAGGCGTTTGTGGAGCGGCGATGAGTTACGTATTGGGATTGAAATGCAAAGAGTGCGGGCAGCGGGCGCCCGTCAAGCCCCTGCACGTGTGCGAAGCCTGCTTCGGACCGTATGAAGTCGAATACGACTATGCGGCCATGCGCGGGCACGTGACGCGCGAGTCGATCGCCAGTGGGCCGCATAGTTTGTGGCGCTACAAAGACCTGCTGCCGGTCGACGTGCCGCGGACGGGATTCTTTTCCGGGCACACGCCGCTGCGAAAGGCCGGCCGGCTGGGGAAGCTTTTGGGATGCTCGAACCTGTGGATCAAGGATGATTCTTGCAACTATCCGACCTATTCGTACAAGGAACGGGTCGTTTCGGTCGCCGTCTCCAAGGCCATTGAATTCGGATTCGATACCGTCGGGTGCGCCTCGACGGGGAACCTGGCCAACAGCACGGCCGCACACGCGGCACAGGCCGGGATTCGCTGCTTTGTCATGATCCCGCACGATCTGGAGCAGGGGAAGGTTTTGGGCTCGCTGATCTTCGGTCCGACGATGGTTCGCATCCGCGGCACGTATGATGATGTCAACCGCCTATGCACCGAGATCGCCGACAAATACGGCTGGGCCATTGTGAACGTCAATTTGCGGCCGTATTACACCGAAGGCGCCAAGACCTACGGCTTCGAGATCGCCGAGCAACTGGGGTGGCGGTTGCCGCAGCATACGATTGTTCCGACGGCCGGTGGGACGATCCTGCCGAAAATTTACAAGGCCTATCGCGAGTTCATCGAGCTGGGGCTGGTGGAGGACAACAAGCCGCGGATTTATTCGGCACAGGCGGCGGGTTGTAATCCGGTGGTTAAGGCGATCCACAAAGGTGTCGATATTATTGAGCCGCAGAAGCCGCACACCATCGCCAAGTCGATCGCCATCGGCAATCCGGCGGACGGATATTATGTGTATCAGGCGGTGAAGGAATCCAACGGCTGGGGCGAAAGCGCCACCGATCCGGAGATCATCTCCGCCATCAAGCTCCTGGCCCAGACCGAAGGAATCTGGACCGAACCGGCTGGCGGAACCACTCTGGCCGTCGCCATGAAACTCATCGAACAGGGACGAATCCCCAGAGATGAAAGCATCGTGATCTGCATCACCGGCAACGGCCTGAAGACCCTGGAAGCGGTGGCGGCCGATCTGCCACAGCCGGAGGTCATCGAGGCCAGGTTGTCGGAATTCGATCGTCTGCTGGAGCACAACAAGCAGAGTGCCGCCGCGCCCGCTGCGCCACCGGCGACTTTACCAAAGCCAACCCAACTGGCCGGAGTTTGAATTCAGGATTACAATTCACATTACAGACAGGAACGTGATCATGCCCGTTAAAGTTCGGATCCCCTCGCCGTTGCGGAATTTCACACAGGGTCTTGATGTCATCGAAGCCGATGGCGCCAACGTGGCCGATGTGTTGAACAACCTCAAGACCAAGGCGGCCGGGATTGAGACCCGTTTGTTCAAGAGTCCGGGTCAGCTCAACCGGTTCGTGAACGTGTATTTGAACGATGAGGATATTCGCCATCTCAAGAACCTGGAGACGCCGGTGAAGAGCGGTGATGAATTGAGCATCATCCCGGCCATTGCAGGTGGCTGCGTATCGTGAGGTCCACACTTTGAGCCAAACCACTTATTCCCGCCGCTGCTGGTTTACATTCCCCACGCGCCAGCAGGTTGAGCAGCCGATCATCTGGCAGATGAGCCGCCGTTTCCCGGAGGTCGTATTCGACATCCGCCAGGCGAGCGTGCAGGATTCGATCGGCATCATGGCGGTGCTGCTGAGCGGCCGGGAGGACCAGGTCCTGGCCGCCATCGCGTTCCTGCGTTCGCAGGGCGTGACGGTCGAGCCGATCGAAAAAAGCGTGATAGAGGGGTGACGGCTCTGGCACAATCGGCGAATGATCTTCTCTTGTCCCCTCGCCCTGTGCTCAGGGAGAGGGCTAGGGTGAGGGTTCTTGCACGGCCGAATCGATGGGATCGCTTGCGTGGCTGACAGTTCAAAACCCTCACCCCGACCCTCTCCCTGAGTACAGGGCGAGGGAAAACGGATGCCATCTCGCACACATTGTTCATTTTTTCTCGTTTCCTACTTTTTCCCCTTTTCTAATTGATACTTATTTCACACAATCACATGATCGAATCACCAATAACTGACAAAATCCTCTCCCACCTCAAGTCGCAGGAATATCGCCCGCGGCCGGATCGGAAGCTGGCGCGCGAACTCGATTTGCACGACGACCAGACCTACCCGGCCTTCCGCGACGCCCTGCGCGAACTCATGCACGCCGGGCGCGTGGTCATGGGGGCCGGCGGGGTCATCATGCTCCCGACCGAGCGCGCCGCCAGCAACGAAATCACCGGAGTCTACCGCCAGAATCGCCGCGGATTCGGCTTTGTCTGCCCGACCGATCCCAGCAGCCATGAAGACCTCTACATCCCCCAGGGCGAAAACTTCAATGCCCTCACCGGCGATATCGTCAAGGCCCGCATCACCAACCAGCATCAGCGCGACGGCAAGGTCATGTACCACGGCCGGATCACCTCGATCCTCCAGCGCACGCAGAAGCGATTCGTCGGGTCGATCCAGAAACGCGGCAACCAGTGGTTTGTCCTGCCGGATGGAAACACGCTCATCGAGCCGATTCTCGTTCCCGACGCCGCCACCCGGCAGATTCCCCCCAGTGCCAAAGTCGTCGTCGAGCTGACCAGCTACGGCGACGGCGTCAAGCCGCCGCAGGGCGTCATCACCGAAGTTCTCGGCCAGGCCGGCGAAAAGGACGTCGATCTGCGCTCCGTCATCGTGCAGTTCGATCTTCCGCGCGAATTCTCGCGGGAATCTCTGGATGAAGCCCGCGCAGCGGTCGATCGATTCGGCGCCCACAAGGGCGGCTGGCCGGACCGGCTGGAACTGGATTCACGCACCATCTGCACGATCGATCCGGACGATTCCCGCGATTTCGACGATGCGATCAGCCTGCGCCGGCTCGATAACGGCCTGTGGGAACTGGGCGTTCACATCGCCGATGTGTCCTATTTCGTGCCTCCCGATTCCGCCCTGGACGAGGAATCGAAAAAACGCGGCAACAGCGTTTATTTCCCCGGCTACGTGATTCCCATGCTGCCGGAAGTTCTCAGCAACGGCGTCTGCTCGCTCCAGGAAAACGTGCCGCGGCTATGCAAGAGCGCGTTCGTTACCTTCGACGAACATGGCCAGGCCGTCGGTTCATCCTTCGCCAACACCCTCATCCGCTCGGCGGCCCGGCTGCGCTATCGCGAGGCACAGGCGCTGATCGATGGTCAGGCGATGATCCCGCATCCGGCCGGCGCGCGGCCGATCAGCCAATACAACCCGGCCGTCGTCGAGCTGCTGCATCAGATGAATACCCTCGCCCGCGCCATACAGAAGCGTCGGCTGGCGGCGGGGCAGATCGTGCTCAATCTCCCCGAGGTCGATCTCGTGCTGGACGAAAACGGCAAGGTCGTCGGCACGAAAGCCGAGGACCAGAGCTTCACGCACACGCTCATCGAGATGTTCATGGTCGAAGCCAACGAAGCGGTTGCGCGGCTGTTGGATTCGATCGGGGTTCCGTTCCTTCGCCGCATCCATCCCGAGCCGGAACTGGCCAACGCCGAGCGGCTTCGACAGTTTGCCCAAGTGTCGGGACACAAGGTTCCCAAACTGATGGATCGCAAGTCGCTGCAGGCGCTATTGGCATCGGTGGTGGGAAAGCCGGAGGCGTTTGCGATCAATCTGGCCGTGCTCAAGAGTCTCACCCGCGCCGAATATGCGCCCAAGGTGGTGGGTCACTACGCGCTGGCCAGCGAGCACTATTGCCATTTCACCAGCCCCATCCGCCGGTACGCGGATTTGACGATCCACCGGCTGCTGGATGCGTACTTCCAGGCCGGCGGCGGATTGCGCCCCGGACGGGCGGCGCATGGTGCTGCATCGCACAGCGGAGGGCGGCAGCGAAACAAGATTCCGATCGAAGCGGTGGTTCCGACCGATGCCCTGACCGAACTGGGCCGGCATCTCAGTTTCACCGAACGCCGCGGCGACGATGCCGAGCGCGAACTGCGGAAGATCAAGTTGCTCGAACTGCTCTCGGATCGCGTGGGCGACGATTTCCAGGCCGTCGTCACCGGCATCACGCAGTTCGGCATCTTTGTGCAGATTCAGGAATACCTGATCGATGGCGTGATCCGCTTCGAGGATTTGATGGACGACTGGTGGCAGATCGACGAGAAGAGCGGCCTTGTTCGCGGCCAGCGCACCGGCCGCACCATCCGCATCGGCGACCTGTGCGTCGCCCGCGTCGTTCGCGTTGATGTCCCGCGCCGCGACCTGGGATTGTCAATCACCGAACACCTCGGCCGCCCCGGCAAGGCCGCAACGGCCCTTCCGGCGTTGTCGCCGGGGATCGGCCAGCAAGGTTTACATCCGCGCGGCAAGAAATCCGCCGCCCAACATGAAGCCAAGTCCGGCCGAGGGAAAAAGTCGCCCAAGCAAAAAGACCTCCCGCGCGGCGGCGGCCCGGGTCGCGGCAAATCCAAACGCCACACCGGCCGCCGACGCGGGCGATGAAACGGCGGTTGCGGCGGGCGGCAGTGGCGGGATACGATGCCAGTTCAGGCTGGATCGAGCGGCACGGAAAGAACCCCCACCGAACCCTCTCCCTTGAGTACAGGGAGAGGGGGAATCGAAGGGCGGTCGACCGCAATTGTTGGGGTGAGTGGATCATGCGCGGCATCTTCTGTGGTGTCATTATTGTTTCGTTCGTCGTTCTCGCCGGCGGGTGCTCGAAGCCGGCCGTGACGGCACGGCCCGCGCCGGTGGGGGATTTCGCGGGGTTTGGCGGGGGCGGGGCGATGCATAATGTCGCGCCGGCGATCGATGGGCCGCCGATGAAGGTGCGGTGGACTTTTCAGGCGGCGACCGACGGGTTCAATGCAGCGCCGGCGATCGTGGGGGATGCGGTGTATGCGGCGGATGCGTCCGGGGATTTGATGGCGCTGGATTTGGTGAGCGGGCAAAGACGCTGGACGTTTCATTCCGAAGGCGGGTTTGATGCCACGCCGTATGTCGATGGCGGCGTGGTCTATATCGGGGATATGTCCACCACGTTCTTTGCCGTCGATGCGGGGACGGGAAAGCAGATTTGGTCGGTCAATGCGCAATCGGCCGTGCATGCGGGGGCGAATATCGACGGCGGGCGGATTCTCATCGGCACCGATGCAGGGTTGATTCTCTGTCTGGACCGCGCGGGCAAGACGCTGTGGACGGCGCAGGCGGATGGGCGGATCAACGCGCCGCCGGCCATTTGGGATGGGAAGGCGGCGTTTACATCGTGCGATGCACACGTGCACGTCTTACGGATCGAGGATGGAAAGGAAGTGTTCACGACGGACCTGGGGAATGTCGCGCCGGGATCGGCGTGTGCGTCGGACAAATCGCTCTTCATCGGCACGGATCAGGGTCGCGTTCTGGCAGTGTCGATCAAGGACGGCTCGGCGCAGTGGAGTTTTGACAAGATCGCCGACGGGGCGATGGTATACGCCTCGCCGGCCCTGTCGGGCGATACGCTGGTCATCGCTGCTCGCGACAGCAACGTGTACGGATTGAACGCCGGCGACGGGACGCGGAAATGGTCGTTTGCCACCGGGGCCGATATCGACGCCTCGCCGGTGGTTTCCGACGGGCGCGTGTATGTGCCCTCGAAGGACCGGCGGCTGTACGTGCTGAATCTGGCCGATGGGAAATTGCTGTGGACGTTCGAGGTGGCGCGGGCGGTGGCGGCGCCAGTGGCCATCGGGCGGGGTGTGCTGGTGATGGGCGATGCGGGGGGCACGCTGTATTGCCTGGAGGGGCAATGAGCGAAGGCGGGAAAACGCCGGATGAGGAGTTGCGGTATCAGCGTTGCCGCTTTACGGCCCGGCTTCCGGGTGATCGGGTCTACACGCGCGATCATTACTGGATGAAGGAGCAGTCGCCGGGCGAGTGGCGCGTGGGACTGACGCCGTGGGCCGTTCGCATGCTGGGGGATTTCGTCGAGTACACGTTTGACGTGGCCGATGGTGCGACGGTGAAACTTGACCAGGCGCTGGGGACGCTGGAGGCGTTCAAGGCGGTGGCGGAGATTCGCGCCGTGGCGGCCGGGACGTTCGTCGCGGCCAATCCGGTTCTGGCGGTCAATCTCGATGCCATATCGCAGGATTGCTACGGCGACGGATGGCTATACGCGATCCGCTGCACGCCCGAGCCGGATATATGCGATGCGGCCGGATATCGCCAGGTGCTGGATGACACCATCGACGATATGCGCGGCAGCGGGCCGCCGTGATCGCGCGGGTTGTGCGGGCGGCTCATTTCACGTTTGCGTCGAGGGTTTCGAAGACGGTGAGGATCTTTGCGAAGGAATTCTCCACGTTCGATTGGGCATTGACCGTGTAGATTCCGGAGCGGTTGTCGAAAACTTCGGCATGGCCGTCGGAAAAGAGGGCGTTGACGGTCTCGCGGTTATGATTGGTGCGAGTGTAGACGCCGAAGACCGAGAGGCCGGGGTAGCAGAGAAAATCGACATCGACGACCAGTGCGCGGATGGGCAGGCCCTGGCTGTTGAGGCCCAGGTCGGCCAGGGCGAGGTGGCCGGTGCCGGGATTGACGAGCATGCTGCCGCCGGAGGCATCGCGGTAGTAATAGTCGCATTGAGCCTGGGTGACGCCGACGTTGGCCAGTTGCTGATCGGCCAGGGAATCCTGATCGGCATCGGGGCAGAAGAGGACGTGTTTGCAGTTGGCCAGTTGACTGTTGAGCATGAGTCCCAGTCCGACGGGGGCGCCGCTCTGGAGGGAGATCAGGCTGGTGACAGTTCCGGGAACGGGGTAAAAGTTAGTGGTGGTGAAGGGCGGGGCCTTGGGGGGGCCGTAGGGAATGAATCCGCGGTTATCCTGCGCATAGTTGTAGATGGCGACGCCGATCTGGCGTTCGTTGGAGAGGCACTGGAGCCGGCGGCTCATGGTGCGGGCGCGGGAGAGGCTGGGGAGCAGTATGGCGACCAGCAGGGCGATGATGGCGATGACGACCAGCAGCTCGACAATGGTGAAGCCTCTGGGGGATCGGTGCAGAGATACGCGCATATGACCACGCTGTCCCGATCACGGCGGCGTCGCCATTGGGCGGCCCGTTACGCCGCGGGTGATCGACGGCGACGATACAGCAACAGCACCGAGCCCGCAACCAGCAGGCTCATTGACGCCGGCTCGGGAACCTCGGTGACCTGCACATCGCTCACGTTAAAGAAGCTGCCGCCGCTGTTGGGGTCGGAGGTGGTCAGGAGGATGCCGATGTCCTGGCCGACGGCCCCGCTGGCGGGGGCGATGAACTGCAGGGGCGTGGAGAAATCGAGCATATGCGTGCCGCTGAGGCCGGTCGCGGGAGTGTTGAGGATGTCGACGGACGAAACGATATGCTGGACACTGCTGCCATCGGTGTAGATGAGGGCCAGTTGCAGGTCGGCGGTGGCGTCAGGCAGTGACGGAACGTCCCCGACATAAGGAATGCCAACGGCAACGGTAAGTTGGTAGCTGGCGTTGGCGAGGAACTTCGAGCCGAGCGTCTGGGACAGGGTGAGCGTCGGCGGAAGTGTGATTCCATCGGTAATTCCGATTGACGCCGCGCCTTCATAGGGAAACGTCGGGGAATACTGCAAGGACCACTGGCCGGGATTCGGATCAACGGCCAGGCATTGGCTCAGATTGACGCTGTAATCGGGGGTCAGGTTGTCGATATAGTCCGAAGCACCCGGCGGCGGATTCTGCCAGATGACCTCGTCGGCGTTGTTGGCGGTCCAGCCGGTTCCGCTGGTGTAAACGAACGGCATGGCTTCCTGGTCGGTGTAGGCGACCAGCGGGCTGGAAAAGATCGCATCCTGAACAGGAAGCTGGACTTGCGCCCGCGCGGCACCTTGCCACAAAACCACCGTTACGGCGACGGCCGCAATTTCTTTCCACAACTTCATTGTCTGATCTCCTCTCCTGAGACGTACGAGGCAAACACGTGAAATTCGTGCGGAACAGCAACCGCAGTCGTGCCACGGTGACGTGGAGAACAAGGTTCTCCGATAGGGGGAGAAAACAGCAAAATCTGCGCCGCGAAATACGGTGCGGATCGCATTGCGCGTAACACTTTAATAATAAATAACTTGTGGAAAATACTCAGCTTGCGGAGACGTCGCGAATCAAGTGCGCGGACCTACCACGATGGCGGGTGAATGGGGAGGGAACTTATTCGCATCTACTTGTATTCACAAGCTTTATGCGCAGCACCTACCAAAATGGTAGGCGCACCTACCAAGTTGGGGGGATATGCCAGGGCGCAGCGCGTGCTGGGAACCATCAAGGCCGATTTTCGTCGCGGCACTCCACATCGACGCACGCGAAACCGAGGCCGTTTGAGATCTTGTCCACCTCCAAGTCAGGTCGAGGCGCGTTTCCTCATGCAGAAGGCGACAACGCTGGCCTTTGCACCAACTGGACGCACTCTCGTCACCTTAACAAGCTAGCAAATCGCGTTCCGGAAGATATCATGCTGATCACATTGCTTGTAACTAATTGCAGAAAGACATGTTAAGGACGAAAATGCGCATATCTCCATCGCGCGGCACGCTCGATGGGCTATCTAGAATGGTCGGCCGATTGGTGCGGCAATGGATCGCATCTTCATGTCTTACAACAACTTGAGATCAGGATCACCAGGCCTGGCGTCTGAACCCACCAAAATGGCCGGCATTTGTGGCTTTGCGCCTCGGCGGCCTTGTATTTTCTCACACGGCGGTACAATTCGGCCACACAACCCACAGGAGACCAACATGCCCAGTACCGATCAGGAATTGAAAAAGGCGATGCAGGCGTTCAAGAAGCGGCTGAAACTTATGCGTCTGGACGATGACTCCAAACTCGGCCATAGCCCCCTCACCGGCGCGGGAAAGAGCAAGATCATGTCGATCCGCCCACCGGCCGGGTTTGGGACGGAGATTTGGGAAGAACTGGCCGACAAGGGTCTGCTCAAACGCGACACATCCGGGTTTTACGAGCTGGTCGAGGGCAAGCAATTTCAGTCGTGAAATGCTGATCAGCCTTCCCCGCGCTTGGCGGCAAGCTCCTCCCAGCGCTGATAGATCGCATCGACATTCGTCTGTGCGGCGGCGGCCTGATGCGAGGCCTCCAGCAGCTTGACGTGATCGGCCAGTATTTTCGGATCGCTCAGCAGCCGCTGCCTGGATTCCAGTTCGGCCTCGGCGGCCATCAGCTTCTCTTCGATCTGCTCCCACTCACGCTGTTCCATGTAGGTGAGCTTGCGGGGCTTGTCTCTGGCGGGTTCGACCACCTGCGGTTTGGCGGCGGGTTTCTGCGATTGCGCGACTTTGCGACGCGATTCGGTCAGGGCTTGTTCATATTGCGAATATTCCGCGAACAGCCGCGCCTCGCCGGCGCCGTCCAAACCCAGAACATCCGTCGCCAGACGGTCCAGCAAATACCGATCGTGCGTCACCAAAACCAGCGCGCCGGGGAAATCGGCCAGGCTTTCCTCCAGAACCTCCAGCGATGGAATATCCAGATCGTTGGTCGGCTCGTCGAGGATGAGCACATCGGCCGGCTGGAGCATGATGTTGGCAATCAGAACTCGCGACTGTTCGCCGCCGGACAGATCGCCGACGGGCATGTCCAGTTGCTGCGTGCGGAAGAGGAACCGGCGGGCCCAGCCGGAGACGTGCATGGATTGACCGCGGAACACAATGTTTTCGCCGCCGGGTGAGAGGGCGCGCTTGAGCGTCTGCTCCTGATCCAGCGTGGCGCGGGACTGGTCAAAAAGCACGACCTTGAGCTGATCGGCCCGGCGGATGGTTCCGGAATCCGGCTCCAACCGGCCGGCGAGCAACTGGATCAGCGTCGTCTTTCCCGATCCGTTGGGTCCGACCAGGCCGAGGCGCATTCCCGGCGTCAGCGTGAACGTGACATCCTTGAACAGCAGCCGCCCGCCGAGCGATTTGCCGATGCGATCGGCCACAATCAGCTTCCGCGTCTGGCGATTGGTGCCGACGAAATCGACGCCGACGGCCTGGGTCTGGTTGTTGCGCGTGCGAAGATCGTCCAGTTCGCCCATGAGCCGGTTGGCCTGCTGGATACGGCCCTTGGCTTTGGTGGTGCGGGCCTTGGCCCCGCGCTGGAGCCATTCGATCTCGCGTCGCACACGGCTGGCGACCGATTGCTCGAGGCTGGCCTGCGCCGCCAGAAATTCCTCCTTCTTGACCAGAAATTCGCTGTATTTGGCGTTGATGCTGAAATATCCATCCGGAAACGCGGCGTTCAATTCGACCGTGCGATTGGTGACGTTCTCAAGAAAATAACGATCGTGACTGACCACGACAAACGCAAACGTCGCCCCGGCCAGCAGCTTTTCCAGCCACAAGATTCCTTCCAGATCGAGATGATTGGTCGGCTCGTCGAGCAGCAACACATCCGGCCGGCGGATGAGCTGCCGCGCGATCGCCAGCCGTTTGCGCCACCCGCCGGAAAGCGAACCGGTCGGCTGATCGAAATCCTCGAACCCGATCTTGGTCAGGAGGATGGCGATCTGCGCATCGCGATCGTGCGGTTCGACATGCGGATCATCCACCGCATCGATCATTGCCTGGCGCACGGTCGAACCGGCCGCAAACTCATCCGCCTGGGCCACATACCCCAGCGTCAGGTTCCGCCGCATGGTTATTGTTCCGGCATCCGAATGTTCGATTCCGGCCAGAATTTTCAGGATGGTGGATTTCCCCGCCCCGTTGGGTCCGATGAACCCGGTGCGGTCGGCCTCGTCAAACGAGATGGAGATCCCGCTGAACAACTGGCGCGTGCCGAACGATTTGGCGAGGGAATCGCAACGAAAGAGAAGAGCCATGGGACGCCTGTATGTGGAGCATAGCCGCCGTAAGGGGGAAGACAATGGAAGTTGATCCGCGGGCGGTCTTTGCGGGTACACTGGCTTCACCTTGACCAAGACCAGCCGATCTTCGCCCAGTTCACGCCGCGAGTTTGCCCAGACGCGGTGGAGCATCATCGCGGCCGCGCGGGAGGGGGGTGAAGGCTCCGCTTACAAACGGGCGATGGCGGAACTGGCGCGGACCTACTGGCCTCCCCTGTACGCCTATCTGCGCCGGCACGGCCAATCGCCTCAGCAGGCCGAGGATTTGACGCAGGCTTTTTTCGCCCGGCTCATCGAGCACAATGATCTGCGGTCGGTGGACTCGGCCAAGGGGAAGTTCCGGTCGTTCGTGCTGGCGGCGCTGCGGCACTTCGTCTCCAACCAGCGCGACAAGGAGCGGGCACAAAAACGCGGCGGCGGGGTGCGGACCATCAGCCTCAGCGCCGGCGAGGCCGAATCGGGCTATAGCCTCGATCCCGTCGATACGCTGACCCCCGAGCAGGTGTTCAACCGTCGCTGGGCCTTGACGGTGTTGACTCGCGTCATCGAATGTCTCCAAGCCGAATACCGCCGTCGCGATCAACTGCCGCTGTTTGAGGCCCTGCACGGCACGCTGACCGGCGAGATCACGGCCGGGTACGCGACGCTGGCCGGGCGGCTGGGCACGACCGAGGGAGCGTTGCAGGTGGCGGCCCATCGGATGCGGAAGCGCTACCGCGAGCTTTTGCGGGATGAGGTTGCACAAACCGTGACCGATCCTGCCCTTGTCGATGAAGAACTGCGGGAATTGCTGAATTCGTTGTAAGCTTTCCGGGGTTTTGCTTCTCTTGGTCGCGACGGACCGAATTGTTTACCGCAGAGACGCGGAGGACGCAGAAAAGACAATGAGAAGAAATCTAACCGCCAAGAGCACCAAGCACGCCAAGAAGACAAATCGGTTGAATTGGCCTTGGCGCACGCCGTTCAATTGATTTCTCAGCGTCCTCTGCGTCTTTGCGGTGAATCTTAATTCTTCCGCCACGGAAACGGAGTCGCCTCTATGTCGCAAGCCCAATATTGCCCATCCTGCGGATCACCCCTGACCGGCGGCGAACCGGGCGGCCTGTGCCCTCGCTGCCTGCTCAAACGCGGCATGGAAAGTCACACGGCCGGGTACACTGAAAGCGGCCAACCGAGGCGGCGATGGGAACCGCCGACGGCGGCGGAACTGGCGGGGCAGTTCGCCGATGTCGAGGTGATCGAGTTGCTGGGGCGCGGCGGCATGGGGGCGGTGTACAAGGCGCGTCAGAAGCAGCTTGACCGGGTTGTGGCGCTGAAGATTCTCCCGCCGGATATCGGGCAAGACCCGGCCTTCGCCGAACGATTCGCCCGCGAGGCCAAGGCGCTGGCCCGGCTGAATCATCCGAATATCGTCACGCTTTACGAGTTCGGCCGCACCGCTGCCGGCCTGTATTACTTCCTGATGGAATACGTGGACGGCGTAAGCCTCCGGCGTTTGATGGACGGCGGGCGCGTGGCGCCGCGCGAGGCATTGGCGATCGTGCCGCAGGTGTGCGATGCCCTGCAATACGCCCACGATCAGGGGATCGTCCATCGCGACATCAAGCCGGAGAATATCCTGATGGACCGGCGGGGGAAGGTGAAGGTGGCCGATTTCGGCCTGGCCAAGATCACGGGCCAGGGCGAGCCGCGAGCCTCGGCGCAGGCGGGCGGTTCGTCGGGCACGGTGATTACGGAAGTCGGCAAGGTCGTCGGCACGCCGCAGTACATGGCGCCGGAACAGGCGAATGATCCCGGCACTGTTGACCATCGGGCCGACATCTACGCGCTGGGCGTCGTGTTCTATCAGATGCTCACCGGCGAGTTGCCCTCCCGGCCGGTCGAGCCGCCGAGCCGCAAGGTCGTCATTGATGTGCGACTGGATGAAGTGGTGCTGAAGGCGCTGGAGCGCGATCCAGGTCTGCGCTATGCGCAGGCGACTGAGATCAAGACTCGCTTGGAGACCATCGTTTCCACCCCCGGAGGAGCGAACCCGACGCCTCGACAGCCGGGCGCTGTGTTCAATTCCAAGGAGCTGGTTATCGCCGGCGTGGGAACGATCATTCTTGTGGTGTGTATTGTCGTGCTGAGCCTTGTATGGGACGCGTATCCAAGTCAGGCCGGGCTGGTCTGTCCGATTATGATCGCCGTGGCCGTCATCGGACTGGGAATCTGCGGCCTGACCCTTGCGGGGCTCTGGCCGTTCCCGCCGCTGCTTTATCCGGGGCCGAGGTTCAGTTCCCGAAATCTGTCGCGGTGGCGCGAGGCGCCCGCGTTTCGAGACGGCCAATCGCGATTCTCGCGGAAGGCGATCATTGGTGCGCTCTGGGCGGCCGAGGCGCTGCTGGCATTTGAGTGGCTGTCGGTTCTCGGATGGACGCTATTGCCATGGACGCTCGTGCTGCCTATGGGTCGCTTGTCAGCACCGGAAATGTTGGTATTTCTCATCACCGAGGCGGCCGGAGTTGTGGGCGCCGTGGGCGTTGTTGGCGCAACGGCTCTTGGCTGTTTCGCTCTGGTGCAAATCCGCCGGTCGAACGGTCGTATCCGGGGACTGTGGCTGGCGTTGGCCGATGCGATACTCTTCCCACTCTTGGAGTTGGACTGCCTGATCGTTGGGTCGATCATGTCGGTCATGGCGAGTCGAAGTCGCGTTGCCATTCGCGTGGGGCAATCCTCCTCGCGGGTCGAATATAGCGGCGCTCAAATTGTGCTTTTCATTCTCCTGTGCGCCGCCGTGGATTTTCCGATTATTCGTCTGGCGTGGCGGGCGGCGATCAAGCCGTCCGGCGGCGCGACAATTCCCCAGACCGGCCGGCCGGGACGCGGAAAATCAGCTTTGCTCTATCTGCTGAGCGCCCTGACGGCCGCTGTTGGCGCGGTTGCCCTGCTACTGATGCCACATTTGATCCGCATAGTTCTCAGCGAGGTTGTGCCGACGCCGCAAGCAAGCCGGGCAGTTGTGATCGCGGGTGCGCCAACCTCGGCCCCGGCGACAATGTCATCGTCACCGCATTTCCAGTTGCGTCTGGTTCGCCTCCCGAACGACACGACCACCGCCGTTGACGAGATCACCGATGCCGACGGCCGGAAATCTGAAGTGCTCAAGGCGGTTCTGCTGGATGAATCGGCCATCGACTGGGCCGCGTACGACCCGAGTCCGGCGAACATCGGCCCCAGTCCGGTGTCGGTCAACGTTTTCTTTACCGCCGCCGGCCGGGAGAAATATGCGGGTGTACCGGGCAACAACCAGGCGCTGGCGATCATCGACGGGCAGGTTCTGCACGCCTGGCGCGACGACTCCGATACCGCTCGCGGACACTGCGTTTTGCAGCTTCCCGGCCCCGGCGCCCGTGCTGATGCGGAGAAACTCGTCGCCAAGCTCAATGCCCTGGCCGGGAAAGCGGCGATGCCGCCCAAGATCTTCCATTCACCGGCGGAGGTTCTGGCTGGTCTTGGGGCCGAGGCGCGGCCCGATCCGGCGGAAGGTTGGGACGAATTCACGCATCCCAAGGCGGACAAGTGGATGGACGAGAACGTCTCGGCGCGCGGCTTCCAGATCGAGCTGGAAGCGACGGTCAAGAGCGCGGATGTGCAGCGAATCTCGCCCAAGGGCCGGCTCGACCAGACGCTTCGCTGGGATGTGAAACTGCTCCTGGACGAAATCCCTTTTGAACTCGATGGGCAAAAGGCGATGCTGAAGCTCAACAGCTATGACCCGATCGATCCGAACGCCACGACCTTCACTCTGTATGAACCTCGCTCCGTCGTGACAGTTTCCGGTGATGAAGCGTTCGCCCGCTGGGCAAAGACACTCAAGGCCGGCGACAAGCTCTCCATTCATGGCACGATCTCCAAGGCGGTGACATGGCCAAATTTGAATAAGTTGCCGCCGGAAATGTGGATTCTTCTCAGCGACCCGAGCGTGGTCCGGCCGCCGGGCTGAAGGGGGCGGCGGAGCTCTGGCCATGCTCCTGTGGCTGGCCGCTACCATCTTCTTATGGCGAGAAACGCCGCTGGAGCGCGTTGAGCGGATGAGGGGTTCGAGCAAATCGGCCGTCACCTGTCCGACGTGCGGCTATAATCTCACCGGTTTGAGTGAAGCGCGATGCCCGGAATGCGGGAGCCGGTTCACTCTCGATGAATTGGCGGCGCTGCAACCCAGCGCCGACAAGGACATCGAATAGACAACTTCAATCTTGCGGAAGGCGGATGAATGAAGGTCAATCGACGGAAGATGTTGCCGGCGATGCTGGCGGCGTGGGTGTGTCTGCTCGGTTTTGTTCCATCGCTGCACGCGGCGGCGACGGCGGTGCAGGTGTTGCTCGACTGGAAACCCGAGCCGGAGTTCGGCGGGTTTTATCAGGGGCAGATCGGCGGGGCGTTCGCCAAAGAGAATCTGGATGTCACGCTCAAGTCGGCCGGGGAAGGCGCGCCGACATGGCAATTGCTGGCCACCGGAAAATGCGATTTTGCGACGACGGCGGCGGATCAGGTGCTCATCGCCCGCGGTCATGATGCGGATATCGTCGCGGTATTCGCCGTCTATCAGACATTTCCGCAGGGGATCATGGTCCACAAGGCGCGTGGCTTTAAGTCGATCCAGGATGTGTTCACCAGTGCCGGAACTCTCGCGGCCGAGGATGATACCTGGCTGCATTTCCTCATGAAGAAATACCCCAATCCCAAGGTGCAGATCGTCTCCTATTCCGGCGGGATCGGGCCGTTTCTGGCCAAGGCGGATTACTCGCAGCAATGCTTTGTGACCTCCGAGCCGATCCTCGCCGGCAAAAAAGGCGGCGATCCGCAGACGTTCTTGATCGCCGATGCCGGATATAACCCCTACACGACGGTTCTGATCACCAGGTCGCAGACGATCAAGCAGAATCCCAGGCTGGTGGCGTCGATGGTCACGGCCTGCCGGGCGGGTTGGCGTGCCTATCTGGACGACCCCGCCGCCGCCAATGCCGCGATGGGGAAACTCAATACGGACATGGACGCCGCCACGTTCACCGCCGCCGCCGCCGCGCAAAAGCCCTTTATCGACACCGATCCGGCGCATCCTGCCGCATTGGGAACCATGACCCGCGACCGCTGGGATCAACTGGCAAAGGCGCTGGTCGATCTCAAGGTGATCGACAAGCCGCCGGATGTTAATGCGGCATTTCAGAATCCGTGACGGCCTGGGAAAATCCCCTGCCGGCCCCGTGCGATGCCCGGCGGCCCTATCAGAAGTGGTGTCAAAAGCCTTCTTGACATAGTGTCATAATGCCACTACGAGGTGTTGTATTATGACAGGCCACCGCTTGCGAGAAATCTCGCCGCGGCTGGCGCCTGGGTCGCGGCGGTGGCGGGCTACAAGGGGAAGGAAGCCGTGAAGCTGCTCACTCGTGCCAACCCGGACCGGTCGGATGTGCTGCGGTCGTCGGCCGCTCAACACTGACGAGAGTGCCCGATTTTCCGGGCAAACATGAGTCGATGCAGGTCAAGCTCTTTCCCCCTCCCCTGGTATTCCGGGGGAGGGTCGGGGTGGGGGCTGCCTGCGGCGACGTTTGATGCAGGTCAAGCAATGGAGCGCCGCGCGAAGAACCCCCACCTCTGTCCTCCCCCGGAATACCAGGGGAGGATGAAAAGGTGGCATTCCCGGAAAATCGGGCACTCTCACCCTGACGGAAGCGAAAGATTGACTTGACCGGTCGCTTTGACAGCGATTACACTGCCGACTGGTTAATGCAGGCGGATTTTTTCCCCCCGGAGGCTGACGCGCCCCAGGCCAGTGCCGGCCAGACGCTTTGGTGCCCGAACCCCACCCTTGGAGGTCTGCTATGCGGTCCGGTTTGATTTCGGCCGTCGCCATCTTGACGATTCTCTTCGTCGCATCGACGATTTTCGCGATTTATTACGGTGTTCAGGCCGGCAAATCGTCGGACGAGGAAGACCGGATGCGATTGGAAATCGCCTCGGTGGCGACCAATCCCAACGCGGACGAGGTCAGGGAGTTCAAGCAGGATCCGGACTTTGGCGGGCGCACGACCCCCGCGATCAATACCGCGTCGCTGGTGGTCAAAGCACTGGTGCATCAGATCACCGGCGGGGACAAGTTGGACGAGAAGGGCGCCCGCGATGCCGCCGCCACGGCCATTGGCAACGCCCAGAAAGCCATGCCGGCCGGGGTGCAGTTGCCGCAAGACCTCGATGGCGCCCTGGGCATGGTCACGCAACAGCTTGTTACCGCACGAGCCACGATTGACACGCTCAACAACGACAAGAGCCAGGACAAGGCCGCGCTGTTGGCCGAGCAGAAGAAGTCTCAGGCCCAGATTGCCGCCCTGCAACTGCAAGTCAGCCAGGCGATGGCCGACAAGCAGAAGGCGATCGACGCCGGCATGGCCCAGCAAGCCGCCAAGGACGCGCAGATCGACGCTCTGGCCAAGAACGCCGCCGCCGAACGTGCCACCCTGCAAAGCCAGACCGAGAAGATCAACGCCGCCTACAACGATCTGAAAACGCAGGTCGATCTGCTCAAGCGCCAGGTTATCGCCCTGGGCGCCAAGCTCGCCGGCAACCGCGTCGATGTCCGCCAGGCGGTCATCGATCAATCCGACGGCCAGATCGTCAGCGTCACCTCGGACAACATTGCCTATATCAACCTCGGAATCGGCGACCACATTGCCCCGGGCCAGACCTTCGAGGTCTACGATGGTCGCCTGCCGCTTCCCAAACTGCCCAATCTGGCCGACAACGAAACCATGCCGGTCGGCAAGGGCTCGATTGAAGTCATTCGCGTGGCCAACGGCGCCAGCCAATGCCGCGTCATCGCCACCCAAAACGGCCAAAACCTCTCCCCCGGCGACAAGATTCTCAATCTCGTCTACGACCGCAATACCAAATACAATTTCGTCGTCTACGGCGATTTCGATATCAACAACACCGGCAAAGCCGTTCCGCAGGACGCCCAGGTCATCAAACGCCTCGTGACCCAATGGGGCGGCACCGTCAAGGACCAGATCACGCCGGAAACCGACTTCGTCATCATGGGCAAGGAGCCGGAGGTTCCCCAATTCACGGCCGACGAACTGAAAGACCCGTTCAACAAGAAGAAGTACGACGACGCCAACGCCGCGGCCGACAAATACGACGATGAAGCCAAGCAGGCCCAGGATCTTTCTGTTCCGATCCTGAACCAGAACCGCTTCCTGTATTACGTCGGCTACTACGACACGGTCGGGCGGTAATCGCCCGGGCGCGCGTCGCAAGGGTCACGCGGAATTACCCCGGTGTTGCTGCTACCTGGCCGACAATCGCCGGCCCAGATCGGCCAGCAATCGCTTGTCCAGTTTGTCGGAGTCGGCCGTCCGCAGCGCCAGTGTCAGCACCGACGGGCACAGCAGCAGCACGACCGGATTTTCCACCGCCGCCCCGCGGGCCAGCAAGCGCAACTGGTGAACCTCCGCTTTGGATAAACCCAGCGCCCGCGCCAGTTCCTTCATCAATTTGCCCGGATGGTTCACGGTGCCCGGTTCGGTCTGGCGCTGCCGCCGAAGATGAATCGCGACAATCAGCGCGATCAGTCCCAGCACCACATAGAAGAACGGCGCGGCCGAGTGACTCTCGCTGGGCGAACCGACGTTCTGCTCGATACTGCGGAACACATCCTCCTGCGTCGGTCCGGCCGCCGCCAGACGCGCGATCCCCATCGCGATCGCCGTCCCAATCGTCCGGCCGATCACTCGCCAACTTCGAGCAACGTGTCCAATTCCCCGCACCGAAGACGACTCGATGCCGCCCGCCTCTTTCTCCCTCTGCCTGTACGCAGGGGGAGGGTGGGGGTGGGGGTTGGCCGCTACGTCATTTATCACGCGCCCACCCGTGCAACATTTCTGGCGAAGAACCCCCACCTCTATCCTCCCCCTGAGTACAGGGAGAGGAGGAATAACAGGCTGATCGTCCATCGCACGGTTCCTTTCGCGCTCACGCCGCCGGGGCCGCCGCTCGCATCGCCGCCGCCAGTTCCTTCAGCACGCTCAGCGCGTAGCGGCGAACCCGCACGTTCGTGTCCGTCCGCGCCAGCCGTCCCACTTCCCCGCCCAAACGCCACCATCCGATTTCATTGAGCAGCCACATCGCCGAGATCCGGTGCTCGGGGCGGCTGTCGCGGAGCATGTTCAGCAATTCCGGCCCGACCGTTCCCAGCTTCATGCGATGCAGTGCCTTGATCGCATTGGCCCGCTCGCGATTGTGCGCCGATCGGGCCCGATGCAATAACACCGGCAGGAATTGCGTCGACTTCTGCGCCTCGAGCACTTCGATCGCATTGGCCCGCACGCGCCCATCCACATCCTCCAGGGCCCGCTCCAGCAAAACCTCCGGCTTCACCGACGTCAGCCCGCCCACCAGCACCACCGCCTTGCTGCGAACCTTGGGATTGGCATGTCCCACCAACGTCAGCAGCGGCTCGCGCAACGATTCGGCCAGCCCCAGTTCCTGTGCCAACTGCATCGCCTTGAGCCGCTGATCAATCGGCCCGCCCGTCAGCAGGCGCGTCAGCCGGGCCGTCGCATCCGGCAACAGCTTCAGCATCGCCTTGCCCGCCTGGCGACGCGTCGGCTTGTCCATTCGATCAAACCGGTTCCAGAAATTATCGAATCCCACCTGACCGATGGCCCGACCCACCACCCGCCGAACCGTCTCCCCCGTGCCGGTCATCAACTGCAACAGGGTGTTCTCGTAATCGGCCGGCCGGCGGCGAATCAGCTCCCGCGCCGCCATGCGCACGATGCGTTCGTCGGTGTCGGCCAGGAGCGACTTGAGGAAGCCGGTGGACGATCCCTTCTTGCGTGCCGCCGCCACGCGAAGCAACTGTACGCGCGCCCCCACGTCGGAGGCGCAATGTTTCCAAAGCCGTTCCAGCCGCTCATCCTGCACCAGATCGTGCATGCCCGACGCCGCCAGCCACTGGCCGATCCGTGCCGCCTCGATCGGCGTGCGCCCGGCCAGGTCGGTCAGCAAATCCGCCTCCGACCACCAGATTCCCCGGCTCACCTGGTGCATGCACAATTGCAGTTGCAAATCCTTCAGCCAATGCGTCTTGTCCAGCATCGCTCCCAGCACGCCCGCATCGGCGATGTGCGCGAACACCGATCCAAAATGCGTCCGAAGCTGCCCGTGCGATGCCCCCAGCAAAAATGCCGGCACATGCTGCGGCAGCGGCGGCTGCTGCAACCGCCTCACCAGCAGGCTCTGGCCCATGTGCTTGGCCGTCTGCAAGATCGACAGCGTCTTGCTCCCCGGCCAGTCGCACAACAGCAAGACCGCTGATACCAGTTCCTGCGTCTGACCCGCGCCCGGCCGGTGCCAACTGATCGCCCGCGCCAGAACATCTTCGATCTCAGTCCGGTTGGCGACGAGTTGCTGGTAGGCGACATAACCATCCCACGGCCGGCCATCGTCAAAAGCATCGGCCGTCGACTCCCCGGCCGGTGATAGTGTGGCGGGATTGTCCCATTGGGTTCCCGTATCGGGGGTTTGAGCCTCGTTCGCCGCGCCCGCGGCCGAGCTCACCGCGATCCGCTCGGCGTGTTCATCGGGAACCCCGCCCTCGAAATTGCCGCGTTGCAGCCTTCGCGTCTGTTCGGCCACCCATCCCGCCAAACTCACCAGCGCCTCTTCCGCCGCCTGCGCCACCGCCGGATCTTCCGACCCCATGTTCTCGGTCAGAACATAGGCCAGCTTGCCTTGGCGGCCCCGGCCGATCAGGTGGATCGCCGCCAGCCGGCGTTCGGACCGTTCGCTTCGAGCCGCCTCGCGCAGCGCGTGATGAAACCAGGAGAGTTCCTTGATCACGTGGGCCTTGACCTCGGGCGATGAATCGTCGAAGTGCTCGACCACTGTTCCAAGGCCTTCGGTGCTCTGGCGTTCGATCAGAACCGCCAGCGCCTCGCATTGTTCCTGCGGATTGCCCAGGCGTATCGCGTCCAGCAATGCCGCATCCGCGGCGTCATTCCTGCTGGCCAGCATCGCCTTGGCGAGTCGATCGAACATCAATCCTTGTTATCGGACTTTGGGCGTTGCTCCCATGAGGAATCTGACCCCGTCACCCTTGGCCTTTGGGCATCACCCGGATCGACAGCAAAATCCGGCCGTCCAGCAGGCCCGACAGGTCCGCGATTGTCCCTCGCGGCCGAAGCCACTTGTCGTCCTGGCCTGCTTTGGCGCGCCACAGGCACATGACCGCCGCTCCGGGGCCCACCACCATGCTCGCCGCCGGCCACGTTCCCCGATCCGCCACGACGCCGTCGAAATCGCCCGGGCCATGCAAGCGCAGCATCCGCCCCTGGAAATACGGCCGCTCGAAGACATCCACCCAACACCCGATCCGCGTCCTCCGCGCCGATTTTCGCATGCGCCATCCTGCCGTTTGCCCAGATCGTCCATCGAGCGGCGCCCGACCCGGCAGCCCCCCCAAGCCGCCGGTCGCCGGGCCGGCCACCGTTTGTACTCCTACCAGATTCGACTCCCCCGTCGCAATTACCCTAAACCGGTGAGCGCCCGATTGATCGCACCCCACTCGACCAGCGACCCAAAAGCGGTTAATGTCCCTTTCTGTACGAGTCAGGAGCCGCTCGTGAACAAACGCACCCCATCTCCGCGCCAGCCGCCTGGCGAAGTATCCTTACGGCTGAGCGCGCTGCACCAAGCCAGCGCCGCATCCCGCCGTCGCCTGGTCGCCGAGTTCTGCCGCTTCCTGGCCGGCCCCGGCGCCGCCCGCCTGGAGAAGACCGATCCCTCGCCTGCCCAGGGCCTGCCCCGTCGGCTGGCGCAGACCTTCGAGCGGCTTCTGGCCGGTGACAGCGAAAAACAGGTGGCCGCCCGCCTGGGACTCAGCCCGCACACCATCCACGTCTACGTCAAGGCTCTCTACAAACACTTCAATGTGACAACCCGTGCGGAATTGCTGGCCAGATACATCAGGCGATGACGCCGTATCGGCTGCTAACCGCCCTTGGCGTCCGCAACGCACCGGTAGATCACACACTGATTGGACATGAACGTGTCGGTCAGTGCCTCGGTCGCGGTTGCAGCGGTGAACGTCTGTTTCCGCGTGTAGCCGCCCTGGGCCAGGAAGTCGGCTTTCGGAACGACGTTGTAATCATCGTATCGCAGCAGGCTGTAGACGCGGCCCGGCGTCAAAGGGCGGATGGCCAGCGTCGCGTGCATGACAGCCGGTTCCTCCCCGGCCACCACGTACGGCTCGTCCCGCCGGTCGACTCCCAACTGGATGGGCACGGTTTCGTGGTTGGAATCGCTGATCCCCGTCACGGCGCAGCCGTAATCCTCCAGCCGCGGGACGTAGTAGGACAGGCTCCCCGCATCCGCCTCGGCTCGCGAGGCGGCGAGGGTCTTGAATGCGCGGGAGAACCTGCTGGTTTCGTAGTTGTCGTAGAAGAACAGCGTGTCATCGTCCCAATAGCCGGTCTTGTCGTGAAATGACTTAAAGCCGATGACGGGAACAATGTGATCGTAGTCGGGGAACTCGCCGCCCGGGTAAAAAACTGTTGCGATCACCGGATGCCCGGCGGCAAGTTGCTGCTTGATCCAGGCCAGATACGCCTTGAACTGGGGTACCGGTTGCCGCCGGCGGTCCCATTGTTGATAGGTCAGGCGCAGATTATCGAGCACGATGGTCTCATTGGTGCCGATCAGCACATCCTGCCGCTGATCCGGCCGGACCATCGCTCTGGCCTGATACTGGGAGATGTACGAGCCGTAATACATGGCCAGCGCCTGGATGCTGGCTTCGCCGCAATAGCCGAGGTTCTGATCCCATTGCAACCGAGGTGGGATGGCGAGAATGCAGCCCTGGGGCCCGGGATCGGTATCGCCGACGGCCGGGGCAAGATGCGCGCAACCCGACAGGGCCCAAAGAAGACAAAGCAAAACGAGGTAGGCCGCGTCCAGATCGCGCGACATTCGGCGGGTCATGGGGCAATTCCCGATCATGGAACCTCAAAAAGACAATGGGAAGCGACAGGTAGCGGTTTTCCCGCCATCCCTCGGTCGCCATCGCCGCACGCCAGAACGCGTGTTCATCCTACCATTCCGCCGCTGGGTCTTCATTCCCCGGCCCCACAGCATTCATCCGCCCAAATACGCCTTCTTCACATCCGGATGCTGCAACAGCGTGGCGGCCCGGTCGTGCAGGATTATCCGGCCGGTCTGCATCACGTAGGCGCGGTGGGCGATCGACAGGGCCATGTTGGCATTCTGCTCGACGAGGAACATGGTGACGCCGGAGGCGTTCAGGTCGCGGATGGTCTGGAAAATCGCCCGCACCACCAGCGGGGCCAGGCCCAGCGACGGCTCATCGAGCAAGAGCAGTGACGGCCGGCTCATCAGGGCGCGGGCGATGGCCAGCATCTGCTGCTGCCCGCCGCTGAGCGTGCCACAGCGCTGAGCGTGCCGCTCCTTGAGGATGGGAAACAGTTGGTAACACTTCTCCAGATCGACGGCGATGGCGTGTCGGTCGCGCCGGGCGTAGGCGCCCAGACGCAGGTTTTCCAGAACGGTCAAATTGGTAAAGACCTGCCGGCCTTCGGGGACGTGGCTGATGCCAAGGCGGCTGATGCGGTAGGGCGGCAATCGGCGCAGCGCCGTCTCGCCCCGCCAGATAATCTGCCCGCGCCTGGGGCGGATCAGGCCGCTGATCGTGCGCAGCAGCGTCGTCTTTCCGGCCCCATTGGCGCCGACCAGGGCCACGATCTCGCCCTGTTCGATATGCACGCTCAGATCGTGCAGCACGGTGATCGGGCCGTACGCCACGTCGAGATGTTGTGCCTCCAGCAGCATCATGGGACCGGCTCGCCGAGATAGGCTTCGATGACTTGCGGGTTGGACTGGATTTCCCGCGGCGTTCCGACGGCGATGGTCTGGCCGTAATCGAGAACCGTGATGCGCTGCGAGATCGACATGACCAGATTCATATCGTGCTCGATGAGCCAGATGCCGAGATGGAAGCGGTCGCGGATCATGCGGATCAGGTCCATGAGGCGGATTTTCTCCTCCGGGTTCATGCCCGCCGCCGGCTCGTCCAGAAGCAACACGCGCGGATGCGTGGCCAGGGCGCGGGCGATTTCAAGGCGGCGCTGATCGCCGTAGCTGAGGCTGGCGGCCGGCACCGCGGCATAGCGTTCCAGACCGAGAATGCCGAGCAGTTCGCGGGCTTCATATTCGAGCTGACGGCGCTGCCGTTCAAAGCCCGGGCCGTGGATGAACGCGCTGAGCAGCCCCTCGCGCGTGCTGTGATGCAACGCGACGGCGACGTTCTGTACGGCCGTGAGATTGCGGAACAGGCGAATGTTCTGGAATGTACGTGCGATGCCGCGCCGATTGATAACATCCGGCGGCAGGCCGTCGATGCGCTGGCCGGATAATTCGATAGTCCCCGCTGTTGGCGCGTAAACGCCGGTGACAAGATTGAAGGCCGTGGTCTTGCCCGCACCGTTGGGGCCGATGAGAGCGACCAGCTCGCCCGATTCGATGGCGAAGGAGAACCCGGTAAGGGCCACCAGCCCGCCGAATCGAACTTCGAGATTGTCGCAACTGAGCAGGGGCATGGGTCAGGCCACTTTCGATCGTCGCGAGAACATTTGCCGCACGCGCGGCTTGGCGACCATGACGACAATGAGCAGCAGCGCATAGACGAACATCTTGTTGTCGTGAAGCCATTTGGCCGGGGCTTGCAGATGCGGGAGCAGGTCCGGCGCATCGTCGAGGATATATGGCAGCATCGTCAGCGCGATCGCGGCGATGGTGGCGCCCCAGATATTGCCCAGACCGCCGAGTGTTACCATCACCACGATCTCGACCGATTTCATAAAACCGAACGAATTGGTGGCCAGATAGCCCTGCGAATGGGCGAACAGCACGCCGGCCACTCCCGCTCCGAACGCGCCAACGACGAACGCGAAAACCTTGTTGCGAGTCGTGTTGATGCCGCAGGCGGCGGCGGCGATTTCGTCCTCGCGCACGGCCGAGAGTTCCAGCCCCTGCGGCGAGCGCTGCAATCGCCGGGCGGCGACGAACATGACCAGCGCCGTCCCCGCCGCCCAGGGGAAGAAATATCGCGCCACGGTCTGGCCATCGTCCAAGTGATACACCGGCACCGACAACCCGCGCGCCCCGCCGAGCGGATCGCAGATGTTGATCAGGTCGGAAATGATCTTGGCGAACCCCAGCGTCGCGATCGCCAGATAATCGCCGCGCAGACGGAGTGTCGGCAACCCGACGAGAAACCCGGCCGCCGCCGCCATCGTGCCGCCGCCGATGAGCAGAACGATCATTGTCATCGGCCCGCGCCACGCTGCCGACAGATTCGCACCCGCCGCCGGCGCCGGCACGATCGCGAGCATGCGATTGAATCCGCTCCACAGCGCGTGAGCGCCTTGATACCACACCAGATAACCCCCCGGCTCGTCGACTCGTTGCGACATCGCCAGATCGACAAACACCCAGACGACCAGCACCCAGCACAACGCCGCCGGCAGACGACGATGCCATCGCCGCGTGTATCGCACCATCCACGCCAGCCCAATCACCACGCCCGCCACGATCACGGCCGTCACGGCGACGATCAGGAAATAAACCAGCACTCCCAGCGGATTGGCGAAATCGGCCGGGCCGTCCGGCGTCTGCACCGAACCGAACGTCGCCGCCGCGTAACCGCCCAGGTACGCCCCGACGGCCATAAACCCCGCATGCCCCAGTGAAAATTGCCCGCTGACGCCGTTGATCAGATGCAGGCTGACCGCCAGTGTGACGTTGACGCAGATCAGTTCGAGAATCTGCACGTAATAATCGCGATGACGAGCGGGGTCTTCCAGATGCCACGCCGCGAGCACAAGTAGCGCGATCGCCGCCGCCACCCAGGCGTTTCGCGCCACGCCCAGGAGCAGGCCACGGCCGTACGGAAGATCAGACTTTTTCGCTGACATGGCGACCGAACAGCCCGGTGGGCTTGATGAGCAGAACCGCGATGAGAATCACAAACGCGGCGGCGTCCTTGTATTCCGAACCGTGCGGCAGATACGTGACCAGAACTTCCGTCAGCCCCACAAGCAATCCGCCGGCCACCGCGCCGGGAATCGATCCAATCCCGCCCAGCACCGCCGCCACGAATGCCTTCAGGCCGGGATACAGACCCATCAGCGGCTCGACCTTGGGGAATCGAACCGCGTACAACACACCGGCCGCCGCGCCCAGCGCCGAGCCTAGCGCGAATGTGAAGCTGATGATGCGATTGACATTGACGCCCATCAGCGCCGGCGTATCAAACCGCTGCGAGACGGCGCGCAGGGCCAATCCCGTTCGTGTGTGCTGCACGATGTAGCGCAGGCCCAGCATCAACACCAGCGTCACTCCGAAGATCAGGGCGTCAATCTTGTCGATGATAACGTCGCCGACGATTTGGCCGTTCTGGCGAAAATGAAACGCCAACAGAGCCTGATCGCCGGTATTGATGCCGGGGATGATGTTCGGATAGGCCAGTGGATTAGGCCCCGGCGGAAAGGCGACGCTCTGTGTAACCCCGCTGGCATCAATGAAATTTCGCTGCCAGCCCCATTGCCCCTGCCCGCCAAATTCCAATGCCATCGACACGCCAATCGCCGTAATCAGGCAGGCGATGCGCGGCTGATCGCGCAGCGGACGATACGCCAGCAGGTCGATCAGCATCCCCAGAATCGCGCAGACGACCATGCTGATCACCAGCACGATCAGAAACCCGCCCCAGGTCGGATGATCCGCCCGCGTCATCAGCATCGCCGCGTAATAACCGACGAACGCACCCACCATGAACAAATCCCCATGCGCAAAATTGATCAGCCCCAGCACCCCGTACACCATCGTGTATCCCACCGCGATCAGCGCGTAGATCGATCCCGACGCCAGGCCGTTGACCAGTTGCTGTAGGAAATCGGCGAGGAACGTCAGCATCGGCAGCAGTATATCGCGCGGGCGTCAGGAACCAGTGGTGGGCTGTCGATGTCCGGCCGGATCGACCGACCCGACGAAATGCGTCTTGCCGCCGTCGATCTTGAGAATGACGATGGCTTTCTGGGCATTGCGGTCGGCGTCGATGGTGATCGTGCCGCTGGCGCCGGGGAAATCCTTGGTGGCGGCCAGAGCATCGCGGATCTTGCCGCCGGTGGTGTCGCCGGCGCGGGTGATCGCATCCGCCATGATCCGCATCCCGTCAAACCCTAAAATCGCCATCGCATCCGGCACTTTGTCGTGATATTTGGCTTTATAGGCGGTGATGAACTGTTTGACGGCCGGCCGGTCTTCATCGGGGGAATAGTGATTGGTGAAATAGCAGCCGTTCACCGCGTCGCCGCCGATCTGGAAGGTCTTTTCGCTGTCCCACCCGTCGCCGCCCATGAGCGGGCAGGTCAAGCCCAGTTCACGGGCCTGCCGGCAAATCAGCGCGATGTCGTTGTAATACCCCGGCACGTAGATCGCCTGCGGATCGGCCCGCTTGATGTCCGTGAGCTGGGCCTTGAAATCGACATCCCCGGCCGAGTAACTCAGATCGGACACGATCTTGCCGCCGCGTTTGGTTACGACATCACTGAAGAACTCCCGCAAGCCCACGCTGTAATCGCTCTTCACGTCGCGGAGCACGGCGAATTTGGTGAACTTGAGGTCGTCCATCGCATAATTGGCCATCGCCGCCCCCTGGAACGGATCGATGAAACAGCAGCGGAAGATGTAATTGCCCTTCTGCGTCACGGCCGGATTGGTGCTGGCCGGCGACAGCATCGGGATATGCGCCCGCTGCGCCACCGGCGCCGCCGCCAGCGACCGGCTCGACGCAACCTCGCCCAGCAGCGCCACGACATGATCCTGATTGATAAGTTTCTGCACCGCCGTGACGGCCTCTTCCGGCTTGGATTGATCGTCTTCAGTTATGACTTTGATCTGCCGCCCCAAAACACCCCCGGCCGCGTTGATCTGATCCAGGGCCAGCCGGATTCCCTCATCGGTGGACGTGCCGAAGGTCGCGGTTTCCCCGGTCATCGAGGCGAAATGCCCGATGAGAATCTCATTGTCCGCCCGAACCGGCGCCGCCGCCAGAATAATAAATGCCAACGCCGCCAGGATCATCCCAAGCCGCATCGAGCCTCCCGTGTCATCACACGTGAACGACCAAACCACCACCGCATTGGCCCACCGGCCGGAAATGAAACTCTACACGATCGCCCCGGCGCGGGGCAAGACGAGAGCCGTACCCACTGCCGCTTGCCACGCCGCGCACCCTAACCTAGCATGCTCATCATCAACCGTGGCGCACGGCTTGGCCCAGTCCTTCCGAGGCGATTCATGAAATATCCGATTTTCGGCCTGGCATTGGCGGTCGTCCTGGCTTTTGCACTTTCCGCGGCCGGGCAGACCACACAGCCCACCCTCTTTGATCCCGCCCTGCACATGCGCGTCTCCGAAGTCCGCTCCGGCATGAAAGGCTACGGCCTGACCATCTTTTCCGGCGACGACATCGTCAAGTTCGACGTCGAGGTCGTCTCGGTTCTGAAAAACTTCAACCCGAAACACGATGTCATTCTCATCCGCTGCCCCGGCGAATTCCTCAGCCACACCGGCCCGATCGAGGGCATGAGCGGTTCGCCCATCTTCCTCTATCCCGCCGACGACCCCGATCAAAAGGGCACCCCGCGCATGGCCGGCGCGTTCGCTTACGGCTGGGCCATGTCCAAGGACTGCCTGGCCGGCGTCCAGCCGATTGAATACATGCTTGAACTCCCCGCCAACACGCCCGCGACGCCGCCAAGCACCACCCAACCGGCCGGGGCCTCTGATGCCGCTTCGGCCAGCGATGGACCGGCATGGTCCCTGATCGACCTGATCCGCCGCACCCAACCGCCCGGCGATGTCTTGCCGGCGGATGTCCGGCCTGCTCGATCCGCTGATGCAAACCAGCCCAAACGCGATGCCCTGACCGAACTGCCAACCGACAATCCGCTTCTGGCGTTGTTGCCGGCGACTGATGACGGGCCAGGTTTCCAGTCATCGCTCCGGCCGCTGGCGACGCCGCTGATGACCAGCGGCATCCCCTCAAGCGTGATGCAATCGCTGCTTCCGGCGTTCCAACGGTATGGGCTGATCCCGCTGCAGGCCGCCGGTTCCTCCGGCGATACCACCCAGCCGGCCCCGACGCTGCGCCGCGGTTCGGTCTTTGTCGTGCCGCTCCTGACCGGCGATGCCGACATGACCGCCGTCGGAACCACCACCGAAGTCATCGGCAATCGCGTCTTCGCTTTCGGCCATGATTTCAACAACGAGGGCCGCATCAGCCTGCCGCTGGGCAGCGGCCGGATCGACGGCGTCATACCGACGCTCAACCCCACCACGGGCAGCTTCAAAATGGGAAACCTGTCGGCGATTACCGGCACTCTGCTGACCGACCAGACGGTCGGCGTGGCCGGGCGGATCGGCGAGGCGCCAACCATGATCCCACTGACCGTCCATACCGTCTACGATGATGGCACGCTGGACCAGGTCTATCACTTCCAGGCCGCCATCCATCCCGTCCTGACTCTGGCCATCGTCGAAGAGGCCATCCAATCCGCCATCACCGGATCACGCGGCCTGCCGGAACATCACACCATCTCGTTCGACGCGACGATGGATTTCGCCAACGGCCGGTCGCTGCACATCGCCGACCGCCAGTCCGATTCCGGCGCTAGTGGCGTGGCGCTGGCGATGGTGCTGCCGATGGCCGCCGCATCCGGCAATCCGTATCAGCGGATCATGCTCAAACAACTGGATGCGACGGTACACATCGCCGACACCACCCGCCGGGCTGAGATCGTCAACGTCACCGTGCCCCGCCAGACCTATCATCCCGGCGAGACGATCCGGGCTTTGGTGACCTACCGGCCGTACCGCGGGCCCGAAGCCGTCCTGCCGGTGGAGATGCCGCTGCCGCCGAGCCTGCCGGACGGTTCGTACGCTTTCAGCGTGGATGATGCGTCGCACCATCTCACCGACGAGATGATCATCGAGCCGTTCCGGTTCACCACGCACAACATCGCCGACGTCTTCGCCGCCGCCGCCGACAAATCCGCCATCCGTCACGACGCCCTGTATCTGCGCCTTGTCCGCACCGAAGACGGCGTAGCCCTCGGCCGGGTCGCCATGCCCCAGGTCCCATCAAGCATGCGCCAGGTCATGCTAGGCGACGGCCGCAGCGATACGGTCCCCTTCGTCTCTTCGGATGTGCGTGTTGTGCCCACCGATTGGGATTTCCAGGGCAACGCCGATTTCCATATCACGGTAGACCGGCGGTTCAAGCCGACGACGCAACCGTAGATGCGAGGCCACACCGATGCGCGCGAAAGACACAAAAGCCAGGATCGAATCGAAACTGCTGTCCGCCCTCGAATCCGGCCCGGCCACACCAATGACCGCGCGTGACTGGAAACCGATCACGACCGAAGGGCTGGAGCGACTCAGGGCGAATAAAAAGGTTGGGGAGTCTCTGACGGATGACGGGCCGGTGAAAAACTCCCGACACCTTTGATCTTCCCCTTGATTGTCCATGTGATGAGGCCATGACGAAATTCGACATTCAATCTTACGATAGGTTTCTTGACATACCTTTGCGTGGGTTGCTGAACATGGGATCGAGCGTTCGCGCATTCGAGGCCAGCGAGTTGGGTGATGAGCCTGTTGAAATCGCCGATCGTTCTGGCGTCTATTCGAGTATCCGTGTTTTTGATTGCGGCGACGTTCTGCACCGTGCCTTCAAGGAGAAAATTGCGATTTTCAACGACTGGCGGGCTCGCTTTGACGCCGGTCTCGCCGACAAAGCGACGCATCCCTTATACGCGGACCAAAATTATCAGAGGCTTTCCAGCAGGGTGGACAGGCTGTTCGAGACGCTTGGGCCGCCAGCTTTTGAGTCGACCGGCCTAATGCATGTCGTCGACGGTAGATTTGTGTTTGAATGTTTGCCAAATGCTAACACATAATTATTGTCAGGATCGTTTAGTTGCTCCTTGACGCATGGAAGGCCGGAATTTTCCTCTTGCAAAAGACTCATTGTTAGGTTAACGTTAACATGTTGGATAACGGCTGTCGGGCGCTTTCAGTTTGACAATCCTCGTCGTGTTGCACATTATAAGGTACAGTCGCATTCGATTGTAAGGGATGATCGAAAATCCGGAGCCGACAAAGATCCCGCTGGTCTTCTTCCGCACCCCCGCCGGAGGCGAGCCGGTGCGGGATTGGCTCAGACAACTGCCGCAAGAGGAACGCCATGCCATCGGGAAGGACTTGTTGCGTGCGCAGTGGCGTTGGCCGATCGGCATGCCGCTCTGTCGGCCGATGGGAAGCGGGCTTTGGGAGATTCGCACGGATCTGCCGACGAAGCGGACGGCGCGCGTTTTGATCTGCCTTTACCAAAAGCGACTGGTCGCGCTGCATGGCTTTATCAAGAAAACGCGGGCCACGCCGGATGACGATCTGATGTTGGCGCGAAGGCGCAAGCAGGAGTTGGAGCAATGAGCAAGAGACACATCGGTTCGAGTATCGACGATTTTCTCAAGGACGAGGGCATTTTTGAGGAGGCTCAGGGGCAAGCGATCAAGGAAGTCGTTGCCTGGCAACTCGCAGTCGCCATGAAGAAGAAGAATATGTCCAAGCAAAAGATGGCCGCGCTGCTGAAAACCAGCCGGACCCAGGTTGATCGGCTGCTCAATGCCAGGAACGACATCACGCTTTCAAGCCTGCAACGTGCCGCGGCCATCGTCGGCCGGCGCGTCCTGATCGAGTTGGTGTAGGAAGGTCTCCCCCGCTTCTGCCCGCGCGCCAGGGAGGTACAAAACTCGACTCGGGCGCGCCAAGTTCAGACTCCTACAGGCAAAGGTCGAACTTTTTCGAGACATTTGGGGCGTTTTTTTGTGGCGGTTGGGGGGCGAAGCCGCGATATTCGGCCGAAAACGAGGGTGCCTGAATTGGGAACATTTGCGTGTTTGGGGCATAAATATAGTGCAGAAATACACTTACGAGAAATCTCACGCGGAGGCGCGGAGATCGCGGAGGGAGAAACGGGTCATTCCGCGCTTGATCGATCTTCTTCGCCGCTGGCATCAGGGGGCGAGGGGATCGCCGAAGACGACGGCGGAGATTTTGTAGGAGCCGTCGGGGGACGGTTGGCCGGAGAAGATGATGAAGGTGGCGGCGGCGGTGGCGGAGGGGGCGGCGGGCCATAGGACGGCGATGCCGACGGGCTGGCCGTCGGCGGCGGAGAGGGCCTGGGTGATCCACTTTGCGGCGGCGGAGGAGGCTTTCTTCTGGTCGTCTTCGCCGGCGAAGGACATGCGGGTGATGGCGCTGGCCGGCAGGGATGGGTTGGCGGCGAAATCAGCGGAGACGTCGGCGGCCAGGGCGGTGGCGGGGGAGAGATATCCGTGCAGGCTTATGACCGTCTGGCCGGTCAGGGAGGCATCGAGGGCGACGAGGCTTTGCGTGGTCTGGCCGGCGGCGCTGAAGCTGGTGATGCGGGCACCGCCGGTGAGCATGGCGGCGACGCCGGCCGTATTGCCGCTGGACATCACCTGCACGAACTCATGGCAGGTGGCGTTCCATTGAGCGACGGCGGCGTCGGCGGGACGGGTGGTCTGTGCGGCAACTTGGCCGGCTGGCCCGATGACGGCCAGTGCCGCGAATAGAACTGCGATCATGTAACGCATCGCTCGCATAGACGCTCCGTGTGTCTGCGGTGGCTCAGATTGCGGAAAAGAAGAATCCAGCCACAGAGCACACAGAGTTCACAGAGCAGAGTGATCCGGCGCGTTGAACCGTTCGCTGGTTTCCTCTCGGTGCCCTCTGTGACCTCTGTGGCTAAGAACCTCGGCCTTTTTCAAACCGCACCACTGCTGTCTGTCCTATCGGCATGATTTGCCTGTCCAAAAACACTTACCGCAATGCCAGCTCAAACGGAGGAGAGGGATGCGACCTGGGTGAATCGGCCCGCGGGCGATTTATCGGACGTTCGTTTATGCCGGGGCGCACCTTCGACCGATAACAATCCGTGGGATAGTGTCAAAGGAGTACACATGGCTGTGACCGTCGATCAATCCCCTCTGAAAACCGATGAGCTGGGTCTGTGTACGGTCGGTCAGGTGCTGGCACACTTGCAGCGGAAGAACCGGCTGGTGGTCAATGTTCTCATCGACGGCCGAAGCCCCGACCTGGAACGCATGGGGTCGCTGCGCCAGTCGCCGCTGAACGGTCACACGGTGTTTATCGAGACGGCCGATCCGTCGGAAATGGCACGGGGCGTGCTGGCGGCGGTGGGGGAGCAATTGCTGGATGCGGATCGCTTGCGGACCGAAGCGGCCGATCTTCTGCAACAGAATCAGAACATGCGAGCCATGGAGAAGCTGGCGGGATGTTTCAGTGCGTGGCAGAACGCGCAGCAGTCGATCGAGGGCGTGGCGCAGCTTATGCGGATGGATCTGGGGACGATCGTTGTCGACGGGCGAATCATCCCGGATTTTCTGGTCGATTTCGCCGAGCAGCTTCGGCAGATCAAGAGTTCGCTGGAAGCGCGCGATTTCGTGATGCTCAGCGATATTCTCGTCTACGAAACCACGCAGGCGGCCGCACAATGGCGCGCCATCCTGGCGGCGCTGGCGGAACGCATCGGCTGATCAGGATTCCAGATCGCGTATCTGATCCGCTACAATTCACGCATGACCCAGGCCAATCTCGATGCCCTGTGCGATCGCGGCCAGCAGCAGCTCATGGAGATGGACTACCTGTCGGCCGAGGCGACGTTTGTCGCGGCGGAACGAATCGCTCTGGAATGCGGCGATTTTGATGCGCTGGCCCGGTTGATGCTGCCGCTTCAGGAAGCTCGCCGTCAGCGTCGCCAGCGCTGCGGAGAGGGGATTGTGCGGCTGGATATCGTGGCCCGCGGGTTGAAGGACTCGCTGGATGCGGCGCGCATCGCGGCCGATTATCCGCACGGGCAACTGCTGATCGCCGGCTGGGGCACGATCGCCCCGGCGGTGGAATTGCGTCGGCTCCAGGGCGAGCGGCGGCTGTACGTCGAGACGTTTCTGGCGGCGGCGTATCCGGCGGACAAGTCGATCGCGGTCCTGATCGTTCCGGATGAGGCGACCGCATTGCCCGAGATGCGACCGCGCAGTTTCAGCGATTTGGTGGCCGATGCGCCGCACAGATCGATAGTGCTGGATATCTCTGATTTGCCGGCCGGCGCCAAACCCGCGACGGCGGGGACATACGAGCAGGTGATGCGTCTATGGGAACGGCTGCACGCGCCGTTCCTGGCCGCAGCTTATGCCGAATCCGATCCGCGGCGGAAGATTGATGCCTGTCGGGCTGCGATCAATGTGGATTATGCATGCGAGCTGGCGCACCAGGCTCTGGCCGCCGCCGCCCGCGAACTTGGCCGCCGGGGCGGGGGATAATTCAGGAATGACGACTGTGCCGCGGCGCGATGGGAGGCTGTTCGCGGTTGGAATCGGCTGGCGGAAGCAGAAAAAGAATTTTCTGGTCGCTTCGCGGGTCTAGCTTTTCTCGAAGGACGTCCGATAATGGATTTGGGCAAGGAGGCCCGTGGATCGTGGCTGATGTATTGGATCAATCCGAAGTTGATGCCCTGCTGGCGGCGGTGGATACCGGGCAAGTGGCGGCCGCGGGTGAAGCGCCGCCGACCGTGTTCGGCAGTCGCGGGCCGGCTCAGATCGATGTTCAGGTCTACGATTTCAAACGCCCCGAACGCGTCAGCAAAGACCAGATGCGGGCGCTGGAAGCGTTGCACGAGGGATTCGGGCGGAATTTCGGGGCCGCCATTTCCGGGTATCTCCGCACGATCATTGAAGTCTCCGTCGCCCACATTGAACAGCTCACCTACAGCGAATTCATCCATTCCCTGCCCAATCCGACCTGCTTCAACCTGCTGAAATCCGATCAACTCGACGGGCAGCTTTGTCTGGAAATCAGCCCGCTGATCATCTATCCGATCATCGACCGCCTGTTGGGCGGCTCCAACGCGGACCTGTTTATCCCGCAGCGGCCGCTCACACAGATCGAGCAGCGCCTCGTGCAGCGCATCACCGATCGGGCGACATTACACCTGTCGGAAGCGTGGAGCAATCTCCGGCCGGTGACGCTGGTCGTGCAGGGGTTTGAGAGTAATCCGCAGCTTGTGCAGATTGTGCCGCCGAACGAGACGGTGGTGGTGGTGGGGTTTGAACTGAAGATGGGCAATCGCGCCGGCACGATGAGCTTGTGCATTCCGTACAACGTGATCGAGCCGATCATGGGCATGCTGGCGGCCCAGAACTGGTTCAGCTATCAGCGCAAGTCGCAAAACGACGACTATGTGCGCAAGCTCACGCAGACGGTGACCAGCGCAACGGTGGAGATGCGGACGTTTCTGGCTCAGACAACGATGACGCTGAAGGATTTGATGTCGCTGCAAGTGGGGGATTTGATCACGACAGAAAAGGCCTGCGGCCGGGACGTGCTCGTGCAGATCGAGGGACGCAACAAACTGCTGGGGCAAGTTGGGCAATATCGGGGCAGCCGGGCGATCAAGGTGACGCGGATTCTGAGCGCGCCGGCCGAGCCGACCCCGCACGATGATTCGCCGCCGCCGCCCAGTGGTCAGCAATTGCCGCCGACGAACGGGCCATCGACGCCAGGTCCGGCCGATCGCTCCGGGGGTCAGCGATGACACGTGGTGGATCAACGGCGTCGGGCAGCGGCGTCGTCGGCAAGACGATTCTGGACTATTTTCATCGTTCCGAATTGCCGCTGGCAAGTCTGCTCTTCCTGCTGCCACTGATCGTGATGTTCGAGGTGGCATCGCGGTATTACACGACGGGCGATCCGATCGCATTTTGGATGATTGGGCGGTTTTTCAACTGGTTTGGCGTCGGCGGGCGATCGCTGCCAGCACTGGTCCTGGTCGCAATCTTGCTGGGCTGGCACATGGCACGCCATGATCCGTGGAAGTTCGATATCCGCACGCTGCCGGTTATGGCTCTGGAAACGATGTTCTTGTCGCTGCCGCTGATGATACTGTGGGCGGCCATCGTCGGACGGCGAGTTTCGCTGAGCGTGCATCTGCCCGTCGGCAAATGGACAGCACTGGCCGTATCCTCTATCGGCGCCGGGATTTACGAAGAGTTTTTGTTCCGTCTGGTGGGGATGACGATTCTGTACCTGGTGCTGGTCAGGCTGTTCCAGTTACCGAAGGTATGGTCATCCCTACTAATGGTGTTGGGTACGGCGGTCTTATTCTCGGCCTACCATTACTTGGGCACAGAGGCCTTCGAATGGCGATTGTTCACGTTTCGAACAGGGGCGGGAATTTATTTTGCCATGCTGTTTCTGACGCGTGGATTTGGCATAACTGCTGGTGTACACATATTTTACGATCTGGTGATTTCAGCCGCCTTCTGGCTGCGCTAGCGAGCTATTAGCGTATCGCCAGAGATTTTTGCTGCGTTTTTCAGCCAAAAGCCTATAATGTCCAGTCACGACCCGCGACAGATCGTATTGTACGGGGCGGGCGGGCTGTTTATGTTCCGCAGTTTCAAGGCCGCGAATTGGATGCGCGACCTTGGCAAGTGTACCTGACAGGGAGTCTCAAGGCCGGTTGTCGGCCTGCCTGTCGGCAAGAGTCTTCGACAGAACAGACTTTGTTCTTTCTGTCACTAAGTGAGGGATGTGTTTCTCCCTCTAGAAAGAGCATGGAAGCCATGAGCAGCAGTAATCGAACCAAGCAGAGGCGCTCAGGAGGACTCACTCTCCTCTTGTATCAGCGCACTCTCCATCCTGAACTGTTCCGCATCCTCAACAGCAGCCAGGTCAGCCGCCGCGCTTACGAAGCGGATATCTGGATCGTCGAGGGCGGCCACGTGATCAGCTTTACCGCCGGCAAGAACAATCTCACGGAAGTCATCGCCGTCAAGGGCGAACCATTGACCGATCGCGGCCTGTTGCAGTCGATCCCGTGCCGCGGCGAGCGCTATCATGAAGACACGTACAGCGGAAACATCCGCTACATGATCAGCACTCAGGAAGAGCAGCTTACGCAGACGCTCTACGAGGCCACCAAGCACGAGATCGCCAGCTACGCCGCCAAGCGCGAACTCATGACCGCCGAGCAGGCCGCCACACCCGAAACCAGCGCCACACTCAGCGTTCTGGACATCGAATGCCGCAGTCATGAACTGCTGGTCCAGAGCTATCACTTCTTCGATGAGAACCTCATGGTCATCAAGACCCAGGGAATTATCGAAGTGATGAAGAACGTCTGATTGATCGGATTCAGCAAGCGAATCACGCCCGGCCCGGAAACGGGACGGGCTTTTTCGTGCGCCAATATCTGATCACAGATTTTCGATCAAACACCGCGCTTCGGCCGTGGTGGCAGGCGCGTCGGCGGCGGGGATGTGCGAGGTGGCGGCGGGAGACGAACCGCAGGCGCCGCCGGACCGGCAGCAATCGGTGGCGCCTTTTCCGCCGGCTTGCCAGCCCGTTGCGGCATCATCGGCTCGACAACTGCGCCGCCCGGCTGACGCATCGCCTTCTCAACGATCTCGTATATCTTGTCGATCGGGTCGCGCTCGTAAATGTAATCGTCCAGCCGAAATGTCCGCTTGCTTCCATCGGCAAGCTGATATTCCACGATCGCGATCCCTTTCCGCTCCCACCGCGACGTGTCCATCGATTCGATCTTCCCCAGCGGAATCGGCTCATGCCCCGGCACATGCAGGATGTCCCCCGACAGCCGGATCTTCCCGCGCGATTGCCATAATCCCCACGCCAGGGCAAACACACCCGCCGGCGGCAACACGATCCCCAGAGCCTTGTTCAAAAGAATGTCCGTCTGCGTGTGCTCCAGCTCCTGCCGCAAACGCGCTCGCTCGGCGTTATCGGCCGGCCAGCGAATGAACCCGTCGTAACAAAACCACGCCCCGATGCCCACCAGCAATACCAGCATCCCCACCCGCGTCTTGCGAAAATACGAAGCCCCGCTGGCGCTGATGTCGGGCTGATTTTCGCCGGCCGGCTGATCCGTCATGTTCGCTCCGCCTTCACATCCGTTTCCATTTCCCCCGCCGCGTCCGCATCACTGCCCAGTGCCGAAAGCACCGCCCCGGCCGCCGATTCAACCTCGCGCAAAGCCAGGCGGCCGCGTTCTGGTTGCAATTGGGCGCGATAGCCGCCAGCCTCCAATTCCGCCGCATGACCGGCCGCATCCGCCGCCACCCGGCGCAGATTCCGCCCAGCCCCCCGCAAGAGCTCGGCATCCGTCCGCGCTTCATTCATCGGCCATATCGTAATGCCATTTTACCCCCCACGCCACCCATCGCCGCCCGCAAGTCTTCCCCCGCAAGCAGCGGCCCAAGCGGCCCGTTGTAACCTCCGCGTTCCCACGTCTCTGCCGGCCGCGAGCTTGTCGAACCGGCGTGCGATATTTTGCTCCAACTCTCTTTCCGGCCATCAATTACGATCAAGAGCAGACCCAAACCCATCCCGCCACCACCCGCGTTTTCAGCCGGATATCGCGGTTCAGGCCAAAGATCACGTCCAAAACGTGCCCCAAATGTCTCGAAGAAGTTGGAACTCTGCCTGTAGGAGTTGGAACTTGGCCGGGCTCAAGTGGGATTTCGTATAGATCTTTTCATGCCATTCTGGCAGCCTCCCCACCTGAACCCCCGGCCGCTCCATCTCCCCGGCTTCTTCGACGACCCCAAATGCAACCGAATGCCCCAGAGGGGGGGGGTGGGGGGGGTTAAGATGGGTAATGCGCGACGGGCAATTGCCTGCCGACCACGCCACCGCCCATTCTCGTCTTGCACTATCCACGATCCACTCTCGGCTATGCACTCTTTCCATACTTTACTTTAACCTAACACAGTGTGTTTTGCAATAGGAAAATTCCGGCCGGCTGCTGGTGCCGCCTTCGCCGTCCGTAACTCCCCAGCGCGCGCGAAATGCCAGTTCACTCGGCAGGCCGCCACAATTCTGTAACTACCAACTCGTCTGGCGGAACCCCATCGGGCAGTCCTGGCTTAACGAAGTTCTCGCGCAGATGCTTGAATAACTGATCTTCCGTCTCCGGCTTCTCGCCGATTTTCTTGCGACAGTCCCTATGAGTCCACACCGCGTACAGCAGGGTTGCCGCTAGTTGGCGCGCCTGGGACCGAAGTTTCGCATCGGCGATGTTTAACCGTTCTCCGTGCAGAACCCTGGACCTCTGGTCATATAAGCGCTCGACATAGCGAGCGGCTTTTCTCCGCAATTCGACTGTCGGTTCGAGAAAGCCCGCGACGAAATCAGCCAGTTGCTTGGTGCCCTCTGCGCCTTTCCTGCCCAGAAGTGCGTCGATCGCAGTCACGCACAGCGCCAGCCCGATTGAATCGCTCCGCTGGGCGTCGGACTCGGCCAGGGCGCTCACGGCGTTTGCAATGCGCCGATCAAAGGGATCCTTGCTGGACTTGTTGAGCGCTGCCATCTCGATGCCGCTGAACACAAAGTTGAGGTATTTCTGGAAATCCTCCGCATGCAATACCGGTAACTGCAGTCCATCCCCAAAGTCGTCATCGCAGCGAGACGATTCCAGAAGCGCAGCCGACTTGAATTGGGATCGGATCAACGGCACGAGTTCAACGAGGAGCCGCTCCAAAGCCCTCGATGACATGTGACCTTCAATCTCGACGAGCACGACGCTGGTCGGGTGTTCGGCATGAAAATCCGAGGCCTCCAGGCCGCCTTGGCGTTCTGAACGCCTTATCTCGACGATGCTCAGCTTGAGTTCACCGAAATGGGCGATCGTTTCGAGAAGAAGAGGGTTTAATCCAAGATTTGCCGCCATGATCTGGACATCAAGATGCGTACGACACGCGGGCAACAGCGCCGATCTGCGAGACGCCAAGACCCTGTGCTCGATTCGGTTAAGATAAAGCTCGTACACCCGTTCGAATTCCACGAGGAACTCACCGATTTCCATGCACACCTTGAACTCATCCCACAACTCAAGCGGTGCGACGATCTTGGGGTTGAGGAGCGTGTCGGTTCGTTCCTCAAGAATTTTGGGAATCCACCTGGTATCATCGCGCTCACGATCGACAAATTTGTGACCCCCGCCGTCGGTCCCTAAGGTTCGCTTGCCGTCCTTGTGCCACATCTTGTCCTCGATGCTTCGCCACCAGTCGAGGCCAGTGTCATGAACACTTGCATTTGCTTTTGCGTCGGCAATCACTTCAGCGTAAGCCTTACCGAGCCGGCTACGAAACTCCGGATCGCGCAACCGCGACATGAGCTGTTGTACTTGCGTTGCCATAAGTCGCTCCAATCAGCATGAACGAACTTCCCCGCCGCTGCGTCACCAGCCGTTAGTAGGACGTTGAACCAGCGGGTCGCTTGGCCCAGCCGCACCACGGCCAGCACCGACCCGATTTTACCACATCCGTCCGCAAGGCGTTACGCGCCGGCAGCCCGCGCCTATCCCAAACACAGCAATACGGCCAGGATCAGTGCGATAACGATACCAAGCGGCCCCATCGCACAGCCCAACACGATGCCGACCGGCAAGAGCAATAAGAACCTTCCGCACCCCATGGCGCCGCCCAGCGTCCTTTCTCGCGAATCAGCACTGCGTGCGCCGACATGTGCCCAACATGCGGCAGTCGCGCAATCCGCGCGCATCATGGCTGCGCGCTTCCAGCTACCGGTTCCCGGGGAGCGGTACGGGGACACCGCGCCCCTGTATCAGGTTTCCCGGTTGCCCGAACACCCTGCGGTTCATCCGCACAGGTTTATTTGCCGATGCGTCCGACTTCATCGCGTCGGTAACGGCGGCACTACCGGCGCTCGGCCGGCCTTTATCTCGCTAATGACAAAGTCGAACGCCTCCTCAGGCGAGGCGAGCCCCCTCTTCAGAAAAACCTCGCCCGCGAAATTCCGATGTCCATTCTGAGAGAGGATGCTAGAGATATACCAGGTCTTTGGCCCCGGAATTTGCTTGACTGTTACAAGCTCGCCAGTCTCAAGGCGCCGCTCCCGAGTCGTTTGATCGTCCATTCCGCCTCCCGTTAGAGTCCATGAAAACGGTCCCATTTCCGTTCGCCGAGCATTTTCCGCTTGCGGCGGCAGAATTCAAGGGACACCGCCGGTTGTTGCATAGCCTGCTTGTCATGCCACGGTGGGCAGGATGTTGGGAAGGTCGCGCATGCCGTGGATGACGGTGAGGATTTCAATGTGGTCTTGACCGACGCGATAGAAGATCAGGTAATTACGGAAGCGGCGTGAAAGAACTTTGTACCGGATGTTCGCCAGGCGCGGGTCGTCCGATTCCCAGGCCGGACCAGTACCGGGCATTTCAGCGATCGTGGCAAAAGCCAATTGCGCATCCTCCAGAAACCGCATCGCCGCCGGCTCGCTGTCCATGCCGATATAAAGGAAATGATCGCGAAGATCGCGCTCAGCCTGCGGCCGCTTGACGATCGAGCGACTCATTTGCGCCGCTTCTTTTGCGCCTTGAGGCGTTGCAGTCCCTCGGTCTTGATCCGCTCCCAGTCACGCGCGGTCATTGGCGTGGCTGGTCCCGATTCGAGGGCGGACAGCAGCTTTGATTCAATCCTGGCCCTGGCATCCTGATTGTGCCGCTGGCGGCGGAGAAGATCGCGGACGTATTCACTGGCACTGCCGTAGCCATTTTGCTCGACTTGCTCATCCAGCCACGCCTTGAGTTGCGGCGGAAGAGAGATGTTCATTGTGGCTCTCATGTCATGGAGTATATCAGGCCGGCGTGCTGTGCCAAACTGTGGCACAATCCGATGTCCCACACCGAGTGCTTTGCTCCGCTCCAAGCCCGATATAGAATCCACCGCCTATGCGTCGTTCTCATCGGCCGGTCAGGCTGGAATCGCTGGAGTCGCGGCGGCTGTTGTCGGCTGCGGCGGAACTTGTGCCGCTGTTGAGCACGGCGGGGACACGTCTGGTCGCGCCGGACATGGTGCCGACCTACCGCATCGAAATGGCGGCGGATGGGGCGGATCAGACGGCCGGGCCGTCGGGTTTCTCGCCCAGCCAGATCCGCACCGCGTACGGCATGAATCAGGTGAGCTTCGGCAGCGTGACCGGAAACGGGGCCGGGCAGACCATCGCGATCATCGACGCCTACAACGATCCCACCATTCAGGCCGATCTGAACGCCTTTGACGCGGCGTTTGGGCTGGCCAATACGACGCTCACCGTCGTCAACCAAGGCGGCGGGAGCACATTGCCGTCGGTCGATCCGGCCGGGCCGGGCAGCAGCGACTGGGAAGTGGAGGAGGCCCTGGACGTCGAGTGGGCACATTCCCTGGCGCCGGGGGCGAACATCGTTCTTGTCGAAGCGAACGATTCAAGCCCCAGCAATCTTTTCGCGGCCGCCAACTTCGCCCGACAGCAGACGGGTGTGTCGGTGGTGTCGATGAGCTTCGGCGGCAATGAGGCGTCGAGCGAGACGCAATACGATTCCATCTTCACCACGCCGGCGGGGCATTCCGGCGTGACGTTTATTGCCTCGGCCGGCGATTCCGGCTCGCCGGCGGGATATCCGGCGTATTCGCCCAACGTCCTGGCCATCGGCGGCACCGGGCTGTCGGTGGATTCGCTGGGGAACTATGTATCCGAGACCGGCTGGAGCGGTTCAGGGGGAGGAATTTCCCAGGTTGAGGCGCAGCCTTCCTACCAGAGCGGCGTGGTCACGCAATCCACAACAAAGCGCACGGCGCCGGACGTGGCGTTTGATGCCAATCCCAGCAGCGGCGTGTCGGTCTACGATTCCTACAACAACGGAACATCGCACCCCTGGGAGATCATCGGCGGCACCAGTCTGGGCGCACCAAGCTGGGCCGGGATCATTGCCGTCGCCAACCAGGGCCGTGCCATCGCCGGCGAGGGAGCGCTGACGTCGAACACCGGCACATTGTCCCTGATCTATTCGGCGCCAACGAGCGATTTCCACGATATCACCAGCGGCAACAACGGATTTGCCGCGGGGGTTGGCTACGATCTGGTCACCGGCCGGGGCAGCCCGGTCGCCAATTTGCTGCTTCCCTATCTGGTCAACGGCACGGTTGTGACTCCGCCGCCATCACAAGGGCCGACCATCACTTCGATCACCGCCAGCCCGACCAGTGTTCCCGAAGGCGATCAGTTCACACTCACGGCCAATGGCGTCAGCGATACGGGAGGCACCGGCCTGGTGCTCACGTTCTACGAAGAAAGCAACGGCGCGGCCGGCCTGCAAACCGGCAGCGGCGGAGATTATTCCTTCACGCCGATCACCGACGGCAGCACGTCGATCACCCTGAACACCACTGGCGCCACGCCGGGAACCTACACGTTTTACGCGCAACTGACTGATTCGTCAGGCGCTGCCAGCCCGGCCGGCACCAGCGCGCCAACCACCAGCATCACAGTGACCGCTCCCGGCGGATCGAGCGGCTCGCCGGTGATCGGGAGCATCATCGCCAGCCCCAATCCCGTCGTGTCCGGCAATTCCCTGACGCTCACGGCGACGAACATCACCGATCCCGACGTGGACGTCACCGAAGTCATTTTCTATGAAGAGACAAACGGCATCCCCGGCCTGCAAACCGGACGGCGCGGCGGCGATTTTTCATTCCGGCCGGTCGGAGCGGCCAGCGGATTCAGCATCCTGCTGGATACCACGGGCGTCACCGGATCGCTGACATTCTATGCCCTGGCCGTCGACGCGCTGGGCAACGAAAGCGCCACGGGTACATCAGCTCCTTCCGTCGCGGTTGATATCACCAGCGACACGCCGCCGGACGCGCCCTCGGGTTTGACCGCCTCGGCGATTTCACCCACGCAGATCGACTTGTCGTTTTCGGAGGTCAGTTCCGGCCAGACGGGCTTTACCATCGATCGCTCGACAGATCCCACATTCCAGACGTTCACACAGCTTTTCACGATCAACGTCGCCGACGCCACGACGTACGACGACACCGGCCTGACACCGAATTCGACTTACTACTATCGCGTCGAGGCTTTCAATTCCGCCGGCGACAGCGCCTTCTCGAACACGGCGCACGCAACCACCACCGCGGCAAAACTGGCATTTGGCGGCCAACCAACAACCGCGTCGGCCGGGCAATCGCTTGGCGCCGTTGTGGTGGACGTGGAAGACCAGAGCGGAAACGTTCTCGCCGCCGATGACTCTTCCGTTACGCTTTCGGTCGCCACTGGGCCATCCTCGGCGCTCAATGGAACGCTGACCGTGCAGGCGGTTAATGGCGTGGCGACCTTTGGCGAGTTGACCCTGGATATCGCCGGCACATACACGCTGGCGGCAACGGATTCGACCAGTGGGGCGACGGCTGTTGCTTCCGACAGCTTCGTCGTCAATGCCGCGGCGGCGGCAAGGCTTGCCTGGGCCGTTCAGCCCGGCAACGTGATTACCGGCGACGTCATCAGCCCGGCCGCCGCTGTGCACGTCGAGGATCAATTTGGCAACATTGTCGCCTCGAACAATTCCACCGTGTCTCTCGGCATCGCCACCGGACCAGCCAGTGCGACCCTTGGCGGCGCTACCGCTGTCGCCGCGATCCAGGGTGTGGCGACATTCAGCAACCTGTCCCTGGAGCCGGCCGGCGCTTATTCGCTCATTGCGACAGACGGCTCGCTCACCAGCGCCATATCAAGCTCGTTCAACGTTACCGCTCCGGCCTCCTTCGCGACATTAAGCAACGGCGCCCTGCTCGTTACCTGCACCCCAGGCAACGATACCATCGCGCTGACCACCAGCGGCTCAAGCCTGATTGCCGCACTCAACGGCGTCAATTCATCCCCGATCCCGCTCTCCTCCATCATCTCGATCGACGTGCAGAGCCAGGGGGGCAATGACTTGATTACCCTCGGCGCCGGCGTTCCCGCCGCCAGCGTCGAGGGTGGCCCCGGTAACGACACGATCCTCGGCGGGGCGGGCAATGACTCGATCCGCGGCGGCGCCGGCGACGACCTGATCGCGGTCGGCGACGGCAATAACTTCATCAAAGCCGGCAAAGGCGCCGACACCGTTCAGGCCGGCGCCGGCGACAACACCATCACCTGCGGCAACGGCAACGACAACATCACCAGCGGCGCCGGCGACAACACGATCACTCTCGGCGATGGCAACGATTCCGTTTATTGCAACGGCGGCAACGACACTGTTGTCGCAGGCGACGGCCGCAATTTCGTCCAGGGCGGACATGGCACCGACCAGATCACCGTCGGCAACGGCCACAATGTTATCCATGCCGGCAAGGGCAACGACAGAATCCAGGCGGGCACCGGCCACAATACTTTCATCCTCCGCGGCGGCAGCGACACCGTCGTCGCCGGGGCGGGCAACGACACGATCCTCGGCGGCAGCGGCAAAAACGACATCACAACGGCCGGAGCCGATCTGCTCTTTATCCAGGGCGGCGACACAGTCAGCGGCACCGGCAACGACACGATCTGGAGCGGCACTGGCGCCAGCGCGATCACCGGCGTCCCGGCCGACCAGATTCAACCCGGCCGGCCCGCCGATTGGGCCACGGAGCAGTTGCTCTACGAATCGCGCGTGTAGAACGGCGGCGCTGGCAACGATAGCGTCGCCTCGATCGTCAATCGCCCGACACCGACCCCTGCGATTCCAGCCAATCGCCGGCAATCCGCGTATCCGAAAAGAGCGTACATGCCGAGCCACCGCTCGACGGCCGTGTCACCCCGGCGGCAACGCCTCCGGCGGCGGGTCGGTTGGCGGCGGCTGCAAATCCCTCCCCGGCGGCCCGTCGCGAGTCTTGTCGAGCGGAATCGGCGTCCCGCATTCGGGGCAGCGAACGCCCGACACACGCAAGTCATACCCGCAACGTGTGCAAAATCCCGGAGTTGGCCGACGTACGCGCGATAGCCACACAACTAGAGTTGAAACTGCAGCTAGGAACCACTGGGGTACGGCAAATGCTCGGATGCCCACCGTGTAGAAGCCATCAACGTGCCTCGTGTAGTCCTGCGCAACGACTGCAAATCCGAACAGTCTATGTCCTTCCACGTCGTCGATGTCGCTGGCGTCGGATCCATAAGACGCGCCCCAGTTCGCGTAATAATGCCCCGCGATGCCGCTGGAATTCCGCCACGGGTCGGTAATAGCGGCGAAATATATCTCGGACCGAATGGCGTACACGCCGTATTCCGATCCCTGTCTGCCGTGTTCAACCTCACCGCTCATTCCCAACAGGGAGTTCGCGAACATCAGGATGCATGCTGCGACGCACACGACAAGGGCCGAAAGCCCCACGAATTGCCGGAACAGGACGATTGCGGGGCTCCGCGGCTCGCCCGGCTTCCAAGGAATCTCAGGGGGTGTTTCCATGGTGCAATGGGCCTCACAACAGACGTGCCGCAACCCGGCTAGACAACTAACATAAACTATCGACTAATAGCGTCTTAGGTCTCGCGAAAAACCAGCGACATTGCGCTATCAGGGCCAGTTCCACGGCGGAGGATACGTTTTTACCGGCCCCTTGTTGATTGAGGCTCCTTGCAATGGATCCGCCGTGGGCACGTAGGCGGATCGAAATAAAGGTCCCGCGAACCGTTAGATGCCTTTCCCACTCGGACCCGTGCGTTTGCGCCATCCGACCGGGCGGCCGCGGGGTCGCGGGGACTGCTCCAGGCCCTCCGGCGACAGCCGTCTGTTCGACCCACGCCGCGCGACCCACCGGACGGTTGCGCTTGATCGCATCGCTCCCGGAGGATTCGTCTATCACGTGGTCAGCCGCGCCAACGGCCGGCGGCGGCTCTTGGGCAGGGACGACGACTTTCTCGCCTTTTGCAATGTCTTGCTCCCGGCCCATGCCCGCCATTCTATCCGGATTCCGGGCTGGTGTCTCATGTTCGACCACTGGCATTTTGTCGGGGAGTGCCAGAATTCCCGGGCGAGCGTAAGTCCATGCGGGACCACCTTTTATTCCCTCTCCCTGTACCCAGGGGGAGGGTTGGGTGGGGGTTGACCGCTGCGGCGTTCGTCGCGGCTTCGACCTGGCAGAGCCACCGGCGAAGAACCCCCACCTCAATCCTCCCCCTGAGTACAGGGAGAGGAGGTAAAGACGCCATTCCCGGAAAATCGGGCACACTCTTTTGTCGTCCACCCCCGCCGCGACGGCGAGGTTTGGCGCTTCTACGGAACCTGCTTAAGCGACTGGCCGATCGACCCGCCGGGGAACTGGGTCCAACTGGTGAATCGCTCGCAAACCGATCTGGAGGTCGAAGCGATCCGGACGGCCGGCGCGGCGCGGCCGGCCGCTGGGGAGCGATGCGTGGGTGGCGCGGGTTGTGTCGCGCTACGGATTGCAAAGCACTCTCCGCCCGCGCGGCGGCCAGCCCGGCCGAAACGCGGACAGAGCCCGCTGAATGGTCGTGTCCCCTGCAGTTACCTCGATCCTGCATCCGCGCAGGCACGTGCATCGGTCATGGTGGTTGTGGCGGGTTCTCATAGCCGGTCGCGGGAACGGCGTCCTTGTCGAGACCGAGGCGGTGCGCCTCGACGGAGACTTTCATCGCACGGTCGTACGCCTCCTTCTTGGATTCCGGAATGCACTGGACCGTGTCATGCGCAAATCGGAGCCATATAGTCCCTGTCCATGTTCCAATATCCGCAATTTGGGTCGCTACCGCGACCTCCTGTTGATGTTTGGCGCCGTCGTCCGTTGTCCATTTGACGATGACGTTGTCGGGAATTGGATCCATCCCATAGGATTCCGTGCTACCAACTAGCTCATTCGGATCCCGTGCAGGACGCATACCGTGCGGCCCGGAAATAAGAATGCCGGGCTTTGCCGCATCTTCCAGAGTCACGTGGTCAATGATTCCGCTCGTCACGTCTATCATGCCCCAGCTATACGGCGGATTTCGGACTTTGTAGGGCCCCGAATTCGTGCAGCCGCCCGACAACAGCAGGGCGACCAACACGGTCGCTCGCACGATGAGCGCTTGATGTGCCTTCGTGGGAAGTGAAACGGTGATTCCACCAGTTTGTGGACACATTTGTAGTCATCTCTTTCTGATCGCCCGCGGGTCTGTCGGCGCTCGGGAGTCTGGGACGACGGGACGGGAAGGGGGAGATGGGGCGAATGGTTTCCATATCTTTTCCCGCCGGACTCCGCCAGAACCGGCCGGAGCGAGGCTGTTGTCGAAACCTCGCCGGTATTTTACGCGGCATTTCGTATCGTGCAAGATAAATCCGGCGATCCTCGCATGGCGGAGGAGGGGACAAGGGATGGCGCATCAGGCTCCCGACGCCGGCGGCCGAGGCACGGCCGGACATGGAGATTTTTCTCTTGCAAACCATCCTTTGTTCGTATAACGTAAGGGTGGCTGTAACGGACAATGGATAAGGAAGACGGGTTGACATGCACGTCTGGCGATGTCCCATACCCCTGGAATGGGACACGGCTGGGACAGGGCGAAAAATGGCGTTCGGGGGCTGGGAATGCGGATTTTGGCCTGGAAAAGGACAAATTGACGCAGGCACCCCCCACCCGGGGGATGGGACATTGTGGGACATGCAAGGGGCAATGGATAATGGACAGTTGACAATGGATAACGCGAAACGGGCGGCGGATTGTCGCTCTACTGTCTACTTTCCACTTTCTACCCTCTCGGCCGCAGGCCGCCCCCCACCCCCCCCTCTGTTGCATTCTGTTTCATTCTGTTGCGGAAGAAGCTGTGAAGAGGGGGAGCCGGGGAGCAGCGGAGACGGCCATACTGGCACGTTCGGCATTGGCATTATTGCCTTCTTGGCGCTCTTGGCGCCTCGGCGGTTCAATTTCCCGCGCGCCCAGACGGTACGAAATGCGCCTTGGGCGCGCCAAGTTCAGACTTTTACAGGCGAAGTTCGAACTTTTTGGCCACTTTTTGAGCGTTTTTTCGACGCAGTTGGGGGGCGAAACCGCGATATTCGGCTGGAAACGGGGGTGCGTCGGAGCGTCATCGGATGCCGCTTTTGACGCAACTCCCGAATGGACAATTGGATAGGCGAAAGACTCCGGATTCGAAGATCTGCCGCAAGATGGTCGCGGCGGCGGTTGGGCGCGCGGCGGAATCTACGGGCGCACTCGATCTGGCTGAATGTACTCGTTCGGCGTGATGCAAACGCTGTCGGCAGGTAAGATGCGCCTATGGCGACTCTCGGTCAGGTTCCTTATGTGGTGCGGAAGGTCGGACTTTGGCCCTTTTCAAAGCGCGTCTGGCAGCAGGTTCAGGAAGACCAGATTCTGGTTTGGGCGTCGGCCCTGGCGTATTCGTGGCTGTTCGCGATTTTCCCCTTCCTGATCTTCCTGCTGACCCTTGTCCCTTATCTGCCTGCGACTTTCCGCACCAACGCCATCCAGCAGATCAACCACGCCATCCGCCAAGCGTTCCCTTCCGAAGGCGCCAGCACCATTCTCGGCAATGTCGACGACGTCATCGCCAATATCAGAAGCACGATCAACAACACGCACGGCGGGTTGCTCAGCCTCGGCCTGGTTCTGACCCTCTTCTCCGCCAGTGGCGGCATGTCCATGACCATGTACGCCCTGGATCGCTGCTACGACATTCGCAGGGGCCGGCCGTTCTATCGGCAGCGACCGCTGGCAATGATCTTGACCATCGTCGTGATCATCATGATCGTCGCCGTTCTCGTATTGCTGCCGATCGGATCGTATGTGATTGAGTGGATTATCGCCTGGATTCCGGACATGGAGCATTTGAGGCTGCCGTTCCACATTCTGCGACTATCCCTGTCACTGATCCTGATGTTTGGGGTGATGGCGATCGTGTATTATTTCGGCCCGTCGGATCGCCAGCCGTTCCATTTCATCAGCCCAGGGGCGATATTCAGCATCGTGGTCTGGATGTTGCTCGGATTGGTCGTGCGTCTCTACATCAACGAATTCAGCCATTACGACAAGACCTACGGCGCCGTCGGCGGCGTGGCCATCCTGCTCTTTGTGCTCTACATCGACGCCGTCGTGTTGCTCATAGGCGCCGAGATCAACAGCGAAATCGACTTTGCCGTGCAGCCTCCGCCGCCCAGCACGATCAACCCAGCGCCGGCCGGCGATCAGGTGGAGAGTGCCCGATTTCCCGGGCGAGTGTAAATCCATGTGGGACCGCCTTCTATTCCCCTCTCCCTGTACCCAGGGGGAGGGTTGGGTGGGGGTTGACCGCTGCGGCGTTCGTCGCGGCTTCGACCTGGCAGAGCCACTGGCGAAGAACCCCCACCTTTGTCCTCCCCCTGAGTACATGGGGAGGAGGAAGTGGCGGTTGCCCGGAAGTTCGGGCACTCTCGTCCAGTGGCGCCGCGGGTGGTGACGTGACTTTCGCGGCGATTGGCAGATAATGGAGCGTCCAAATCAACTGGAGACTCACATGGCGCGGTTCGGAAATATTGTGTTGATTCTGGTTTTCTGTGCCATCGCCGCCGCGCAATCCACGCGCCCGGCGGCGACACAACCTGGCGTGAAGATCACCGCCGGATTGCCGACTATTTATCTCGCCGGCGATTCCACGGCGCAAGTTGGCGATCCGCTTCATACCGGATGGGGAAAGACGTTCGCGACGTATATCGATCCCAGGAAAGCCAATTGGGTCAACGCGGCCCGCGGCGGGCGCAGCAGCCGGACCTTCATCACCGAAGGTCTCTGGGATCAAATCGTGGCCAGTCTCAAGCCCGGCGATTTTGTTTTCATCCAGTTCGGTCACAACGACGCCGGCGCCGTCAACGACGCCTCCCGCGCCCGCGGTTCGCTGCCCGGCCTGGGCGATGAAACCCAGGAGATCGACAACCTGGTCACAAAGAAGCACGAAGTCGTACACACATACGGCTGGTATATGAAGAAGATGGTCGAAGACACCAAGGCCAAGGGCGCCACGCCCATCCTGGTTTCGATCACCGTGCGCGACATCTGGACGAACGGCCGCGTCGAGCGCGCCAACGGCCAGTTCAGTGCGTGGACGCGCCAGATCGCCGTGGCCGAGCATGTCGCGTTCATCGATCTGACCAACATGGCCGCCGACCGCTACGAGCAAATGGGCCAGGCTGCGGTAAAGCCGCTTTTCCCGGCGGACTCGACGCACACCAGCCCCGAAGGCGCGGCATTGAACGCGCAACTTATCTTGTCGGGCGTCAAAGCTCTGCATCGCCAGAACATTTTGAGCCTGCTCTCGCCGGAGGCACGCGCGGTGAATCCGGCGACGCAGCCTTCGGTCGTGCTGGCGGCGAATTCGCTGAAAACCACGCCTCTGGAGCAGGCGAATTTCCTCAACTGGCCGACACCGTCCGATCCCTCGCTTCCCGACATCATCCTTATCGGCGATTCGACCGTTCGCAACGGCCGGGGCGATGGGTCCAATGGCCAATGGGGTTGGGGCGAGGCCTTGTCGGCGTGGATCGATCCGAACAAGGCGAACCTGGTCAACCACGCCCTTGGCGGCACGGGCGTGCGCTCGTATTACAATTCAGAATGGCCGGCGGCATTGGCCATGGTCAAGAAAGGCGACGTGCTGCTGATGCAATTCGGCACCAACAGCACGGGCGAAACTGCCGGCGTCGGAGAAGACACCAAGACCCAGGGCACGGAGACCATCCATTCGTTCGGGTGGTATTTGCGAAAATACATCGCCGACGTGCGGTCCAAAGGAGCGACTCCGGTCGTGTGCACCCTGGTCCCGCGCAACACCTGGAGCGGCGGCAAGATCACCCGCACATCCAACCCGGCCGATTGGGCCCGGCAGGTTGCCAAGGATCAGAACGCGCCTCTGCTGGATCTGTATGAAGGGGCGGCCCAGCGCTACGATCAATTGGGTCAGGCCGCCACCACGGCGATATTCGCCGATGGACGCGTCCACACCAATTACGATGGCGCGACACTGTTGGCTTCGGTCGTCGTCGAGCAATCAAAGGCTCTGGCGACGAATCCCCTGGCTGCCTTTTTGCGAGACAAGCCCGCGCCAACATGGTGAACGCGGTTTACTTCACCGCGATCTTCCAGATTCCCCATTCGCCGCCGCGGTTGCTCCGGAAATAGATCGCATCGCCGCTGGGATCCCATGTCGGGCAGTCATCGACCGAGCCGTTGGTGGTGATCTGGACCGGCCGCTCGGGATGGGCCATATCGATGTACCAAATATCACGGTTGTGATGCCGATCCTCGTCCAGGCCGCGGTCGGAAACAAACGCGATCCGGCTTCCGTCCTTTGACCAGACCGGATCGAAGTTGTCACTGTCGGGCGTGTTGGTCAGGTTGTGCGTCAGCCCGCCCTTGTCCGGCATGATGAACAGCTCGCGATTGCCCGTCTTGGCGTTCACAGATGCGAAGACCAGGTTGTCCGCCTTGGGGCTGACTCGCGGCTGGGTCACCGGCACGGTCGTTAATTCTGTTCGGATCGTCCGCCCGATCTGCGTCATGTACAATCGCGGCTCGTCCCGGTCGTCCAGCAACGCTTCATAAAACAGCCGCGGCTGAGGATCGGCATCGACGGCCGGCCACAATTCCTGCTCGTCGTTGCTCGTCAATTGCGCCGTTCCCGGCGCACCCACGGCCGATTTCTCCCACACGCTCAACTTCTTCCCGGCGCGATTGCTCGAGAAGACGATCTGATCCCCGGCCGGCGTGAAGGACGGGAACAAATCCAGCGCCTTGCCGTCGGTGAGTTGCTCGGTGCCGCCGGTGCCGTCCGGCTTGATGACCAGAATCCGCGACCGCAGATCGTCTTTGGTTGTGCCCCAGACCTCGGTGAACATGAGCTGTGTTCCGTCGGGCGACATGGCCAGGCTGTTGATCGTGGTGCCGCGTTCGGCGCGGACGAGTTGCACCGGCTGCTGGCGGTCCGGCCCCTCAGTCACATCCTTCCGTGCCAGCGTCGAGACAACCTTCGGCGCCGCCTCCCAAACACCCTGCATGTTGCGGCTGAATTCAACCGTCAATTCGTCCAGCGGCCGGGTCTTGATCTCCTTCAGCGCGATCGAATAATCCGCCTTGCCATCGTCGTAGGCGATGGTCAACTGGCCCGGTTCCCATTCCGAATCGGCCGTCTTCTTGCTCACCGCCGCCGTGAACGTACGGAGCGTTCCCTTTTCATCGACCGGCGGGAACTGCAAAGCGCCGCTGGAGATGCCGGCGGCGTCGCGGGCCAACTCTTTGCCATCGATGGTGACCACGGCCCCGGCCGGGTCGGTCACGATGCGGACTGTCTTGGATTTGGGTTCCAGGTTGATCGCGTAGGCCGCGGCCGGGTCATTGAAGGAGATGGCGCGGTCGACCGGATCGTAACCCGGTTTGCTGACGGTGATCTTGTGCGTCGCGTATTGCGACTTGAGGATGTCATACATGAACGGCACGGCGGGCATGGTTGTCGGAGAGACGCCGATGCTCTTGCCGTCCAGCGCCACCGCCGCGCCGGGCGGATTGGTGGTGATCGACACATCCCTGGTCATCGGCCCCATCACAAGCGTGTAGTCCGAACCCGCGTCGGCCCAGGCGACGGTCGCCCTGGCCGTGGCAAATCCGACCCGCTCGGCCGAAATCTCGTGCGTCGTCCATTTGTTTGACGCGTCCACCGTGAAATCGAGATCCACGGCGCGATCGCTGACCGGGTCGGCGCTGACGGCTTTGCCATCAACACTGACGATGGCTGCCACCGGCTCGACCAGGACGTGGATGTGCTTGCTCTGCGGCTTGAGTTCCAGGCGGATCAGGTCTCGGCCGTCGTCGCGCATGAGGGTGACGGATTGGTCTTTGTATCCCAGCCGCGATGCCGCGATGACATGCACATCCTGCGCGTTTTGAAAGACGATATCGCGGGTCGCCGTCCCCGTGCCGATCGATTCGCCGTCGAGCTTCAGCGCCGCATCCCCCGGCACGGCCGTGACCGTGACCGACCGCGTTGTCGAGCACGCCCCCAACATTGCCAGCAACAATATCCCGATCCAGCGCATAGAACGCTCCTTGACGGCGATGGATAAGCTGTACCCGAAACTGCGCCAAGTGGGAAGCGGCGCTGTGGATTGGCACAACCCGCACACTGCGTATCCACCCGACACTCAATGCGCGAGAATCGCCGAAAAGAGACACATGGAAATTGGCCAACCAGCTATCCGCGGGGACGGTAGTCGCGCGCGTCGATGCACAGGCCGTAGATTCCGAAAGAAAAATAACCCGGCTGAGGCCTTGCGGCGAGTCGGCCGGGTAAGAAGTAAGAGTGGTATCGACTATTCGTGGCAAAAAGGCAAGTGGAATCTGATACGCGAGTATCGCCCGGCGCGAATGCTGAAACGGCGACAAACGCCAACCTGCCCGGCCGGGGCTATAATCAACCGTGGATTGGTCGTCTGGATGTTGCAAAGGAGTCGTTTATGCGCCGAATTCTGTTTGGTTCGCTGGCTTTGGCGGTGCCGTTCTTTCTGGTGGGGCTTATCGCCGGTCAGCACATGGCCGCAGTGCGAGCGGATTCGCCGGGAATGTCCGATCAGCACATGTCCGGCATGAAGATGGGAACATCGGCAACGCCGGTGATGGCATTGGCAGCGACCAGCCGGCCAATTGCGGCCGCGGATGTCGGCAATACAGTTTGCCCGGTAACCGGAGAGAAGGTCTTGGACTCAAAAGCTGTTGAAATCTACGATGGCAAGGTGTACCACTTCTGCTGCTCGGATTGCAACGAGGAATTCGAGAAGGATCCCGCCAAGTTCGCCAAAGCCGTGGCTGCCGACCCGGCGAAATATGGGATCAAGCCGTAGCCATGTCGATGAGACGTCTTTTTGATGTGCTGGCCGGGGTTTCGCTGCTGCTGTTTGTGGCGATTGTGGTGCTGTACATCCGGGGTTTCACGACATATGACGTAGTTTCACTGGACACGCCGTATCACGAGATATACCTGCTGGGTGGCGCAGGGTCCGTGCGGTTCGTCTGGGGATGGTTTGATTTCACGTCAGGTCCGAATAACCCTGTGTCCGGTAATCCGGCACTTCCCGCGCCGGGCTGGCACGTCAACTGGAGCAGCGAAGACGTCGAGTTCATCTTTGATGAATTTTTTTGGGACGGCCCCGCCGACCCCAGCGAAGCCTGGAGGCCGCGGTGGCTCCCTGTTCGTGTCGATTGGGGATCCAACGCTCGCTGGTTTTCAGAATCGCCACCGCATGGGCAGGGCTGGGGTTTGACGGTTTCGTACTGGCCGCTGGCGCTGATTACAGCGGCCGCACCAGCGGTGTGGATCGAAAAGAAACGCCGTAGCCGGCGGCGGCGCAACACGGGTTTGTGCGCGAAATGTGGTTATGACCTTCGAGCCACGCCTGAGCGATGCCCGGAATGTGGAACCGTTCCGCCAAAGAAAAACCCTGCCTCAAACTGAACAGCGGCGGCGAGAATTTTCCATAGCTCGTCACGGCGCCTGGATTTCCAGCGGTGTCGTTGCCTCGGCGACGCGATCGGCCAGTTGGTCCGTGATCGTCACTTTCAGCAGGTACCTGCCCGGCTGAAGCGTGGCCGGCAGACGCACGACGTTGGCGACGAAGAAATCGTGGCGACGGTTGCGGCATTGATCGACGACGGATTGGGCGGTGGGCTTTTCCGGCCAGACTGGGATGCCGGTTTCGGTGTACAGGATCGCCTGCTGCGTGAGCTTGGTCTCCCATTGATGCGATTCGTTCAGTTCGCTGGTGAAATTCGAGATTTCCGTGTAGACGATGACCGGATTCTCCTGGCCGGATTTGTAGTGCGTGTCCGCCAACTTGTACATGCCGTAGCCGTCCACCTTGGTGCATAACTGGATGGTTGAGATCGAGAGGTCTGATTCGCTGCGCAGGCGATCGGCCATCTCCAGCAGCGGCTGGATTTTGCGAACCAGGAGCAGATTGCTGTCGGCCGTGACTTGGCTCTGGAAATTCCCCAGGCCGTCCAGAATGGAAGTGACGATCTCGCGATCTTCGGCGGGGAGCCCGGCGACGGCGGACATGTCGGGTGTGGCGCGGCCCTTGACGAATTCAAGCAACTGGTAATCGAGCTGCGCGGGGATGTCGCGCGGATCGTCCTTGATCTTTTGTGCGAGCTTGCGTTCCAGATCGTCGGCGGATTGCAACCCGATCCCGCCGCCGGAACTTCCGCCGGGCAGATCGACGCTTTCTGGAAGCACTTGCGGGAAGATCACTGGTTTGGCGGCCGGCTGGGCGGGTGATGGCGCAACGGGCACGACCGACGGCGCGGCTGGGGCTGGTGTCGCGGTTGGTGAGACGGTTGTGGGAGGCTTGGGACGCGGCGCGACCGAGGCGGCCGGCTGAGGTGCCGGCGTCACGCGCGGCGCGGGTGCGGGTTCGACGACCACGCCGCTGCCGGCCGGCGCTTGGGTTGGCTGTTCCCACTCGACCTGCGATTGCTGCTCTGTCGGCGCCGGGGATGGGGTTTGTGCCGTCGATCGCGGATTCGTCGAACCGGCCGCTTCAGGACCGGGAGGCTTGTTGGGCACAATGGCGCCGGTCGGGCCGTCCTGATCGTTCACATCCGCCGGACCAGAGCCGGAATTCACTCTGTTCTGGCGATCCAAAGCGGCCTGCATTTCCTGCACGTAACCGGCGGTCTTGCGTGCCAGTGCATCAGGAGTGGGCGCGTTCGGATCCTCAACCGCTTGACCCGCCGCGCCATCCGCGCGAGTTGTCGCGGCCGGTGGTGGCGCTGCCAAAGCGCCGCCGGTGGTGGATGATGCGCATCCTGAAAGTGCCAGGCTCGCCGCGATAAGCAATTGTCCGAAGAAGGCCCCGCCGATGAGATGTTTCGCGTCCATAAAACCCGTCCTTGGAGAACGCCGCCCATCGACACTCCGGCCGATGGCTGGTCAACGCGAACAGTATACGCCGCCCGGTGGCGGATTTGAAGGCGGCGACAAGGGTTATTTGCGGCATACAATCTGGCATCAGTAAGATCTGGTGATCGGCCCTGGTTTCATGGTATTCTAATTTGCGACAGGTATTGACATGGACATGACGATTTCGATTCCAGAGGACGTAGCAGCACGGCTTCAAGAACAAGCCGCCCGGAGCGGACAGACCATGCCCGCCTATACCGCGAGGTTGCTCGCGGAGACAGTAAAACGCCCGACTGTCGATGACGTTCTGGCGCCCTTTCGCAAACAAGTCGCCGAAAGCGGAATGAGCGATCAGGAACTCGATTCGTTTCTTGAGGACGTTCGAGAGAAGGCCTATCAGGACCGGCAGCGGCACTTGCATGAGTGACCCACCCAAGGTTGTGTATGACTGCATGGTTTTCTTGCAGGCAGCCGCACGCCCGGACCGCGAACACAGCACAATGAGGCTCGTGCGTGAGGATCGTGTCGTTCTTTACGTGAGCCCGGTGATCGTTGGTGAGCTTTGGGATGTGTTGACCCGTCCCGAGTTGCGGACCAGGTTCCCCGCACTCAAACCTCGCCACGTCGACATGTTTCTTGCCGATGTCCTTTCCCGCGCGATCATGATTCAAGATGTGCCGCCGAGTTTCTCGCTCCCACGGGACAAGAAGGACGAGCCGTACGTCAACCTTGCCATCAAAGCCAACATCCGCTTTCTGGTAACGTGGAACTACCGGCACCTGACGTATCTGATGCGGCGAGACACCGCCGAGGGCGACGATTTCTGCAGAAGGTTCCCCAATATCCAAATCGTCGATCCCCCGACCTTTGCTCGTGAGGTTCAATCCGCCGTGTGAAGGCAGCGGCATCGCGCCTGAACAGCACCAACCAATCTCTTGTCTTCCAGGAGTACCCTATTTCTGTGGCGATGGGGGCGCGTTGTTGCCGGTGCTGGGCGTTGGGGAACTGGGTGGCGCGGGTGTCGCCGGCGCTGGGGCGGATGCGGCCGTCGCGTCTGATCGGGCGGCTGCGGCGGCTTTGATTCGGCGGACGGTTCGGTAGACCGCCCAGAACAGCCACCAGGCGAAGATGCTCACCACTGAGTCGATGAAGAGCACTTTCAACATCCAAACATCTTTGTATTCGGGAAACACAATCAGGTGGATGTCCGGCACGTTGACGCCCCAATTGGCGGCGACAAACAAGATAGCGTACAGGGCAACAACGCCGAAGATTGTGGCTTTTGTCCAAAAGACGATCTTTTCCCAAAATGTGTTCATATGGTTCTCACAAGTCTATCAGGCTCTGGCATGAGTCGCACGGGCCGCCATGCCCACCGGGCCGCGATCCGCGTTCAAACTCGCACAAAATACGCATAAATCGGGCAATAGAACAGCATGGCCACTGCGGCCGCCAGGCTCAGATAAGGGCCGTACGGAATTTCCCGGTGCCGGCCGGTGATCAGAGCATACAGTGCCACAATCAGGCCGAAGAATGGGGCGACGAAGAACGTCACGATGGCCGGCCCGGCGCCCAGGACGGCGCCGATGGCTGCCAGAAGGTGTACATCGCCCAATCCCATCGCGACCTTTCCCAGGACCAGTGTTCCGGCGATGCGGATGAGCCAGATGATCAGCCCGCCAGCCAGCAGGCCGAGTATCGACCCCAGCAGCCCGCTCGACCAGGGCGTGGCCGCGGCGCGCCGGAAGAAATTCTCCGCGGCCAGCCATTGCCACGACAGAATCAGGCATCCGATGGCCAGCACGATGGGCGGCAGAAGAAACATGATCTCCTTGCGGATTTCCGCGTGGACCATGCGCCGCGTGAAGCGCGGAGGGAGTTTCAGATCGGGATCGGGCTCGCGCCCTTCGCGGCGGGCCAGGTTGATTTCCGCTTCGATCTCCTGTCGCTCGACCTCCAGCATCGGCTCGCCGTCCGGAAAACTCAGCGCAAATACGCCAGTGAACCGCAGCGCCAGACTGATAAGCAACCCCACCGCACCGCCCGTCGCCAAAGCCGCGCCGATGTACGAAACGTCCAGTGCCCCCGGCCGGGAGACGCCAGACCATACCGTGTGAACCACCAACGCGATTCCCGCCATCAGCCACGGAATCTCGATCGGGATAATGAACAACTCCGCGTCAATCAGGCTGATTGCCAACAGCCCGGCCAGCAGCATCATGTACAGCGCATACGTCGGCCAATCGTCGGCCAGCGTGGTCATCGAACCAAATCCCCACCAAAGCGGCGAGGACATCGGATACACCCGCGGCCCCAGCCTGGCGATGAACAGCAACACGTAATATCCGGCGAACAACAGCCCGGTGATTCCCTCGATAATCGGATATCGGATCGAGATGCCGCCGCGGCAATAGCGGCATCTCCCGGCGAGCATGATCCAGCCCAGCACAGGGACGTTGTCGTACCACGCCAGCGGATGGTTGCACTTTGGGCAATGGGACGGCGGCGTTACCAGCGATTCGCCTCGCGGCAGCCGCCAGACCACCACGTTCAGAAAACTCCCGATGCACGATCCGAACGCAAACAGGAACGCGATGTACACGGCGTGCTGCACGGAAGGCGGGACGGGTGGCGATGCGTCGGTAATCATTTTTCACAACAGGCGAACAATGCGTACAACCGCTTCATCGGGCGAAAGCCCGGTCACGTCAAGCTCGGCCGTGCACAATAGCCGATAAACCGCCTCGCGTGTGGCCAGGAGTTGGCGAATTTCATCAACGGTGCCGGCCAGCGGCGTCAAACCTGGCCGCGACGCCGCCGAAGCCGGATCGGCCTGGGTGCGACGGTGTAACTCATCCGGTTCGCAGCGGAGATAGACGACCTTGTGACTGCCCGATTTCAGCAGCACGCGGTTTGCCTCTCGCACCAAGGCTCCGCCGCCCAGCGCGATCACGTGATCGGCCCGGCCCAGGGCATCGGCCAGCGCCAGGGCCTCCAGATCGCGAAAGCCGGCTTCCCCCGATTCGGCAAAGATCTCGCGAATCGTCTTGCCGGCGCGGGCGACGATCAGATCGTCCACATCGGCAAACGGCTGCCAAAGCCGCTCCGCCAGCCGCCGGCCCACCGTCGTCTTTCCACTGCCTCGATATCCGATCAGGACGATGCCCATGTTGTTCTCTGTGAGAGTGCCTTCATCTCCGCACTAATATAAATCCATGCCGACGGCCCTCTTTCCCCCTCTCCCTGTACTCAGGGGGAGGGTCGGGGTGGCGGTTGCCCGCGACTACATGTTGCGCCAGTCGAGCGAACCAGCGCCGCCCACAAAGAACCCCCACCTCAGTCCTCCCCCTGAGTACAGGGAGAGGAGGAGAAGGCGACGCCTCGCAAAACCGGGCACTTTCGTTCGCCGGTTTTTCGGCCGGGTCAAGTATAGCGAAATGCCGCCAGTGGCTATAATCGCGGCATGCCCGAAACCAAAGCGACCGGCGGTCCGAAGTTCAAACGTGTGCTGCTCAAGATCAGCGGCGAGGGATTCTGCCACGAGGGATCGTTTGGGATTGAAGCCCCCGAACTGGAAAACATCGCCCGGCAGTGCGTCGAGGTGGCCCAGACGGGCGTCGAACTGGCGATCGTGGTCGGAGGCGGCAATTTCATCCGCGGCGCCACGTTCGCCGAGGATGGCAACATCCCCCGCGCCACCGCCGATTATATGGGCATGCTGGCCACCGTCCTTAACGCGGTGGCCCTGCAGGAAACAATGGAAAAGATGGGCCAGCCCACGCGGGTGCAATCGGCGATCAGCGTCTACAGCGTCGCCGAGCCGTTCATCCGCCGCCGCGCCGTGCGCCACCTGGAAAAAGGCCGCGTCCTGATTCTCGCCGCCGGCACCGGCAATCCGTTCTTCACCACCGACACCTGCGCCGCCCTCCGCGCCACCGAAATCGCGGCCGATGTCCTGTTCAAGGCGACCAAAGTGGATGGCATTTATTCGGCCGATCCGAAGAAAGATCCATCGGCCCGGCTGTTTCGCGAGATCACGTATGAGAAGGTATTGGCTGACAAACTTCGCGTGATGGACCTGACAGCGATCACGCTGTGCATGGAGCGGCGGATACCGCTGGTCGTCTTCAACCTCAAGACGCCGGGCAACATCGCCCGGGCTCTGCGCGGCGAAGAGGTCGGCACTACCATCACCCCAAGTTGAGAGGCGCACCGCCACGCGGTACGATATATCTATGCCTGTCGACGACATCCTCCTGGAAACGGAAATGCACATGGAAAAAGCCCTGGACCACCTGCTCCAGGAGCTGCGCGGAATCCGCACCGGCCGGGCCACGCCCGCCCTGGTCGAGCATCTCAAGGTCGATTACTACGGAACCCCGACCGACCTTCGCAGCATCGCCATGATCAGCATCCCCGAAACCACGCAGATTCTCATCAAGCCGTTCAACGCCGGCGATCTCAAGGCGATCGAGAAGGCGATCGGCGAGAGCAAGATCGGCCTGACCCCGCACAGCGACGGCAAACAGCTTCGCATGACGCTGCCCCCTTTGTCGCAGGAGCGGCGGCAACAGCTTGTCGGGCAGTGCAAAGCCTTCGCCGAGACCGCCAAAATCGCCATCCGCAACGCCCGCCGCGAAGCCAATAAGCTGATGGAAACAGAGGAAAAAGGCGGCCTGGTGACCGAAGACGAATGCACGGCCGGCAAGGAATCCATCCAGGAACTCACCAAGACCTACGAAGCCAAGACCGACGAGGCCGTCGAAAAGAAACGCGGCGAGATCACGCAGGTGTGACCGATCGGCACGCCCCGCGCCAACCTTGGCGTATCCTACTGAACGACGGCCGCACCAAGCCCCGTTTCTCCTTCGGCAACTTCCGTCCGGCGTTGCTTTCCGCACATGTGCCCGCGCGCGCCGAATTTCTCTCAACTGGCTTTGTGGACTGCGCTTACGGCGATTTTGCCGTCGATTTCGCTCCGCCAGCACCGCGGTTTTTGGGCGAATATCGCGGTTCGACGGGTAAATCGAGACGAAAAAACGACCTAAAAGTGGCTGAAAAGTTCGAAGACGTACTGAAAAAGTCTGGACTTGGCCCGGCCGGGGCGCATTTCGTACTGATTTTGTCCTGTCAAATTGGCGGGTTCCCAACCGAATCCACTTCCGGCTGCATCTCCCCATCTCCCCCGCTTCTTCTTCTGGAAGCAAATGAAACAGAATGGAACGGAGGGGGGGTGGAGGCTGTCCCCGAATGTCCCCGGATGCCCCGTAGGGGGGGGGGGGGGGGGGGAAGGGGGGGGGGGGGGGGGGGGGGTGGGGGAGGGCCGGGGGGGGGGGGGGGGGGGGGGGGGGGGGGGGGTAGGGGTGACAAAATGACGCAGTGACAGGGTGACAAGGTGAGGCGATGGCATTCGGCCGGAGGTTTGGTCGTATGGGTGCGATGGGGATTTCCCCTTGCTTGGCGCGGCGGCAAAATCCCCATTCTTGGGCTGCAAACGGCACTTCCTGGGTATCCTGCGCCATTGGTCGTTTCCCGGACATGGCCGGCATGGTACCCTAACAAATTGCTAATTTCAAGAAAATTTTTTTGCTCCTGGCGCGGGGACGGGGGGCAAAATGCGGTGTCACGCAAGGGCGCGGTTCGACGTCGCTCGCCACAGGCTATGCTCGCCAAGGGTGATGCGAAGACGGGGTGACCACGGTTGGCCGGCAGGACGGGCCTAATCGCGTTCCCCCAGCGCCGGCAGGGCTTTGACGATCTTCATCGTCTCGATGCTCACTCGCACCACCCGTTTGATCAGGTCCACGATGTACCTCGGCTGGTTGTGCTCCTTACACCAATCGTTGGGGTCGTTCACGATGCCGCTGTCCTTGTCGCGCGTCACCTGATACCGCTCGATGATCCACTCGATCGCTGGTTTGCCGTTCACGACGTACTCATACGCCTCCAGCGGAATCTTCGTAATGGTGATGTCGGCGTTGTATATGATGGTGGTCTTGTCCCACTTCTGGCCGGCGAGCTTCTGCTCGGGCGTTGGGCGGGCAAAGGTCATCTTCTGCACGCGGTAATACTGGTAGGGGTCGGGCTCGGCCTGCTCAAACCGGGCATTGATCTCCTGCACCGGCCACGGCTCGATGGTTTCGTAGTTCAAATGCCATTGGGCCAGCTTCCGCCCAGCCTGGCTGAAGGCGGTAAAATCCTCGGTCTTTTTCGTCAGCGGAATGCGCGGCAGCATCTTCTTTAGGTCTGCCGCGAAGCGGGTGCGGTACTCTGGCGAGTGCAGGATGCCGTAGACATAGTAGAAAATGTCCTCCTTCGTCACCTTCGGCCCGTAAGCCTCGCGGAAGGTTTTCAGGATCGCATCCGTGATCGCCTCGCGACGCCGATAGCCGTCGATGACGTCGGATTTGTCGAATTGCAATTCTTTCGATTCATCGACGGGTTCGTAGATATAAAGCGGGAAGCATTGGCTCGCACCACTCTTATCAACCATGTGCATATCTGGTAGAATCCCGGTTATCAGCGTTGAGAATTCGTCACGATTCCCCACGCCCGTTGTACAGATCGCTAAGTTGTCGTGACCGGATTGCGGAAATATGCGATTGGTCAGCGATGGCATCTCGTTCAATCGCTTATCGTAATACATCCACAACTTAGAGAAGGGACGATACATCGCGGGAAATATCGCCGCCTTCGAATACTCGAGTTTTTTCCCACGGCTCGCACTGGCCTTCAATGAGCGGGTCCAACTGATCCGCTTCGGGTCCATATCCACGACCTCTTCAATCTCGGGCCGATCAGCCTTTACAGAACCTTCGCAAGCCGCCGCGTATTTATCAGTCTCGGTGCCATACGCTTCGATCAAGGATTTCACCGCAGAAGAGAGTTTCGCCTGAGATGCGTTATAGACCCATGCGTCGCGTCCAGTGACGACGCCAAAGGAGCTCTTCTCAAAGATGACTCGTTCCGTTGGTCCGTCCTTCGTTGCCATCACGAAGAATTTCTGGAAGGCTGGATCGCGCTGATTGATCCAGTCGTTTTCGGCGTTGGGGTGTAAGGTCGTCCACTTCTTGGCTGTGGTGATGCCTGCGATGCTAGCGAAACTGGAGATGATTTTGAGTTTGTCTTCGCGGTTAAGGTAGTCGCCGATGTCGTGATAATGCAGCGTACCTGGAGCTTTCATGGCTGGATTTTTGACCAGTAGGACGATGGCAATCCCGTTACGACTTCCACCGCCGAATATCTTACCGCCCTCCCTTTTGGACGTATCGCCCGAAGTTCGCTGGTAGCCCCGCAAATTAAAGACGTAGACAGATGAACATTCATTTGGCAAACAGTCGCGGATGCCATCCGTCGACGGCTTATCAAGAAAGGCGTTGTTGGTCACAAATCCGACTACGCCCTTGTCACCGATTCTCTCGGTTGCCCAGCGCAATGCTCGAACCTCACTACTGTAAAGATACTTCGACAGCTTCGAAGTCGATCGCTCCGCGTAAGTCGATCGAATTCGTTGGTCGAGTTGCGGATACTCAATGTTCTGGTTGTTGTCGTTCTCGCTTTCCTGTTGTGACGAATACGGCGGGTTCGCCATGACTACGCGGATTGGGCTGGCCTTCTGTCGTTTCACGCGGGCGGTGTTTTCCGGGAAGGTGCCTTCGATCTGTTGCTGGCCGGATTCGTAGAGCTGGAATGTGTCGGTCAGGCAGATGCCGTCGAAGGGCAGGTACTCGGCTTTGCCTTCGTCGGAGCGCAGGCCGTGGAAGGTTTCTTCAATGTTGATGGCGGCGATGTAATAGGCGAGCAGGACGATTTCGTTGGCGTGGAGCTCGTGCTGGTATTTGTGGAGCAGTTTGTCCGGCGGGATGAGGCCGGATTGGAGCAGCCGTACAACGAATGTGCCGGTGCCGGTGAAGGGGTCGATGATGTGGACGTCTCTTTCGCCAAGACCGCTGTTGAACTCGTCGCGCAGAATGTCCTGGACGCTGTGGACGATGAAATCGACCACCTCTACCGGCGTGTAGACGATGCCCAAGCGGCGGTACACGTCTTTGAACGCGTTCTTGAAGAACTCCTCGTAGAGCTCGTAAATGACCTTCTGGCGCCCCTCGGCGTTGTCGATCCCGGCCGCGCGATCCTTAACCGAGGCATAGAATTTGTCGAGCGTGGCGGTTTCTTTTTCGATGGCCTGCTCGTCCAGGACGTCGAGCATTTTCTGCATCGACACGCTGACGGGGTTGTGTTGCGTGAAGGCGTAATGGGCGAAGAGCGCGTCGAAGACGGGCTTGGTGATCATGTGCTGCGCGAGCATGTCGATGGCGTCCTCCCGCGAGACGGCCGGGTTGAGGTTCTGCTGCAGGCTCGCGAGAAATTCGTTGAAGGCCTTTACCTGCTTGGACTTCGGGTCGTCCAGCAGGGCCTTGATGCGGGTGATGTGCTTTTGCGCGATGGCGGCGATGTCGCGGGCCCAGGTTTCCCAATAGGCGCGGTCGCCGACTTTCATCACCATCTTGGCGTAGATGGCATCTCTCCATTCATCCAACTGCGGGAAGGCGAATGTGCCCTGTACTTCGCGCACGTTGGGCTTGGAATCGCCGGGGCTGGTTTTGCCCGCATCGCGGTCGCTGCCGCCCACGCCGATGACCTGGATGTTGTTCGGGCGGTTCTTGTTGAGCTCAAGCTGGTTGATGGTGGCGTTGAAGCGGTCGTCGTGGGCGCGCAGGGCTTGGAGCACCTGCCAGACGACCTTGTATTTCTCGTTGTTCTTCAAGGCCTCTTCGGGCTTCATGTCGGCGGGGATGCCGATGGGCAGGATGATGTAGCCATAGCGCTTGCCCTCGGCGCGGCGCATGACGCGGCCGACGGACTGCACCACGTCGATTACGGAATTGCGCGGGTTGAGGAATATCACCGCGTCGAGCGCGGGCACGTCGACGCCTTCGGACAGGCACCGGGCATTGGAAAGGATGCGGCAGGTGTTGTCGGGGGAGGGCGCCTTGAGCCAATCGAGTCGCTCGCCGCGACGCAGCGCGTCAAAAGTGCCGTCGACGTGGTCGGCTTCGATTTCGAGGATGGCGGTATCGTCGGGGTGGTTCTCCTTGTACGCGGCCACGATCTGCCTGGTCTTTTCGACGAAGGCCTTGCTGTCCTTGATGGATCGCGAAAACGCCACCGCCCGGCGCATGGGTTGGACGTCGCCTTGAAGATCGGCGGTATTTCCTTCGCCATCGACGGCGGCGGTGGATTTCTCAAATTTCTTCTGTAGCCCATTCCAGCAGCCGGTGATCTTCACGGCATCGTCAAGATTCAACTCGGTGTTTTTGTCGGCAATCTGCTTCTGGAACGCAAGGGAGACGTATTTCTCATCGACGGCAAGCACGAGCACCTTGTAATCGGCCAGCAGATCCTTGCCGACGGCTTCGCCGAAGCCCAAGCGATGGAGTTCCTTGCCGAAAAGCGTCTCATCATCCATTGACGCCAGTTCCGCGGTGAGTTCCTTCGCCTTTACTTTTGCTTCGTCGCCATAGATACGCGGCGTGGCGGTCATGTAGAGCCGCTTGCCGGCCTTGAGGAAGTTCGCATCGTGGACTTTGACGAAGCCGGACTCATCTTCGCCCACAAGGGTGACGCCAGTGGTGCGGTGGGCCTCGTCGCAGATGATGAGATCGAACGCGGGCAGGCCGGCTTTCTGTGCTTTGCTGACGGCCTCGATGGATTGGTAGGTCGAAAAAACGACGGTGAGGCGCGGGGCTTCCTTGTCCTTCTTAGCGCGGGCTTTGATTGCGTCGTATTGCGCGACGAGTTCCCTGGCGCTGGTAGTCGCGGGAAAGGCGAGATCGTGCAGGGTAATTTCGCCGGCGTCGTCTTCGTTTTTTTCGCGCCGCTTGCCGATGTTGATGTCCGAACAGACGGCGAGGCTGTGGATTGGGCCGGCGGATTCCGCGGTCCATTCGCGCAGCGTTTGCGAAAGCAGGGACAGCGAGGGGACCAGATACAGTACATGCCCGGCGGGGGCGACGGCCTCGGCGATGCGCAGGGCGGTAAACGTCTTGCCGGTGCCGCAGGCCATGATGAGCTTTCCGCGGTCGGCTTGCTTGAATCCCTCGACCACGTCCTTGAGGGCGGCCGTCTGATGCGGGCGGAGCTTTTTCTTGGCCGAGAGGGCGAGCTTGCTGAGCTTGCGGGTGTCGAAGGTGGTCCAGTCAACGGGACTTTCAGCCAGATCATGAATGCTTAGCCGCGTAACCGGCTTGGTCTGCCCGAGCGCATCTTCGGCGTTCTTTCCCCAATTGTCGGTCGTGCTGACGATCAGCCCGGTGCTAAAAGCAGGCTTGCCAAGGGCGGTGAAGAACGAGTCAAGGTCGGCTTTGCTGAGCGTGTGTTCGGGGAGGTAGAACTTGCACTGGATTGCGCAGTATTCGCCGGTGGCCCGTTCCTTGGCGACAAGGTCGATGCCGACGTCGCCGACGTGCCCCTTGCCGGGCCAGTCGTTCCACATCCACACATCCGAGAAACGGTCGATGTAGAGCGGGTCGAGCTGGAGGTATGCCAGGATCAGCCGCTCAAAACGGTCGCCGAGGTCGCGATTGTTGCGCGCGTCTTCGCGAAACGCGGCAAGAATGTCGTGGATTGACGTGGGCATCGGTAAATTCTGTCAAACGGCCGGGTGATTGCAAGCCGCTGGCACCCGTGCCCGTGGGAGCGCGGCCGGCCTTTGCAGATTTCCGGGCTGACGCGCTTTATGCCGATTTCCCACGGCTGGCCGATCAACTCACAAGTTATCTTCGCGGCAGCTCGCTGGATCCCATCGCGGCGCGGGCCGTCCGTTTTTCCTTCGGGTCATACGGCCGAGGGTTCTTGAGCGCTCCAAAGTACGACATGACGTCGGGCAGAAGCCGAATGAAAACCTCGCCGCCTTTGGCAAAGCTGACGCGAACCCTACGCCTCCCGTCGAGATTCATCGCTCGACGAATGGCCGCCGGTAAAGTGAGGCGGCCATGAATGCTGACCGTCACGTCTCTATGGATCTTGCCCTTCATAGCCTGCTATCGCCGTTCATCCGCCTTCCGCCTGCCCCGCCCGCAGCGTGATCTTGCGCAGGCCCGCCGATCGGCAGGCCAGCAGAAGCTGGCTCTCCAGGCCGCCAAGGAGCAATTGGCTCAGTTCGTACAGGTGGCTCGAAGTGTCGACCAGCACCGTCAATGACCCGCGCGTGAAACTCTGCAGCACGCAGTGATCGCACAACGCCTCGGGAACCAGCACGATCCACTTTTCGGCTATGGCCGTCATGCGGGTCTGGCGCTTCTGAATCACGTCCTTGTAATAGCCGAGCAATTCCGGCCCCAACGCGCCGGCAACGCCTCGGCCCGACCGCGGTGAGGGCGTCTTGGCCGTCTGCAAACGGCGCAGCTCCGCGGCATCCCTGCTCAACAACTGATGGTTCATGGCAGATTCAACGGCATGATGACGTACAGGAAGCTGTTGCCGCTTTTGAACAGGCCCGGACGATTGGGCGCCGTCAGCTCCAGAACGATCTCGTCGGTATCGACGACTTTCAGCGCATCGGCCATGAACAGGGCGTTGAATCCGATCTCGATGTCGGCCCCTTCAAATTTCGCCGGGAACGTGACCGTGGCCTCGCCGGCATCGGGGCTTCGGCTGCTGAGAACCAGTCCCTTTTTGTTGAACGTCAGCCGGATGCCCTTGCTGTCCTCGGTCGTCAAAAGCGAGGCCCGCCGGATCGCCGACAGCAGATCGGCCGTCGATGCCGTCAGCCGCTTGTCCGCTTCTTTCGGGATCACTTCCTCATAGGGCGCGAATTGGCCCTCGACCAGGTTGCTGGTGAGGGTCGCCGCGGCGGTGTGAACCAAAACCTGATTCTCGCGAATCTGGAACTTCACCGGCTCTTCCGGATCGGTAATGAGCTTCTCGATCAGTTGCATCGCCTTGGTCGGAAGGATCGCGGTTTTGCCTTCCTTATCCAGCTTGTCGGGGGCAACGAGATCCCCGCGCGACAAAGCCAGCCTCCGCCCGTCGGTCGCGATAAAGCTGATCTTCTTCGCCTTGGCCACCACCAGCACGCCGTTGAATGCGTAACGCGACGGATCCTTGGCCGTGGCGAAGATCGTCTGTTTGATCAACTGGCGAAGCTGCGAACCGAGGACTTGAAAATCAGCCTCACCCTCGAAATCTGGCACCGGCGGGAAATCGGCCGCCTTCTGCGTGTAAATCTTGTAATGTGCATCCTGGCCGCGGATGTGCATCATCTCCCCTTCCACCGAGAGATTCAGGGTATCATCGGTGCTTTCGCGGATGATGTCGCGCAAGCGATCGGCCGGCACCAGCGCCTCCCCCGGCTCGTCGATCTGGGCCTGCTCCTCCGAATAGCGGATGGCCACTTCCAGATCGGTGGCCGAAACGGTGAGCTTCTGACCCTCGGCGGAAATTTTGACGCATTGGAGCACGGGTTTGGGCGTGCGGCCGGCAACCGCGTTTCCGGCAACCATGATCGCTTCCAGCAGCGCGGCTCGATTGCAGATGATCTTCATGAACGATCCCTTTCCCCAACCAAAACCAAAGTCTCTCTTCGACCAATTCTCCGATTCTATCCGAAACCCTAATGTACTCTCTGTCCTCCTAATTAAGAAATTGATTGATACAGAAGACGTGGTAGTAATCACGCGCTATTCGTGGATAAGTATCACGTGATGTTTGTAACCCTATTCCAGATATAAAGTTACAAACGCTTTTATCGGACTTTTCCTGTGGACGGCCTGTTGGCGAGTTGCCGGGTGCGACAGGGTCAAATCGCACCCTTTGCGACAGGGTACCACCGACGCCGGCCGGCATGTCGCCAGCGGACGGTTCCACCAATTCCCACGCGATATCTTTTCCGCCGCCTATGCACAGGTCGTCCGCAAACTCGAGTACGGGCAATGTCCGGCCGGCAAAACGTGGCTGGCACCGGCGCTGGCGCCGATGCTCCTTGCAAGGCACTACCCTTGCGGTACAACGCCCCCATGCCCATCCGGCGCATCGCGGTATATCTCTGGGCTGGACCAACCACATGCATTGGCCTGGTCTTGGTTATCCTGGCCATCACATCCGGCGGCAGCGCCCGGGTTGTCGATGGTGTGATCGAAGCGGAAGGCGGCCTCGTCGAGATATTCCTTCGCCGCATCGTTGGCCTGTGGCTGGCCGGAGGCGCATCGGCCATGACGCTGGGCCATGTCGTCATCGCACGGAACCGCGCCTGCCACGATCGAACGCGGGCCCACGAGCGCGTCCATGTCCGCCAATGCCAGCGCTGGGGCCCGCTGTTTCTGCCAGCCTATCTGGCGGCGTCGGCGGCGATGTTCCTGATGCGGAAAAATGCCTACCGCGATAATCCGTTTGAACGCGAGGCGTTCTCCCAGGCCGGGCCGGTTTCACGAGACTGATCCGATTGCCCCCGCGCCCCGCCGCGTCAGAATCGCCACCCAAGCCCGCGCCGCCAGCAGCAGCAGAAAGTTCACAAGCACAATCGCCGGCCCCGGCGGCAGGAAGGTCCAATGGCCATGAATCAGCATGCCAGCCAGCACCGAACCGCCGCCGGCGCCCGTCGACAAAAGCATCACGGTTTTCAATCGCCGTGAAAGGCTCAGTGCCGTCGCTCCCGGCAGCACCAAGAGCGCCGGCGCCAACAGATTTCCCACCAGCCACATGGTTGCGATGACCACCAACGCCAGCAGCCCGAACAGCAGATAGTGAATCATCCCCACCGCCACTCCGCTCACCTGGGCCATCGTCGGATCAAGGCAATACAGCAGCACCTGCCGACCCAGCAGCGCCACGATCAGCATCACCGCCGCCGACACACACACGCTGGCCAGCGCATCAACCCGCGTGACGTCATCGACGCTTCCAAAGAGATACAACTCCCACGACGCCACCCCTTTGCCGCTGCCCTGCGCATACCACTGAAACGCCACAAACCCCCACGCCAGGCTCGCCGCCACAAAGACCCCGATCGCCGCATCCGAACCGATCGACCCGCCCGCCGCTGATGAACCGCTTGGCGCGATCGAGCCCCGGCTCAGCCGCGCGATCGCCATCGCCGTCACCAGGCAAAACACCGCCGCCACCGCAAACGCCGGCTGTGAATCCCGCAACCCCGGCACCAGCAGCGACAGGACAAACGCCGTCCCCACCCCGCCGAATCCCGCGTGGCTGATCCCCTCGCCCAGAAACGACCACCCGCGCAGGATCACCACGATCGACATGACCGAGCAAGCCAATCCCAACGCCAGCGTCGCCACCATCGCCCAAAACATCAATCACATCTCCAAGAACTCAGAAATGGATAATTGACAATGGACAATTGATAATTGAGGAAGCAGGTTTTTCTCATTATCCACTGTCCATTATCCATTATTCATGGCCTTTACTCCAAGTCCCAGCGCCTCGACATCGCACCCGAACATCGACAGCGCCAATTCCGGCGGGATCGCGTGCGGCACGTCGTGGTAATGCACCGTCACGTTCAAACACGCCACGCGATCCGATATCGCCCCGATCGTCCGCAGATCATGACTCACCAGCACGATCGTCAATCCCATATCCTTCTTCAGCCCCATCAGAAACTCGATGAACATCCGCTGCCCAACCACGTCAATGCCCGTCGTGGGTTCATCGAGCAGCAGGAGCCGCGGCCGGGCCACCAGCGCCCGCGCCATCAGTGCCCTCTGAAGCTGCCCGCCGGAGAGATTCCCGATCGGTTCATCGGCCAGTTCGCGCATCCCGACCTTGTCGATCAGCTCCTCGGCGTGGCGAAGATCATCCCTGGAAAACCCGGACAGAATCGGCGTTTTGCCCGTCAATCCCAATCGAATAAGCTGCCGCACGCTCAGTGGAAAATCCGCCCGCACAAACGGATTCTGCGGCAGATAGCCCACAACGTCGCCGCGTCGCACGGCCGCCGACGGATCAAGCCCCGCCACGCGGATCGTTCCCCGCGTCGGCTCCAGCAGCCCCAGCAGCAGCCGCATCAACGTCGTCTTCCCGCCGCCGTTGGGCCCGATCACCCCCAGCACCGTCCCGGCTTCCACGTCGAGGTTGATGTGCTTGAGCACAAGCCTCTGCCCAAACGCGAAATCCACCTGCGACAAGCCGATGATCGAAGCCATCACCCCAAAGGCTACGCCAAACCGGCCCCCACGCCAAATGCGCCGCGGCAAACAACCAGCCCGCCCGCATGCCGAGGCGCGCGGCGATTTCTTTCCTGACCATTTGCCCGGCCGAGTCCAATCTGCGCTCGCGGGAAATTGAACCGCGACTCGACTGAGCTCGTCGAAGTCCAAGCACACCAGGAATCGCCAGGAAAAATGGACTCGCCACAGAGGTATCCGAGGATCAAAGAGAAAAGGCAAATACAAATCAACCACGGATGGCCACTGATGGGCACGGATAGGAGAACACT
>CAYQTE010000014.1:0-86059 GCA_964420285.1 uncultured Tepidisphaeraceae bacterium
CCGCCCGCCCGGCTGCAACGGGTCGCCGCCGTGCGGTTTCAACGAGAGTGCCCGATTTTCCGGGCAACCGCCTCTTCCTCCTCCCCATGTACTCAGGGGGACAAAGGTGGGGGTTCTTCGCCAGTGGCTCTGCCAGGTCGAAGCCGCGACGAACGCCGCAGCGGTCAACCCCCACCCAACCCTCCCCCTGGGTACAGGGAGAGGGGAATAAAAGGCGGTCCCGCATGGATTTACACTCGCCCGGAAAATCGGGCACTCTCGTTCGTAGCGGCTCGCCTCCCGCCGAAAGTGGGGTGATCGCCAGATGGGCGCGCCTGGGCGCGTACGAAACTCGACCCGGGCGCGCCAGGTTCAGACTATTTCATGACAAGTTCGAACTTTTTCGGCGCTTTTGGGTGCGCGTTTGGGAGCAATGTTCGGGCGAAACCGCGTTATCCGGCCGGGAAACGGGACGCCGCCAGCGCGGGACACGGGGTGGCTTTGACGGTAAACTCAATCCAGCAAGCCAGTTGAAGGAGATTTCTGCTACGGAGCCGGCCCGAAATACGGGGCATGAGCCGCATGGTGCGCCAGGACCGCCCAAATTCTCTCCCTGTGTCCGGCAGTGAGGTCGAGCCGGAGGCCCGCCGCCGCGCCGCGGTGGTTTCTCGGCCGGCGGCGGTCGCCTTGGCGGCCTTGGCTGCCGGCATTTTCGCACAGGGATTGTGGTCGCCCCGGCCGGGGATGTGGCTCATACTCGCCCTTGGTCTGGGCTTCGCATCGCTGTGGCTGCGGCAGGCGGCGACGCGGGGAATAACGCTGGCGATCGCCACGGCGGTGCTGGGTCTGGCGGCGGCCGAGGCGCAATACAACCGCGCTGCAGCCGATGACATTCTCAATGACATCGGTGATTCGCCCAGGCTCGCCGAGCTACAGGTTCGTCTGGATCAAGAACCGCGTTTCTTCATGCCCCATGCGGATTTACACCTGAACTCCCCGCTCGAGCAAGCCACGGCCGCCGTCGTTGCCATCAAGTCGGCCGGTCAATGGCGGCCGGCCAGCGGATGGGTCAGTTTGTTCCTGGACGAGGCCAATCCCAATCTCACGCCGGGGCGAGACTATCGCATTATCGGCATGCTCCAGCATCCCGGCAAGAATGATCCCGAGATCGCCGAACACGATCGCCGTCACGGCATTGGCGCCGAACTGGCCGTCAATCACGCCGACGCCGTCGAGCCCATCGGCGACATGGCGATGCCGTGGATGCTGTCGGTGCGGCAATGGGTTCGGGGGCTGATATCGGATGGATTCGGTTCGCGGCTGGTTTCCAACATCAATAACCGCGCTGAAATTGACCGGGCCATTCTCTGCCAGTTGATCCTGGGTGATCACGATCCGCTGTCCCGCCAAACACAGGATGACTTCGCCCAGTCCGGAACGACATGGCAACTGGGAATCAGCGGCCTGCATATCGCCATGGTCGCGGGTCTGGTTGGGCTGGTCGGCCGGTTGCTGCGGTGGCCGCCCCGGTCAAGTCTGCTGGCGGCGGCGATCGCGGCGATGGCCTACGCAATGATCGCGGATTCGGGACAGGCGTCGTGGCGGGCGACACTGTGTTGCGTGGTCGCCTCGTGCGGACTGCTCAGCCGACGGTCGGTCGATGCCGCCCAGGTCTTTTGCGTGTGCATGCTGGCAATGTTGCTGGTCAGCCCGATGGCGGCGTATGACGCCGCCACGCAGATCGGCGTCGCGGCGGTGGCTGGGCTGTTGATCTGGTCGGGCCCGGTGCGAGACATGGCGAGGTGGCTCGGTCCCGGCGACCAGGAAGTGGCGGTGCGTGCCGCATCGATGGGCCGCGGGCGCGTTGACCGCCGTGCCGCGATCGCGGCCGTCTTGCGAACCGTCGCGCGATGGGGACTGGGAGTGCTGGCCGCTTCGATCATCGCCTTCGCCAGCACGGCGCCGGCGATCGCCTACCACTTCAAGCAGATCTCGCCCTGGACACCGGTGGCGTCGCTGCTCCTGTTGCCGTTTACCGTTGCCGCCATGGTCGGCGGATTGGCCAAGGCACTACTGTGTCTGCTCTGGCCCGGCGGCGCCGGCGCCTGGGCGTGGCTGGCGGCGATTCCGGCCGATCTGCTCCGCCACGTGGTCGGCTGGCTGGCGACCTGGCCGGCAGCGCAAATAACGGTCGGTGGCATGTCCGTCTGGATGCTGATCTACTGCTGGGCGACGCTGCTGACATTGCGCGTGTTGCTCTGGCTCATCCAGTTGGCCAACCCGCAAATTTCCGGTGCATAAGGTGCGCGACACCATCGTCTTTGACAGCCTTGGCGACTCGCGTAGGATGGCCGATGTCATGCAAACTGACCCGCATCGCCACGCCGGCCTGCGACGGACGTTTATCGCGCTGGCCCTGCTTGTGGTAACGGCGGCCGCATTCTCGCCGGTCTGTTTTGCCGAGTTTCTCAACTGGGACGATCAGACCACTCTGTATCAAAACCCCGACATGAACCCGCCGACGCTGGCGGGAATCGGCCGCTATTGGACCGAGCCGGCGGGTGAATTGTATATCCCCGTGACATATACCGTATGGGGCGCCGCAGCGCATGTGGCCTATGCGCCCGATGCCGGTGCGCAGGGCATCTATCTGAATGCCACAGTGTTCCACACGCTCAATCTGGCGATCCATCTCCTGACTGTCCTGGCGGCGTTCGGCTTGTTGAGATTGCTGATCGGCAACGACATCGCGGCGGCCGTGGGTGCGGCGGTGCTGGCGCTGCATCCGCTTCAGGTTGAGCCGGTCGCGTGGGTTTCGGGAACGAAAGATGTCCTGTGCGGACTGCTTTCGCTGCTGGCTATCTGGCAATACCTGCGATCGCTTCGGCCGAACATCGCACTGCGGCGAAAAGTCCTGCGTTACATTCTCGCCACCATCGTTTTTGTGCTGGCGTTGCTCTCCAAGCCTTCGGCCGTCACCGTACCGCTGGTCGCGGCGGCCTTGGCGATCGGCATTTTGCGAAGACCCTGGAGAGCGGTTCTGGCGGCGACGTGGCCGTGGCTCGTCCTGGCGATGCCGGTGGCGATTCTCGGCATGAGAGTGCAGCCGGGGATCATCTCGATGTACGATCCGCTTGCACTTCGGCCGCTGGTAGCCGGCGATGCGCTGGCGTTTTACCTGGTGAAGCTCATCGCCCCGGTGCAACTGGCAATCGACTACGGCCACGCTCCCGACGCGGTTCTGCACCGCACGCTCACGTTGTTCGCCTGGCTGTTGCCGCTGGCGGTGGGACTGCTCGTCTGGCGGTGGCGGCGGACGCGATACCTCCTCACGGCCGCAATGGTATTCTTGTGCTCGCTGCTGCCCGTGCTGGGATTTGTCCGCTTCAGCTTTCAGGAATATTCAACGGTTGCCGATCACTACGTCTATGTCGCCATGCTGGGCCCGGCGTTGCTGACGGCGTGGATTTGGTCTCGAACGCCAGCGCCATTGCATGCCGCAATTGTTGCGATTATCGCCGGCCTGAGCCTGCTGAGCTTTCGGCAGACCCGCTTTTGGCATGACACGGTGACCGTGTTCCGGCACAATCTGGATGTCAATCCAACCAGTTTCGCGGCTCACCGCGTTCTGGGTTTCGTGTATGCCACCCAGGGACGGATTCCGCAGGCGATCCAGCAGTATGGGGCAGCGCTGCAGACCCATCCAGACGATCCGACCTCGCATTTCAATCTAGGCAACATCCACCTGCTGTATCTGAACGATCCCGCCGGCGCGGCCGTCGAGTATCAGGCGGCGGAACTGGGCCGGCCGAACGATCCCGCCGTCCATAGCAACCTCGCCCAGGCCTATAAGATTCTGGGGAAGACCGACCTGTCCAACCGGGAATTTGCCGCCGCGTGCGTGGAAACCGGCAAGCAACTCGAAGCCGGCGGCCAGAAACCGGCCGCGGTCGCCCAGTTCACGCGGGCGCTGCAATACGATCCCCATTGTCAGCCCGCACTCGATGCTCTATTGCGGCTGGCTCCGCCGGGGGCGGGTCAATGAGCGATTCGATCACCCAACACCATCGCCCGCCCGCGTTGACACCCACTTGGGCGCGGTCTACATTTCGGTTCGTGCATTATCCTAAAATGACTCTCCGGCGATTTCCGTTTTTTCCCCTGACCTGCACGTGCCTGCTGCTTCTGGCCGCCTGCGATTCATCCAATTCCCGACCGCGAACCAGTGATGAAATCGCGATGTTCTCGCCGGTGTCGATCCGCCTGCATCCGGCCTTTACGCTGGTCAAGGATCTCTCCGGCAACGGAATTCCCGACGGCTTCGAGGCCGTCGTCGAATTCGACGACCGCTTTGGCGACCCGACTCGTGCGGCCGGGACCGTCCTGTTCGAACTCTACGATTACCGGGCCGGTTTCCCCGATGATCGCGGCGTTCGCCTGGTGGATCCCTGGCCCGGTAAAATCCTCACCGTCGATCAGCAAAAGGCTCACTGGGACGTCGCCCTCCGCGCCTACAGTTTTGAACTCGCCTATCCCGCCGTTCGGACCGATCGAGATTATGTGCTGCACGTTACCTACGATCCCGGCCCCGGCAACGGTCCGATGCTCTTTGCACAGACCATCATCAACTCGACCAAGCCGAGATCGTCGCCTGTGACCCGGCCAATCTCACATGAGCCCTCCACCTCTCCCGTCTCCAGCCCGCGATGACCCGGCGCCCCTCGACGCCATGACGCTCCTGGCGCGACGCATGGCCGCTGAATTGGCCGCTTCGTTTGATCCGGCCCAGCCAGCCCGCTTCACCCGCGCCCCCGGCCGGCTCGATGTCATGGGTGGCATCGCCGATTACACCGGGTCGATGGTGTGCGAATACACGCTGGGCGTATCCGCCGCCGTCGCGCTGGCGCCGCGCTCCGATCGCAATGTTCAGATCTTCAGTTTCAACCTGCTGGACGAGAATCAGCCCTTCACCATGTCTGTGCCTCTGGACGCCCTCGCCGGCCCGCTGGAAAAGCTGCGGCGGGATTTCCATGCCGCCGGGCGAAAATGGGGCGGATATTTCGCAGGCTGCCTGGCCGTCCTCCACGAGCAGCAACTCATCGACCTGACCGACCCGCGCATCGGCGGCATCAACCTGGCCGTGCTCAGCCAGATTCCGCTGGGCGCCGGCATCAGCTCCAGCGCGGCCATCGAAGTGGCGACGATGATGAACCTGGCGGGTCATTTCGGCCTGCTGAGCGGTCGCGACGCCATCGAACCGCTCGATCTGGCGTCGATGTGCCAACGCGTCGAAAACCACGTCGTCGGCGCGCCCTGCGGGATCATGGACCAGGTCAGCAGTTGCTGCGGCCGGGCCGGATCGCTTCTGCGGCTCATCTGCCAGCCGCACAAACTTCTCCCGCCGCTGCCGCTTCCCGACGGCGTGAAGGTCGTCGGCATCAACACCAATGTGCGCCACAGCGTCGGCGGCGGCATGTACGGCCGCACTCGCTGCGCCGCCTTTATGGGGCATCGCATCATTCTCGACAAGATGCGGCAGATCGGAATCACGTCCGGCCGAACCCTCACCGGCGATCCAACCGGCGGTTACCTGGCCAATCTCGATGCCAACGACTATCGCGAGATTTTCCGCCACGCTCTTCCCGAATGGCTCGATGGCGAGGAATTCCTCTCGCGGTACAACTCGACGATCGACACGGCCACCGATGTCGATCCGACGGTTCGCTACCATGTCCGGCAGGCGACGGATCATCACGTCCACGAAGCCGTGCGTGTGCGGCATTTCGTCGAATTACTCGAGGAGGCCGCGACGCTGGATCGACACAGCGATCCCTGGCGGCACGCGCTGCACAAGGCGGGACACCTCATGTACGACTCGCACCAGTCCTACACGCACGATGCCATGCTCGGCGCCGATGAGTGCGATCTGCTGGTCGATCTGGCCCGCAACCACGAAGGCGACGGCATCTTCGGGGCCAAGATCACTGGCGGCGGCAGCGGCGGCACCGTTGCCATCCTGACCGAGGACACGGCCCAGGTCGATCACGCGATTGAACAGATGATGCACGACTACCAGACGCGCGCGGACCGCGTGCCCCAGCAACTCAGCGGCGCCAGCGATGGCGCCTGGTCCGCCGGCGGCGGAATCATCAAACCGCCCGCTGAGTTCTAGACGACCGATTTTGGCGAGCGAACATCGGCGGATTGCGGCTGAATAATTACCGCCGCGTCGCGCCGCGCGGTACGATGGCCGTGGAAGCGACCTTTTATGCGGAGGGTCGATGAGGGATACACGTCTCAATTCGTCCAGGTCATTCTCTCTTCCAGGAATCGCGTTCTTGCTGTTGGCCGCCTGCGCGGGTTGGTGCGGCGCGCAAGCGCCACGGCCATCAGCCTCGCCAGACGCGGCGGCAATTGCGGCCGAACGTCAGGTGTTGCTCAAACCCGTTGAGCAACGAATTGCCTCGTTGCAAGCGATGTGTGATCAAATCCCGCTGGAGGAACGGCCGCAAAGCCAAACCTATAAGCGGCTCCAGGACGCTCTGGCGGAGAAGACGCAGATTCAATCGGCCTCCGACGCCGACATCGCCGCCCGCATCGCACCCACTGGAACTGTACCGGCCAACAGCCCGCAGCCGCCGACAACCATCGCGACGGCCGACAATCACGATTCGGCGACCACACAGCCGGCCGTCAGTGGCTTGGAAATCCAACTGCTGTTTCCCGGTTCGCGGTCGCAGGGTCAGGCCGACGCGATAGCAAATCCGCCGGTCGGGTGCGAACTGGTCACGCTGCACGCACCCGGCGGGAAGAAGATCGTGGCGATCTTCGGCAAGGCAACCGGATCTCGCCCGGCGACGACGCGGCCATCAATCCTGTATTTCTATGGAAACGGCACGTGCATGGCCTACAGCCTGGATGTATTCAATCGCTTTCGTGGTCTTGGCTTCAACGTCATCATGGCGGATTATCCGGGTTACGGAATGAGCGAAGGATCGGCAAGCGAATCGGGCTGCTATGCGACGGCCGACGCACAATACGATTATCTGCTCACGCGAAGCGACGTGGACAAGGGTCGGATGGTGTCGGCGGGATGGTCGCTGGGCGCGGCCGTCGCGATCGACCTGGCCAGCCGCCGGCGCGTGGCGGGACTGGCGACATTCAGCGCGTTCACGAACATCGCGGACATGAGCCGCACGCTGCTGAAAGGCCTGCCGCTGGTAATTCCGCTGAGCAGCCGATTCGATAACCTGGCCAAGATTGGCTCGGTGTCTGTTCCGATCTTCATGGCGCACGGCACGCAGGATCAACTCGTTCCCCCGGAGATGCTGGACCAACTTGCCAAATCGGCCAAGACCGCCGTCACAACAGTCCGCGTCAATGGCGCAGCGCACAACGACATCTTCCAACGCGGCGGCAATTCGCTGTACCAGAAAGTCAAGGCGTATGTGGACGGTTTATCGGCGGTCGCCCCGACAACCCGGCCGTAACGAGCCGGCCCAAACAGTATTCCTTGCAAATCCAGATCAGTAAGGCGATCTATTTCGGCGCCGGTTCCGCCAGCGCCTTGTCGATGGCGGCGTCGATCGCCTTGGCGGTGTCATCGCCGCCGTAGCCGACGAACGCGTCTTTCACTGTGCCATCACGGCCGACGACGATCGTCGTCGGGATTCCCGAGACCAGGTAGGCCTGTAGCGCCGCGCCCTTGTCGTCCATGAGCACGGTAAACGTGTAGCTGTTCTGCTTGAGAAATGCGCTAACCACGTCCTTGGTTTCCCTGTCATCCGTTGCCCACACCACCAGACCCTTGTCCGCCAAGGCCTTGTCGGCGCTGACTTTCTGCACGTGCGGCAGGCTCTCCTTGCACGGCGGGCACCACGTCGCCCAGAAATCGACCAGCACCACCTTCCCCTTCATGCCCGCCAGCGAAACATCCTTACCGTCGATCGTCTTGAGCGTTATGCCCGGCGCGGCCTTGCCCTTGAGCGAAGCGGGATCATCGGCCGCACATGCGGTCAGGCTGATCCCCAACAACATCGCCGCGCCCAGAGCCAGAATCGCCGATTTCTGTAGAGCATTTTTCATGTGCCATCCTCCTGTACGCCGCCCCGCCGCAAGATGGCCGACCCCGGTGGTCGGCCACTTTGCCTAGTCTACGGCTCCAAGACCGGCCGGACAAGCAATTCTCGGACTCTAAGGGCACGCACGGGAACAATTCGTTCACCTGAAATTGATCTCAAACCCTCGAAATCAGGCAAGAAAACACGTCGGATGGGCGGATTCTTCGCTACAAGTGGCGCAAACATTATAGAATACTGTGCGAGGGCGATAAGTTCGCGCCCGGAGGACGGGAATGATTTGACGGTCGGCCGTGGCCGGGTAGGCTGAGAGTCTCGGGCGGGCTGGCGTCCAGGTGGCTGTCGCCCGTGAACCGAGCCCGACACGGGGCGAGATGGAGTGGAGAATGCGACGGACGGTGAAATCCGCGCCGAGCAGGCGTGCGGCGGTGGCGATTGCGCTGGCGGTGGCCGGGTCGCAGGTACGTTCCGCGCACGCGATACTCACCAGCGACGTGGGGCTGGACCTGTCGCAGGTGATCGGGGCCAACACGTTCTACAACGCGGGGTATACCGGCACGGACGCGATCATCGCCAACATTGAAATGGGTTACGTCTGGGACGGCGCTGGATCGCCCACGCAGAAGGTCACGACCTATTTTTCCGACCCGACCGTCGATAACAGCACAGCCAACCCCATACCCGACCTGTTTGACCGCCACGCGACGTGGGTGGGCTCGCTCTTGGCCGGCAACGGCGGCACCACGCAAAGCAACGGCATCGCCTACAACGCCACACTCTGGAGCGGGGCCATCGCACAATATTGGGTTTCCGCCGGCACCGGAAACTATTCGGAATCGTTTGACTACTCGATGCAGACGTTCACGACGGCCTACACCGACGCCATGATCAGCGGCTTTGCCGGAAAGACAGCGGACGTGATCAACAGTTCATGGTCCGGCAGCGGTGGATTGGGCGGGCTGGACCAATCAGATCTGGAGCTGGATTCGCTCATCTACCAAAGCGGCAAAGTCGTGGTCCTTGCCGCCGGCAACAGCGGCCCGCATGCCGATACCGTCATTTCCCCCGCGACCGGTCTCAACACCATCGTCGTCGGCGGGTTGATTGGTGACAACTCCACGCCGGTCTACGGATCGGCGATCAACATCAGCAGCCGTTCACCCAGCGATCTGTACATCCCCACCGACGCGGCCGGCACCGACGGAACCTATCTCACCGGCGTGCGATCCCTGGTCGACATTACCGCCCCGGCAGCCAACCTGACGCTGTTCCAATACGACGGCGCCACCGGCGGCAACACGTTTGGCGGACCCAGCGACAATTCCATCACGACCTACACACCCAACTCCGCCGGCACCAGCTTCTCGTCCCCCATCGTCGCCGCCGGCGCCGCACTGATCGTCGATGCCGGCAAGCAACTTTTCCCGACCGATTCTCACGCGATCGACGGCCGGGTCATCAAAGCCGTCCTGCTCAACAGCGCCAGCAAACCCGTGGGGTGGAACAATGGCCAGACCGTCGACGGCAGTGGCGTCATCTCCACCGAACAATCGCTTGATTACATTTACGGCGCGGGCATCCTCAATCTCACGGCCGGCTATCCGCAATACACCGCCGGAACCACCGATGTCACTGGGCCCAGCGGCGTGGCGGTGCAAAGCGTCGGCTGGGCGTATGGCACGATCACGCATAATCCTTCTGCCACCGCCACATTCGATTACGACATCACCGGCACGCTCAGGGGCGGCAGCACGTTCTCCGTCACGCTCACATGGTTCGCTGACGAACCGGACAATTCCACCGCTCTTCAATACGGCAGCTTCGACAATCTTTACCTGGAGGTCTTCCAGGATTCCGGCGGCGTGCCCACGACTCTCATCGCTCAATCGGACAGCCTTTACAATTCCACGCAGGAACTCTATTTCACGCTGCCCGCCACCGGCGCTTACTCCATCCGCGTGCTGGAAGACAACTACGTCTACAATTTCAACGGCGACACGACCACTCCCTACGGCCTCGCCTGGAGCGCAACCCCCGTCCCCGAGCCAACCTCCATCGGCCTGCTGCTGATGACCGCCCTGCCGCTGCTGGCCCGGCGGCGGCGGCGATAAGGATTGCGTCTGGCTATCTCATCAGCATGCTGATCGGCGTGCGGAATCATCCCGTCCCGGCCGTGCGGCAGAAAATCCAGTGGATTGCCAACATCGACCCGTGTGCCGGCGCTATTCCGCGCCCCCTGTGGTCTCTTGGGCCAGCTTGATTTCAATCTGCAACCGGTAGACCTGCACCGCCAGCAACTGGACTCATCGATGCCGTCCGTCAAGCAGACTCCAAAATCGCGTCGTGCTTGCCCGTCCGGGAGACATCCCCCTCACAAACCCGATTCGCCATCCCCCGGCCGCGGCAGGGCCGCCGGCGGAACTGGCGTCGCCTGCACCGATTGCACCGCCGGTCCCGGCAGGCGTTTGTCGTCGTCGATGATCTCGCGGACGAAATTCTTGATCCGGTCGTCGTTGAGCAACTGGCTCATCAGAACCCGGCGATAGCTCGTCGAGCGCAGTTGTTCCTTGAGGGCATCGGTGCGTTCCTGTTTGAGCTTCTCGTTCTGCGAATACAGCGCCTCCTCCAACGCCTCGTTCTCCAGCAATAGCGCGTACATCGCATCGGCGCGCTTGCCGCCGGAGCTGAACAACCCGCCCAGGCCGGCCGCTTTCTTGCGGTAATCCTCCACCTTGCCGGTCGCGAGCCTGACCTGTTCGGCCAGCTTCAGGTTCTCCTGCTTCAACTGGGCCAGTTCCTGCTCGTAGAGGTTCTTGAACCCGCGCTGGGCGGTGAACAATTCCTGTTCCTTCTGCCCGATCGCCTTCATGGCCGCCAGCCCGCGCCAAAATGCTCCGATCCGAAATCCGATGATCAGGAGAATGATCCCCGCCACCGAGTAGATCACGTAATCCAGTGCCGTCGAGGGTAAATGCAACATGGCACTATCATATCCAACAATCGGCGGACCATGCAGCGGGACGGTCATAAATGCGAATAAGCCGCAAAGACGCCATGACGCCAGGGAGAAGACACGCCAAAAAGACTCGGGCAACGGTGGACCACTGAGTTTCCATCACCTCGAAAGAGACAATGATTCAACTGCCGAATCCCCGCCAAGGCGTTCTTTGCGTATCTTCTCGCTCGGCGTTCTCGGCGTCTTTGCCGTTAATCCGCCTGGGCCACAAATTGACCCGCCGCCGCCGTCATCTTACAGTGTCAACGGGAGCGGCCTCCCGCCGGTCTCCCGATGTTTCATCGTTTAACGGAGAAGCCTTGGACAGCGAAGTTGCACTGCCGGGCCAGTACGAAAAGAAGGAAAAATGCGGGCTTTTCGGCATCTGGGGAACGCCGGAGGCCTCGCAGATCACCTACCAGGCGATGTTCGCCCAGCAGCATCGCGGGCAGGAATCCGCCGGAATCGCCGTCACCGACGGCATCGCCAATGTCAATGCGCACACGGCCATGGGCCTGGTCAGCCAGGTTTTTCCGCCGCGCATGCTGAAGGAAGACCTCGCGGGAATCGCGGCCATCGGGCATGTGCGCTATTCGACCACCGGCTCCAGCCGCCTGTGCAACGCCCAGCCGTTGTTGCGCCAATATGTGCTGGGCCCCGTGGCCGTCGCCCACAACGGCAACCTCATCAACGCCGCGCTGCTGCGCCACGAATACGAAGAGCATGGCCACATCTTTCAGAGCACCACCGACACCGAGATTATCGTCCACCTCCTGGCCAAGCCCACGCACGTCGAGCGGCCTGATCCGCTTCCGCACGTACTCAAGCATCTGCAAGGCGCGTTCAGCCTGCTGTTCCTGTTCGCCGACAGGATCGAAGCCTGCCGCGATCCCTGGGGCGTGCGCCCGCTGGTGCTGGGTAAGACGGCCGGTGGATGCTGGTGCGTCGCCAGCGAGACCTGCGCCTTCGACGCCATCGGCGCCAGCTACGTGCGCGAAATCGAACCGGGCGAGATCGTCCGAATCGACCAGCACGGCCTGACCTGCCGGCGGTTCTCGCCCCAGGCCGATCGCAAGGCCCATTGCGCCTTCGAGCATGTCTATTTCGCCAACCCGGCGAGCAAGATTTTCGGCGATACGGTTCACATCGTCCGCGAAAGACTCGGCGCTCAGCTCGCCATCGAGGCGCCCGTCAAGGCCGATTACGTCATGCCCATGCCCGACTCCGGCCGCAGCGCCGCACTGGGGTTCGCCAAACAGTCCGGCATCCCGTTCGAGGAGGGCATCGTCCCCAACCGATTCGTCGGCCGCACTTTCATTCTCCCCAGCCAGCTTGCCCGCGATGTGGCCGTGGCCATCAAGCTCAACATCATCCCCGACGTAGTGAGCGGCAAGCGGGTGGTCATCGTCGAGGATTCGATCGTTCGCGGCACGACCACGCGATTGAAGATGCGCGCCCTCCGCGCCGCCGGCGCCAAGGAGATTCACCTGCGCGTGAGCTGTCCGCCGATCCGCAATCCCTGCTTTTACGGCATCGACTTCCCCACCCGCAAGGAACTGATCGCCAACGAGCGCACCGTCGAACAGATCCGCGAATTTCTCGAGGTCGAGTCGCTGGCCTATCTGTCGCTGGACGGCCTGCTCTCCTGCATGAAGCTCCCGCCCGACGATTACTGCACGGCCTGCTGGAGCGGGGACTACAAGATCCCCGTCGATCATCCCCAGAGCAAATTCAGCTTCGAGCGGGATCAGCTTAAGATGTTCTGAGCCAGTGGGGGTTTTCGCCTCCTTGGCGGATTGGATCGTCAAACAGCGAACTTTTCAACAAGCCGACGACTGACGGTTTTGGCCGTGCCATCAGTCAATGATCCACCACCACAGCCATTTCATCGGCGGCATTTTGTCCAAATGCCACCCGCGTACCGAAGCCAAGACCAGGAAAATCCGAGCCTCACGCGAAGTCGCGGAGATCGCGGTAGAATTGCAAATACGACTTGACCACGGATGGGCGCTGATGAGCACGAATAGAGAAGGCCAAACGCATCATTCATCATGCGTTTATCAGTGCAATCCGTGGTCAGACTCTTCCTCTGCGTCCTCAGCGGCTGCGGCGAATGTTCCGGATCTAGGCCGCTATTTCCGTCGGCGCAGAGAGTCGGCGGGGAGGAAATGGATGGGAGCGGCGGCATCGGGCTTGGGGGCGTAGGCGGAGCAGCCTTTGGCGCAGCAGGAGCCGATCGAACTGCTCTTGCCGCGCAGGGCAAGATAGAACTGGCGGGCGACCGTCCAGCAGCAGGCTACGACGATCAGCAGGACGATGAGGTTTTGCAGCCAGAGGGGCATGGGTCTATCCGATGATACGCCGGCCGGTCTGGTAGACCAGCAGGCAGATGACGTAGGCTAGGCCGTTCATGTAGAGGGTCATGAAGACGGGCCAAGTCCAGCCGCCGGTTTCGCGGCGGACGATGGCCAGCGTGCTCATGCACTGCATGGCCAGGACGAACCAGATCAGTAGACTGACGGCGACGAGGGGCGTCCAGACGGGCTGGCCGTTGGCGTACGCGTCGGCCCGCATGGCATCGGCCAGGGGTTTGGTGCCGTTCTTGTCGGTATCGCCGGCGGCGTAAACGACGCCTTCGGTGCTGACGAAAGTCTCGCGGGCGGCGAACGCGGCAATCAGGCCGATGCCCATCTTCCAGTCGTAGCCCAGCGGGCGGATGGCCGGCTCGATGGCGTGGCCGAACCGGCCGGCGAAACTGTATTCGCTTTGAGCGGCGGCGACGGCGTTGTCGGCGATGTTACTGGCTTGCTGTTGTTCGTTGGCGGTCAGATCACTGAGCGATGGCAGATGTTTCCAAATGCTCCGCTCGAGGATAGCCCATTGCGCACGCGGTAATGCATCGGCCCGAACCGCATCCGCCTTTTCCGCCGGCATTCTCGGATAATACGCCAATGCCCACAGAATCACGCTCATGGCGAAGATGAGCGTCCCGGCCTTGACGAGGAATTCGCGGGCGTTGGTCCAGACGTGCCGGGCGACGACGCTGGCCTGCGGAACTTTGTAGATCGGCAGTTCCAGGATGAAACTCGACGGCGTGCCTTTGAGGAACGTACGTTTGAAGACCAGCGCGGTTGCGACGGCCGCAAGAATGCCCAGCGCGTAGCAGGCGAGCATAACGCCGGCCTGAGCAAGCGGGCCGTAGTGGATGAAGCAGGCGCCGATGAGGAGCGTGTAGACAGGCAGTCGAGCCGAGCAGCTCATGAAGGGTGCGATGAGGATGGTGGCGAGGCGGTCCTTGCGGTTTTCGATGGTGCGCGTGGCCATGATGCCGGGGATGGCGCAGGCGAAACTGCTCAGGAGCGGGATGAAGCTCTTGCCGTGCAGTCCGACCTTGCTGAGCAGGCGATCCATAAGGAAGGCGGCGCGGGCGAGATAGCCGCTGTCTTCGAGGATGGCCAGAAAGAAAAAGAGCAAGGCGATCTGCGGGAGGAACACGACGACGGTTCCGACGCCGGCGAAGATGCCGTTGTTGATGAGGTCTTTGAGCGGACCGTCACCGAGATGGCTGGTCGTGACAATGCCAAGCCATTTGATGGCGAAACCGATGCCGTCCATGATCGGCTGAGCGAGGGAGAAGATGGCGACAAAGAGCAGCGACATGACGGCGGCGAAGATGAGCAGTCCCCAGACGCGGTGCATGATGATGCGATCGACGCGGTCGGTGAGGGATGGCCGCGGGGCGTAGGAGAGCATGCCAAGGTTCGATTTCGCGGCTTGCGGCGTTGCGTCGGGTGCGGTGATATTCTGGCAGGCCGGGACCAGCGCGCGAGCGGCGACGGCGTCGATCCAATGGTAATGGGCTTCGATATCGGCCTGCATGGCATCGACGCCCGCGGCCGCGAGTCTTCGGCCGGCCGAGGCCAGCAGAGACGCGACGGGTTCGGATTCGGAAATGGTGTGGAGATCGCCGAGCGTGTCGCCGATGAGGAGGCGTTCGGCGATGGCCTGATAGCGTTCGAGGCGGCGCGGGGTGCCATCGGGGCAGATCCAGGCGCGCGGCTCGGCGGAATCGCCGCGGCTGTCGAGGATGGCCAAGCCACCGCCGACGAGGGTGAGTTCTTCACGCATTTCGCCGGGCAAAGCCCAATCGGGCATGGGAGCGACACAGGCCGATTTGATTGCAGCCTTCAACTCGTCGATGCCCTGGCGCTTATGGCCAACGACGGGGATGACCGGGACGCCAAGTTCGGTGCTGAGTCGCTGGGGGGAGATCGCCAGGTTGCGGCGCTGGGCGATGTCCATCATGTTGAGGGCGACGACCATCGGCCGGCCCAGTTCGATGAGTTGGCTGACCAGATAGAGATTGCGGGGGAGATTGCTGGCATCGACAACGACGATGACCGCATCGGGGGGCCGGGTATCGGCGCGCAGGCCGCGGAGAACTTCCATGGCGACGCGTTCATCGGGGCTGCGGCTGATGAGGCTGTAGGTTCCGGGGAGATCGACGATGTCGGCAACGGTTCCGTCGGGGAGTTTGCAGTGGCCGGTCTTCTTTTCGACGGTGACGCCAGGGTAATTGGCGACCTTTTGGCGCAAGCCGGTGAGGGCATTGAAGATGGTGGTCTTGCCGCTGTTGGGATTGCCTGCGACGGCGACGGTGAAGGTGGCGTGGTCGGCCGGCGGGGAGGAGATCGGGATTTCGCAGCAGGCTTTCATGGTTGCGGGTGCGTCTGGCGGACGCATTGGCGTTACTCTATTCGATTGTTACGCGTACGTGCCGGGCCTGTTCGTCGCGGAGGGACAGATGGTAGCCGCGGACCAGGAATTCAATCGGGTCGCCCAATGGCGCGCGACGGACGGCCTGGACGCAGACGCCGGTACACAGGCCCATCTCCAGCAGCCGGCGGCGAAGCTCCGGATCGCCGCTGATTTCGATCACCTGGCCGTGATGTCCCACATGCAACTCGCTGAGGAGGCATGAATGGACGGGCTTGCCATTGGTCTTCGACATTTTGACGGCCTCGATCGCAAGAATGCAATCCATAGACCACGATAGCATCTTATCCAATTGAGACGGAGTTGCAACTAGAAACACGTTATTTGAGACGCTATATCAACAAGGCAGATGTTCGAGGGGTGCTCCAGGGCAGGTTTGGTAAATTGGGTAATCCAAGGATGATACAAAACGAGCATGAACTATCTCACTTTCTGGAAAATGCGCCGCCTGATTTTCGACAGCATCGGGCAGCGGCCATCGCGGGCGGGCATTGTACCCGACTGGGGCCGGGTTGTGGGCTGGGCGGCAAGTGGATATGAATATGTCCTGGCTTCCGTGATTGGATGTGCGGGAGCGTTTTTCGACGGACAATAACGCGCGGGCTACATAAAGCGTCCGCGCATCTTCAACAGGATGGTGCTGCCATGACCGAATGGATTTGGCTCAACGGGCAGGTGATGCCTCTGGACCAGGCCCGCGTGGGGATTGAGGATCGCGGTTTTCAATTTGCCGACGGCGTGTACGAGGTGCTCCGCGTCTACAACGGACGATGTTTCGCGATGGCGGAGCACATGGACCGGCTGGAGCGATCGGCTGGCGGGATCGAGATGGCGTCGCTGCCTATCGCGCGGACGATTCTGGCAAGGGAGATTACGGCTTTGGTCGATCGCAGCGGGCTTGCGGATGCGATGGTGTATCTGCAACTGACGCGCGGGCAAGCCGAGCGGGCGCATGCGTTTCCCAGGTGCGACCCGACGCTGTTGTTTTATGTGAGGCAATTGCCGCCACCGCCGATTGTGGGGGACGGCGCCCCAGCGCGCCTGGTGAGCGTTCGGGACGAGCGCTGGCAGCGATGCTGGATCAAGTCGATCGCCCTGCTGCCAAACATACTGGCCAAGAACAAGGCGCTGGCAAGCGGCGCCGACGAGGCGATTCTGATCGACGGCCAATCCGTCGGCGAGGGCTCGGCGAGCAACATCCTGTTCGTGATCCGCGGCAATTTGGTCACTGCTCCGGTGGGGCCGAAGGTGCTGCCCGGCATCACGCGAGCGGTGTTGTTGGGCATCGCCAGCGAACTGGGAATCCCCGTCCAGGAACGGCCGATCACGCAAACCGAGGCCATGAACGCCGACGAGATTTTCATCACCAGCACAACGCGCGAGATCACGCACGTGACGAAATGGGACGGGCAAGCCGTCGGCGGCGGAATCTGCGGGCCGATCACACGAAGGTTGCATGAGGCTCTTCAATGCCGCATCGGCAGGGAATGCCCGGCAAAGCGGATTCGGAATACTGCGACGGCCGTGGCGTGAACGTCTGCGGCATTTTTGCGCGCCGGGCTACCGTTTCTCGGCCGGACTTCCTGGCAAAAGCTCCAGCGCCCCGAACTCCGCGAAATGCCGATCGAAAGTCAGTACACGTTTGATGTGAAGCGATTCGATAACCACCCTGCTCGTGCAGTCGGTGAAGCTCCAATCATGGCCGGGATTGTCGCGGAATAGCGCCCATGCCTGTCGGATCTGGGCCTCGGTGACAAAGTGGATGGCAACGGCCGACAGATCAAGTAATTGGCGCCCCAATGCGATGGCGCGGGCGCGCTCGCCGCGGCTTCGCAACAGCGTCAGGGTCTCGTCAATAATGTAGTCCGTGGTAACCAACAGCTCAGTGTTCAAACGATGCCATGCGATAACGTCAACATGGCGCGGGTCGCCCGCAACGGCGCCGGCGTACCACGGCCCGGTATCGACGAATATGCTCATGGCTGGCTATTCGCTCGGTAAAGAATCTGGTCGTGATCGGCGCCTGAAAACCCGTCCTGTGGACCCTCGGCGGGCATGCGGGCAATCTCGTCAAGGACCTCGGCTAACGATGCCGTCTCGCCCTTGGACGTTACGAGGAGTTCCACCTCAGTCCCATCCGCAACTGGAGGGGGGACCGACGGCAGAAACACGCCGTTCCGATAGACAGCATGAACTTTCGTGGTCATCATCGCACCGTTGCACGAGTATAGCATACGATCGGCGAGTCGCCACAGGCCCCTTTTCTGATCGCCCGGCCGATGATCCCGCGATCGCCCCGAAATTCATATCGCTCCCGAGCTGAGCTTGATACCATGTCCCTCTGGAGTGTTGCATGTACGACAAAATCCTCATCACGCTTGACACCAGCGCAAGTGACGCGGCGATCATCGAGCACGTGCGGGAGCTGGCGAAGATCACCGGCAGCCGGATCGTGCTGCTGCATGTAGCCGATGGGTGGGCGGCACGCACGTTCGGGCCAGATGCGGTCAGTCCGGAAGTGGATGAGGACCAGAAATATCTTACGGCCGCCGAGAAATCGCTGCGCGACGCCGGCTTGACGGTCGAGAGCCATCTGGCTTATGGCGATCCCGTGACGGAGATTGTCAGTTGGGTGGAGAAGGAAGGTTGCGACCTGATTGCGATGGGCACGCACGGCCATCGGCTGGTCGGGGATATCCTCCGCGGCACAACCGCCAGCCGGGTGCAGCATCGCGTGGCCGTGCCGGTGCTGATGCTGCGGGCGCCGGCGTGAGGACGTTGCGGCCAAGCTCCAACGCGGTCATTGTGCGAATGCGAGCAGCGGCAGTTCACTCATGCCGCGCGTCGCGTGACTGCCGGTTTTCTTCCCATCTCAAAAGGTCCGCCACGGGAATGGCCAGTTCATCGGCGATGTCTTCAGTAACGTAATCGAGCGGATCGTCAGATTCATCATCGGCGGCATATCGGCCGGTGCCCAGATCGTAGACAAACCCCGCGGCGGCCAATCGCTCGGAGATTTCCGGGTCGGTCATATCGAGCCTTAACTGCATCCCATCGAGTTACCGCAGTTGTGGCACTTGTAGCAGGTTCCGCTGCGGACGGTAATGGCGCCGCAGACGTCGCAGGCCGGGGCATCGCCCATGAGTTCGGTGGCTTGCTGGCTGAGCGGATCGGCGACGATGGTCAGGCGGAGGTTGGGGCCGGGCTGTGGGCGCGGCGGAGTCGAGCCGGCCGGATCGCCTGCGTACTCGAAGGGCATGGCGGTGTCTGGATCAATGCGCGGGCCGTGGCCGTTGCCGCCGCGCTTCACGGGCGCGGGGGGCGGCGGCGTGCGTATGGTCGCCTCGGGCGATGGAATCGTCGCGGGGCTGGCGGTGGCAAGTTCACGCGGCGTTGGCTCCGGGCGCTTGGGCGCGTTGGCGGCTCGATATCCCGGCACAAATTCCATCGCCAGCCAGCGGAAGATGTAATCGACCAGGCTCTTGGCGAAGGGAACCTCCGGATTGCGCGTCATGCCGCTGGGCTCGAAGCGCACGTGCTCGAACTTGCGGACCAGCGAATCGACGGGCACGCCGTATTGCAAACTCACCGATACCAATGTCGCGATCGTGTCCATCAGCCCGCCGATCGTCGAACCTTCCTTGGCCATGGTGATGAACACCTCGCCGGGCGAGCCGTCGGTGTACAAGCCGACCGTAACGTAGCCCTCGTGGCCGGCGACATCGAACTTGTGTGTGATGGCCTTTCGGGTATCGGGCAACCGGCGGCGAAGCGGGCGCTCGACGATGCGTTCGATGATCTTTTCGATGGCCGGCGGCGCCGCGGCGAGATTGTCGCTGCGCGTGGCCGGCGGCGCGAACATCGCCTGCGCGGCCGCGACCACCTCCTGAGCGACTTCCTTTCTGGCGGCTTCGACGTTTTCCTCGTCGTCGTCCTCGAGTTCGTCAACCTCTGAATCGCTCTTGGCGTTAAGCGGCTGCGAGAGCTTGCTGCCGTCGCGATACAGCGCATTGGCCTTGAGGCCCAGCCGCCAGGAGAGGAAATAGCTGTCCTTGATGTCCTGCACGGTGGCTTCGTTGGGAAGGTTGATGGTCTTGGAGATGGCGCCGGTAATGAACGGCTGGCAGGCGCCCATCATGCGGATGTGCCCCTCGACGGGAATGAACCGCTGGCCGATTCGCCCGCATTTATTGGCGCAATCGAACACCGCCAGATGCTCGTTCTTGAGATGGGGCGCGCCTTCGACAGTGCCGTGGCCGCAGATGATGTCGCTGGCTTCGGAGATCTGGGCGCGGGTGAAGCCCAGGTGCTGAAGCAGATTGAACGACGGCGCCTGCCAGACCGATTCGGGCACGGCCAGCCGCGCCAGCGTTTCGGCCGGTAGAGACCAGGGGCTGAACGCGAACGACAATTCGAATTGCGCCGGCAGCGTTTGCTCGATGTGTTCAATTTCATCGCGGGTAAACCCGGCGGCGCGCAGGCTTTGCTGGTTGATGAACGGGGCGTTCTCGAACGTGAGCGTGCCCATGACATAGCGGAGGATGTCGTGAACCTGCTCGGCGGTGTAGCCGAGATTGACCAGGGCCGGCCGCAGCGATTGGTTGGCGATCTTGAAATATCCGCCGCCGGAAAGTTTCTTGAATTTGACCAGGGCGAAATCCGGCTCGACGCCGGTGGTATCGCAATCCATGAGCAGGCCGATGGTGCCGGTGGGCGCGATGACGGTGGTCTGGGCATTGCGGAAGCCGTGACGTTCGCCAAGGGCCAGGGCGCGATCCCAGCATTCGCGAGCGGCGGCGAGCAATTCGCGGCTGGCCAGCGGATCGTGGGCGTCGAACGGCGCGGCGGACAGGCCGACCGGCGGAATATCCAGACCTTCATAGCCCCCAAGTTGCGAGCCGGCCGAGGCATCTGCGATCGCGTCGTAGGCCGCCCGGCGATGGTTGCGCATCACGCGCAGCATGTCGGCCTTATTGGATTCGTACCCGGCGAACGCGCCGAGTTCACCAGCCAGTTCGGCACTGGCGGCGTAGCTCTCGCCGGTGAGGATGGAACTGAGCGCGCCGCCGATGGCCCGGCCGCGATCGCTGTCGTAGGAGATTCCCGCCTGCATGAGCATCGCGCCCAGATTGGCGAACCCCAGGCCGAGCGTGCGATAGCGATAGCTCAACCGGGCGATTTCCTCGGAGGGGAAACTGGCCATGAGCACGGAGATTTCCAGCACGATGGTCCAGATGCGGATGGCGTGGCGATAGCCCTCGATATCGAAATGCCGCGTGTCGGGATCGAAGAAACTCAGCACGTTCAGCGATGCCAGATTGCAGGCCGTGTCGTCCAGGAACATGTACTCCGAGCAGTTGTGGACGGTCAGGCCGTTGGCGATGAACGACTTGGTGACCGGCTCGGTGAGATCGAAGACCTGTCGGCGGCCGATGGGCGTCAGAGATGCCACCGCATCGAAGTTGCCCTCCTGCAGGGGGGCAACGCTGAGGCTGACGGCGGCGGTGAGATCGGATTCCTTTCGGCCGGGAAGGAGCCCGACGTGTTTTGCAAAAGAGCGGAGGCTGCCGTGTTCGACACGCAGGCCGTGGCGTCTGTGTGCTGCGTGTCCTCGCGTGGGCCCGGCTGTTATTAGGCCATCGCGCGGGCCGCGACCGTCGTCGATCGCGTCTTGATCAGGCGAGCCTCCGCCAGCGATGGCTCCGCCTTCGCCGTAGTTGAAAAGTCGTGACTGAACGCCGAATCCCAGGAGGATCGTCTGCACGTCCTCGAGGAGTCCCAGCGTGTCGTGGAACAACTCGATCGTTCCGCCCTGGACGATTCCATCGGCGGTGAACAAACCGCGAAGAAGATGCCGTTGAGCGGGCAGGCCGGTGGTGAATGCATCATCCCCGAGCCGCGAACCGGCCACGTTGGCGGTGCGCACGAACGCGAGCAGGCGGCTGATGAGGCGGCGATTGGTCAAAGCGGCCGTCGCGGTGCCCCCGTCCGATTCGTCATCCGCCATCGCCGGCGTCATGGCGGCGTCGGCATAATCGTCGTCGTAGGGTCGATCGGTCCAGTGATCGGCCACATAGCGGGCCAGCGGCTCGATGGGAGATGCGCCGCCCAGGCAGGATTCCAGATTCAGACCTTCGGAGTTTGCGTTGGCGGCCGAAAGGAACAGGCCCAGAAGCTGGAAAAATTTCGGATCCTGAGGCTCGCCGATTTCCTGAACCGCCGCAATGCGCGACGGGAGCTTGACCATATCGCCGGCGTTGAGTTCTCCGGCGGCGACCCAGCCGCGATTTCGCGTCCAGACGCGATGATCGGCCGTCAGCTTCAAGGTATAGCCGCCGGTCGTGCGCAGCTCGAACACCTCGCGTGTTCCGGTGGGGAACGCGCCTTCGGTGGCGTGGATTTCCTGGCGATCAAGATTGGTGATAACGCGGCTGGGGAGATGGATCATCTGATCGATCCGCCGCCAGATCCCGCCGGGGCACAGGATGCGAGTGTCGCCGGTGATACACGGGTTACTGGCGTTGATCCGGCCGGACTGCGGGCAGGTGTGCCACTGGTTGATCGTGTCATCGAACTGAACGCCGGGATCGGCGCAGCGCCACGCGGCGAAGGCGATCTGGTCCCACATCTCGCGGGCGCGCAGAGTCTTGTGAATCTTACCGCTCGTGCGCGAGATCAAATCCCACGTGCCATCCTGTTCGACGGCCTTGAAGAACTTGTTGGGAATGCGGACCGAGTTATTGCTGTTCTGGCCGCTGACGGTCAGATACGCCTCGCCGTTGAAATCGTAATCGAGCTTGAGCTTGAGTTTCCTGGCCAGTTCCTGCTCGGCCTTGGGCATGTGCTTCATGCCTTCGGCGAGAGCTTCGACCTTCAACTCCTCTCGCACTTTCCAATTGACGAAATCGAGAATGTCGGGGTGATCGAGATTAAGGCAGCACATCTTGGCGGCGCGGCGGGTGGTGCCGCCGGACTTGATGGCGCCGGCGGCGCGGTCGCCGATCTTGAGGAAGCTCATCAGGCCGGACGATTTCCCGCCGCCGGACAGGGCTTCGTTTTCGCCGCGGAGCTTGCTGAAGTTCGATCCGGTTCCGCTGCCGTATTTGAACAGCCGGGCCTCGCGCGTCCAGAGATCCATGATGCCACCGGGGTTCACCAGGTCGTCGGAGACGGACTGGATGAAGCAGGCATGCGGCTGCGGATGGCTGTAGGCGTCCTTGCTCTTGAGCAATTCGCCACTGCGCGGGTCGCAATAGAAATGTCCCTGGGCCGGGCCGGTGATTCCGTATGCCCAGTGCAGCCCCGTGTTGAACCATTGCGGGCTGTTGGGCGCCGCCATCTGGTGGACGAGCATGTGGGCCAGTTCATCGCCAAAGGCCTTGGCATCCTCTTCCGAATCGAAATACCCGTGCTTCTCGCCCCAATGTTGCCAGCAACCGGCCAGGCGATGGATCACCTGCCGGGCCGACTTTTCCGGCCCGGTGACGACATTCCCGGCCGCATCGCGCAAAAGCTGCCCGTCGGGCCCGGTCTGCGGCACGCCCGCCTTTCGGAAATACTTGCTGACCATGATGTCGGTGGCCAATTGCGACCACTGCTTGGGAATCTCCGCATCCTTCATCTCGAAGACGCACGAGCCATCCGGATTGGTGATACGACTGATCCGCTGCTCCCACTCCACGGAAGCGAACGGGTCAGAACCGCTGCGGGTAAATCGGCGGGGGATTTTCATTGGGTGATATCCTTATCGTTATCCGTGTCCGGAACCTCAGTCGTTAATCAACCTTCGGAAGCGTAAGTCCTGTCTGGTCCTGATACTTGCCGGCCTTGTCGGCGTAACTCTTGGCGCAAACGCGGTCGCCTTTGAGAAAGATGAGCTGGGCGATGCCTTCATTGGCGTAAATCTTGGCCGGTAGAGGAGTTGTATTGCTGATTTCCAGCGTGATGCGGCCGCGCCATTCGGGTTCGATGGGGGTGACGTTGACGATGATCCCGCAGCGTGCGTAGGTGCTCTTGCCGACGCAGATGGCCAGATATCCGCGTGGCATGGTGACGCGCTCGATGGTCTCGCAGAGGGCAAAACTGTTGGGTGGGATCAGCACGTGATCATGGCGGGTTTCGTCAACATCTATGGTGACGAACGACCGCTCGGAGAATCTTTTCGGATCGACGATCTCCGAATTGACGTTCGTGAATATCTTAAAGACCGACCCGACGCGCAGATCGTACCCATAACTGGAAACGCCGTAACTGATCTTTCCGGGGCGCTTGAGATTATCCTCGAATGGCTCGATGCCGATAAGTTCGCGGATTTGACTGTCGCAGAGGATGCCCATACCCGTCTCCTGATTCGCCCGGACCACAGTCAATTCAAGCACGGCGCGTCAACGCGCAAACGCCCCGCCGCAAAGCGGCGGCCAAAAACGCCTCCGGCATCAACTCAAATAACTATACGCCCGACTTGCCGTCGCCACGCCGTCGGGAAAACCCGCCGTCGCCCGCAATCCGCGGGCAGCGACCACCCGACCAATACCCAAACAAACACGGTGCGACATCGAAAATGCTTCCTTCAACGAGTAGTTCCTTATAGCACAATATCTGGTGGTCCGCCAGAAAAACTTTACTAAGTGTTGGGCCATCGGACATTCATATTGCGCTAAGACCCGATGGATTCGTCGCTTAGAGAATACAACTATTTTTTGATTTTGTGCGGGGTTGTATTGACAGCCCCCAAGTTATCCACCGCCCCTTGCGCCAGGGCGTGGAAAAGTCGTCGAAAAATGCCAATAAATCCCCGAGCACGCCAAAAACGCCAAGAAAGACCGGCCGATCGTAACCGCCTTTGGGGTGCTTCGAACTTGGCGATCTGAGCCGTTCTCGGCCTCGCCTGGCGGTTCAATTCCTTTCTCATGGAGATTCATGCCCGTCCAGTCGAGCGGCAGACCAATGGATTCATCCGAACCCGTTTCGGGTAGAATGCCGGCCGATGAAACGCCTGTGGTGGTGGATTATCAGCGCGGTGCTGGCGATGCCGTTCCTGCTGTGCATCGCCAGTGTGCTCAGGCCACCGGCCTTTGAAATCTCCTACGCGAGTGTACCCAAGGCTGCGCAGGAAGTCGGGCTACCTGGCTACACGCAGGAATGGCGCGGCTTGGGCGTCGGGTTATCTGGCTGGTCCTACACGGACGAAACTTGGTCAACCCAGCCCGCCATTATGGGTTTCCCCGCGCCGCCGGGATATTATTTCGACGGCACCGCGGACGGATTTTTTCGTTCGCTTCGGGCGGCCCGGGCGCCGATGACAGCTACCTCTTACACCTACAGTCCTCCGCTCCGCGTACGGTCCGACTTCCTGTTTCTGATCGCGGCCGTCATGCCGGCCGTGGCATTTATTCGCCGGCTCCGAACCCCGCGCTATCCGCCCGGCCACTGCCAGAACTGCGGCTACGACCTTCGCGCCACGCCCAACCGCTGCCCCGAATGCGGCACGGTCCCGCCGCCGGGCCAATCGTGACTCACCGCAGAGTGCCAGAGGATTCCTCACGCGGAGGCGCGGCGAGCGCGGAGAAGATATGATTTAACCACGGATTTCATTGATAAACGCATAAGGAATGATGCGTTTGGCTTTCATTTTTATCCGTGTCCATCCGTGCTTATCCGTGGTCAAATCGCATTTGCATTTCCTCCGCGGCTCCGCGTGAGTCTTTCCCCTCGCGAGCTTCACGATATCATGTCCCCCATGACCACCCCGCCCGACAATGCCGGCGCCCCGCCGCCGATTGATGCGGCCACCATCGCGGCCATGTCGGGCACGGAATTCGAGGCTCTCGTCGCCGCACTGCTGCGGAAGATGGGGTTCACCGTCAATCTGACCAAGGCCAGCCACGACGGCGGCATCGACATCGTGGCCGAATGCCATGCCCCCATGATGCGCGGCGCCTACATTATCCAGTGCAAGCGCTACGACGGCTCCGTCGGCGAGCCGTTCGTCCGCGACCTCTACGGCGTCATGACCGCCGAGCGAGCCAACAAGGGCATTCTCATAACCAATAGCACGTTCACCGCGAGTGCGGTCGAATTCGCGTCGGGTAAGCCGCTTGAGTTGATCGACGGTGGCATCCTCATTCAGCTCCTCGCCAGGCATGGGATAGTGACCGCAGCCCAAGCCACAATATCCTTCGCGACCGACCCGGAGATCGCAAGGCTCAAGAAACTCGTCGAGGTTCTGCCCAACGAACTCCGCTGGCGAGTTCAATTGGCGCAACACTTGCTCAACGTCGTGGAATACCCCCACGGAATATCAAGTCGCGCCGAATTGATGCCGTTTGTCGTGGAGGCGGAGATTCAACTGTCTACCATCTACGCTGCATGCCAGAAACGCCCGGGAAACGCTTACGCTTTCTTGGAACATTCATGCGCAATTTGGCTCGGCCGATTGCAGTTGCGCCAGTGCAAATTGGCCGGCGCTGTGAGCTGGATGGCCGGCCTTCGAAGGGGAAACTACTACGGCGTTGATGCGGAATCGGAAGCTGGAGCGGCCGATCCAGTATCCGCGGTGTTGAATGGATTTCACACGGCAAACGCGGTCAACATCGCGAATATAGCAGCCACAACCGGTAAGCCCCTGATCCGGCAACGGGTCTTCTCTTGGTACGCTGGTCGAATCAACCGCCTGAGGGAGGCGCGCAAGGATCTCGCGACGCGCGTGCTAAAATTTGAGGATCGCAATCCGAACCGTGTGGACTATTGCCTTGATGTGTTGCGGCGGCTAGACCGAATTGACGATGATATTGACCTCCTTTTCTCTCCGACCGCGATTGCACGGGATTTTTCCGCGCTCGAAAACGCACCAAGTGCTTTTCCGCACGCCGAGGTAGGTACCTTTCTAATCAACTTGGGCTCGATAGTGCAAACAATCGCGCCGCCCGGCGGGATCGTGTTGGCTCAGGGCGAGATCACGCTCGCCGACCAGGGCGATGCAGTGGAGGCGGCGATTCAGCCGTGGCTTGAGGACGTGGAGAAGTTTGAACGTCACGGCGCTTGGTGGCGTGCTATTGACGAATTAAGAGCTGGCAATGAGATCACCGTGCGATCAGGGCCGTTCGAGCATTGCAAGGGCGCAGTCACCCGGGTCTTTCGAGACAGGGGCACGTTCTGCGTAGTCGTCCGCAAGCAGGGGCAAGAAATACCGCTCGAATTCAAGCTGGACCAACTCAAGGCGGCGCGCTGGGGTCTTTTCGTTGTGTGAGAATCAAAAAGCGAAGGTGGAGGGACCGGCCACCGCCTTACTGTCTGCCTGACCGGGGAAGGTGCGGACGCACGAGCTCAAAGACCTCATCAACGGCCGCGGCGAGCTTCCGGCCGAATTCGTCATCCGCTGGGCCCTCCACGACTTGCAGAAGTTCGCAGTATTTGTCACGCAGGTGATCTGGAATTGGCTGGCCGACTTCCTTCTTCAGTCTGTTGAACTCCGCAATACTCATCCAATACGCAATTGCAAAATGAATCAGCTTCTGCTTTGCCTCCGCCGCGCCGCGGCCCCAGACGATCTCCGCCTCCAGCAGCTTTGCTTCCAGTTCGGACTTGATTGCTGCGAATTCCCGCCGGAATGACCCTTGGTTTTCGCTTGATATCATGCCCCTCGTATACAGAATTTCGTCGCGGTAACGCGAAGCGGCGATGGCAAGCTTCCGAGCGAGATCGAATTCGTACTGACCGTGAAGCTGCTGCTTCCATGTCCGCAACCCAAGTCCGGCGATGACTACCGCAGCGCCAGCGAGCGATACCTCGATCAAACGAAACACGAACTCGCCGGTGCTCATTGGTCCTCCAATCGGCAGTGTGCCAATAACCGCTGGCATTCTACCGGCCATTGCCGACTGGGACCATCGCCCAATCTGTCCCCCAGCCGCCTCTCTGATTATCATCCCCCTCATGATTACACCGCCCGACGACATATCGATTGACACCAAACCCTTCGACACTCCCATGCACGACGTCATGGACGGCGCGGCCCGCTGGGAAGTCAAAGTCCACGACCACGGCCTGGTCGCGCTCTGCGATGTCATGCCGCGACTGGCCCCCGAGGGCAAGACGGCCGATTTTGCCATCGTGCAGGCGGCCCGCGTTTCCTATGGCCAGGGCACCAAGCAGGTCAACGAGGATCGCGGGCTGATCCGCTATCTCGCCCGCCACCGGCACACCACGCCGTTTGAAATGGTCGAACTCAAATTCCACCACGTCATGCCCATCTTCGTCGCACGACAGTGGATCCGCCACCGCACCGCCAACGTCAACGAATACTCGGCCCGCTATTCGGTCGTGAAGGATCGGTTTTATCGGCCGGATATCGACTCTGTCCGCAAGCAATCCCTCGCCAATCGCCAGGGCGGCGAAGAGCCGATAGATCAACTGACGGCCGGTGAATTTCTCGAACATCTGGCCCGCGTCGAGCATCAGTACGCCGAGTACGAGAAATTCCTGGAAAAAGGCGTCTCGCGCGAATTGGCGCGGATCGGCCTGCCGGTGAGCATTTACACCGAGTGGTATTGGAAGATCGATCTGCACAACCTCTTTCATTTCCTGTCGCTGCGGATGGACGAGCACGCGCAGCAGGAAATCCGCGATTACGCCAACGCCATGTTCGCGATGGTGCGAAAGATTGTCCCCATCGCCACCGAGGCGTTTGTCGATTATGAACTGGAGTCGCTGCATTTGTCCCGGCTGGAAATCGAGGCTCTCCGCGGCGACGGCACCATCAACACCACCAACAAAGGCGAGCAGGCGGAATGGCTAACAAAGAAAAAAAGACTGGGCAAATGAGCGAACAAATCCTCGGCAACGACGTCGCCGGCCACCCCCAGAACGGCACGCCGGATTTCGCCGATCTCTGGCGGATCTTCCGCCTCATGTCCGAATTCGTCGAGGGATTCGAGATGATGGCGCCGGTCGGTCCGGCTGTGTCCATCTTCGGCAGCGCCCGCTCGCGGCCGGACGATCCCTCTTATGAGGCCGCCCGACGCACCGCCGAACTGCTCGGCAACGCCGGTTTCGGCATCATCACCGGCGGCGGTCCGGGCATCATGGAAGCCGCCAATCTCGGCGCCACCGACGCTGGAGTCACCAGCGTCGGGCTGAACATCTCGCTGCCCCAGGAGCAGCAGGCCAACCGTTACCAGACCATCAGCGTCGACTTCCATTATTTCTACGTCCGCAAGGTGATGTTCGTAAAATACTCCAGCGCCTTCGTCTGCTTCCCCGGCGGATTCGGCACGCTCGACGAATTCTTCGAAACCATCACGCTCATCCAGACCATGAAGACCGCCGTCGCCCCCGTGGTGTTGTATTCGTCGGCCCACTGGGGCGGGCTGATTTCGTGGATGAAGGAACACGTCCGCTCGACATTCACCGACGCCCAGGACTTGGACATCTTCCGCGTCGTCGACACCCCCGAACAAGCGGCCGAAGTTGTCATCCAGGGCGTGATCCGGCCCTGGTGGAGCCCGCCCGACAAGAAACTGGCCGCCCTGGCCGCCCGCGCCGCCGCCCGCGGCCTCACCCGCGGCCCCACGGCCAACTTCGCCATCAGCACCGAAGGCACGCGCTACGGTGTGCGACCGCGTCCGTCGAAGAAGCGTGTCGCCAAGCCCGCCAAACGCCCCACCCAATAGGCCGACCTTGATTCATCCCGCCGGGGCATTTAGTCTCTAGCCGTCAAGGCTGTTGGCAGCGGCGATTTTTTTCGGGTGATCGATGAGCCATCGAACGGTCGGAGTATGCATTCTCGGCGGCGGCGTGGTCGCCAGCGGAACCATCGCCATCCTGCGCCAGCAGGCCGATCTGCTCCGCCAGCGCACCGGCGTCAGCTTCGACATCCGCCACGTCATCGTCCGCGATCCGCATAAACCCCGATCCTTCGACCTTCCCGTCGCCACCGATGCCGCCGCCGCCATCGCCGATCCGCGCACCGATATCGTCGTCGAACTCATCGGCGGCCTGGATGTCGCCGATCGCTGCATTCAACAGGCCCTCTCACTGGGCAAGCCGGTCGTCACCGCCAACAAAAGCCTCCTGGCCGCTCGCGGGCCGCAACTCTTCGCACTCGCCCGCCAGCACAACACCTGCCTCGCCTTTGAAGCCAGTTGTGCCGGCGGAATCCCCATCATCGCCGCCCTCTCGCACGGCCTGGTCGCCAATCGCATCGACGCTCTCACCGGCATCGTCAACGGAACCTGCAATTTCATCCTCACCCAAATGTCCCGCAACGGCTGGAGCTATTCCCACGCCCTGGCCGAGGCCCAGAAAGCCGGCCTGGCCGAGGCCGATCCCGCCCTGGACGTTTCCGGCCGTGATGCCGCACAAAAACTGGCGCTGCTGGCCAGCCTGGCCTTTAACGTTCGCGTCCGCGAGGAAGACATCCACATCGAAGGCATCGACCGCCTTGACGAAGCGGATATCCGTTTCGCCGGCGAGATGAATTACGTCATCAAGCTCCTGGCGATCGCCCGCCGTCACGCCGATACCATCAGCCTGCGCGTGCATCCATCCCTGGTCCATCGCGATAACGTGCTGGCCGAGGTCTCCGGCAGCTTCAACGCCGTCAGCGTCTGGGGCCACGCGCTGGGTCACGCGCTGTTTTACGGCCGGGGCGCCGGCCAGTCCCCCACCGCCAGCGCCGTCGTCGCCGACCTGGTCAGCGTGGCCCTGGGCCTCACCAAACTGGCGTTTACGCAATTGAACATCTATCCCGACCAGATCGCACCGGCCAAGATTCTGCCGTTTGACCAGCTTTCCAGCCGGTATTATTTCCGACTCGCCGCCCGCGACGAGCCGGGCGTCATGGCCCAGATCACGCGAATCCTCGGCGAACATCGCATCAGCCTGGCCGCCATCTCGCAGCACGAATCGGGCGACGCCCGCGCCGTGCCGGTGGTCATCACCACGCACCTTGCCCGCGAGGGCGCCGTGGCGGCGGCCCTGGCGGAGATCGACCGCCTCCCGTCCATCATGCCCCCGACCGTCTGCCTCCGCATCGTCGATTCGCCAAAGGAATTCGCCGCCGCCGACGGCCTGTGACTTCACCCCTTCATCATGAAATACGCCATCATCATCCCCGACGGTGCCGCCGATGAACCCCTCCCGCAACTGGCCGGCAAAACGCCCCTGGAAGCCGCCAACATCCCCAACATGGATCGCATCGCCACCACCGGCCGGCAGGGCACTGCGCAAACCGTTCCCGACGGTTTCGAGAGCGGCAGCGATGTCGCCATCATGTGCCTGCTCGGCTACGACCCGGCGAAATTCCACACCGGCCGTGCCCCCCTCGAAGCCGCCGCACAACGAATCCCACTCGCTCCCACCGATTGGGTCTTCCGCTGTAATCTGGTCACGACGTCCGACGGTCTGATGAAGGACCACTCTGCCGGTGGCATCGGCGATGCCGAGGCACAAAAGCTCATCCGCGATCTGGAAAAATCGCTTCATCTGGCCGGCTGGGAGTTTTATACAGGTGTAAGCTATCGCAATCTCCTGGTCTATCGCGGCGGTGAGACGTTCGACCTTGCCACCATCCCGCCCCACGAAATCCCCGAGCAGCCCATCGCCAAACACCTCCCGCGCGGCAAGGGCAGTCAGATTCTCCGCGATATCATGGAATCCTCCCAGCGACTCTTCGCCGAGCACGAGATCAACCAGGTCCGCCGCGAAACCGGCCACAACCCCGCCACCCAGGTCTGGCTCTGGGGACAGGGCCACGCTCCGGCCATGCCCAAATTCCGCGACCGCTTCCACGTCAACTCCGGCTGCATGATCACCGGCGTCGATCTGCTCCGCGGTCTGGCCGTGTTGCTCGGCTGGGACGTCCGCGAAGTCGCCGGCATGACCAGTTTCCACGATACCAACTACGCCGAACAGGGCCGGGTCACGGCCGAAATGCTCGACAAATACGACCTGGTCTTCTCCCACATCGAGGCCCCCGACGAAGCCTCGCACCAGGCCGATTTCCGCACCAAGGTACAGTCCATCGAGCACATCGACAAATACATCGTCGGCCCGGTCCTGGAGAAGCTGAAAACCTTCGACGAGTGGCGCATCCTGGTCATGCCCGACCACCCCACCAACATCGCCACCCGCCGCCACGGCCGCTCGCCCACCCCCTTCGCCATGGCCGGCACCCGCGTCAGCGGCATCGTCCAACTCCCCTACAACGAGCGCAACGCCGCTTCAACTGGCCTTGCCATCACCCACGGCCACGAACTGATGGACTATTTCCTGCACGCAGGAGCGTAGCGCGCGGGGGGGCCGTTCGTTGCGGCAGAGCCTTCCAGCGGTGGATTTCACTCGCCGGATTGAAGATGACAAGGTGACTTGGTGACACGGTGACAAGGTGAAGGAACCACCGCCCCTCGTCTTGTCACCCTGTCACCCTGTCATCCTGTCATCCTGTCATCCGCCGGCCAGGAAAAAAATCTCGGAATTTCGCGCGCGCAACGCCCGCCAAAAGCGTCTATATAGATGAACGGGAGCGAGCGATTGATCGAAACGGATCAGGTGCTGGTCGAACTCAGCCGCCAAGGCGACCGCCGGGCGTTTGATGAGATCGTTCGACGCACCGGCAAGTGGATTTACGCGCGCCTCTATCTGGAAACCGGCAATCCCGAACTGGCCGAGGATTTGACGCAGGATACCTACCTGCTGGCGTGGCGGTGCATCGGGAAGCTGTCGCAAGGGGCATCCATGCGCGGCTGGCTGGCTTCCGTGGCCAATCGCGTGGCCGTCGATGCCGCACGCCGCCGCCATCGCATAAAACGCGGCGGGTTCCTTCGCATTGTCCCCTTGGGCAATGCCGAGTCGGAAAGCGCCGCCGCTCGTGACAAGGGGTTGTCACCCTCGGAACTGGCCGAACGCCAGGAGCAGGCCGCACGGCTCTTGCTGGCCATGCGTCAGCTCCCCGAGGAATATCGCCAGGTGCTGGCCCTGCGTTATCTGGCCGGCGCCGACTACAACACCATCGCTCGCCAATTGGCGGTGAGCAATGGTTCATTACGTGGGCTACTTGCACGAGGGCTCGACACGCTGCGGCAATACATCGACCCCGAATCCTGCGGGATCGAGACCGCCGATCAAGAGGTGGACAACAATGACGCCGCTCATTCCTGACCAACTCCCGACCCCATCCGCCGCTCGGCTGGTTCTATCCCCTCCCCTTGTACTCAGGGGGAGGGTGAGGGTGGGGGTCGAATTGGAGAACCGCCCCGCACTCAAAGACCCCTCACCCAAACCCTCTCCCCGCTTACAGGGCGAGGGGGAAAGAGCGCAAGTCGCCGGGCATTATCCGTGCCCATCCGTGCCCATCCGTGGTTCAATGCTCTTCCGCTCCGCGTTCGCATTTCTGGCCGTCCTCGTCATGGTCGCCATCTGCCATGCCGCCCAGCCGGCCACCGGGGCCTCTCCTTCCCAATCGGCCGCGACAACCTATCCGCACACCATTGACCTGACCGGCACCACGCGACCCGCGGACGATCTCCACTACTTTGCGACGCCGCCGACGCCGGTCATGGTGACGCTGAATTACACGGGCACATCGATCGAGGAAGTGCTGAACGATCTGTCCAGAAAAACGGGATATATCTTCGTCAAGACGGCGCCGGTGGGAGGCAGGATCACTCTGCGATCCGAAAAGCCGGTCTCCAGCGACGAAATGCTCCCGTTTCTCGACGCCGCCCTCGAGGCCGACGACTACGGGGTGCTGCCAATGGGCCGCGTCCTAGTGATCGACACCCGGATCGACCTTACCTTTATTGGCCTATCCGGTCCGGCCTTTCGCATCGGCACCGATCCGGACCAGATCCCCGACACCGACAACGTGATTGCCCATCAGATCATCCCCGTAAAGAACCTCCCCGCGGATCAACTGCTGAAGGAGCTCCGCTCGTCGGTGCCGGATATCAATGTCGACGCTCCCGATTACACCACACCGCCGTCCGGCAACCTGATAATTGCCAACGATACACCCCACAACGTCAGGCGCGTCCTCCAGGCGGTTCGGAACCTGGACAAGCCGCCGACAACCGGCCCGACAACGACTCCCGCCACCATGCCGCACGCAGAAAGCGGATCGCGAGGTGGACAATGATGCCGCGTAACCATAAGGAATGCCCGACGTTGTCGCCGGCTCCGCTCTTTTCCCCTCCCCTTGTACTCAGGGGGAGGGTGAGGGTGGGGGTTAATTCGCAGAACCGCCCCGCATTCAAAGACCCCTCACCCCAACCCTCTCCCCGGGTACAGGGCGAGGGGGAAAGAGCGCGAGCCGCCGGGCATTATCCGTGCCCATCCGTGCCCATCCGTGGTTCAATCCTCTTCCGCTCCGCCGCCGCATTTTTCGTCGCTCTCATCATGGTCGCGATCACGTACGCGGCCGAGCCAACAACGATGCCGCAATTGCTCCCCGATGGCCCCGCAACAACCACCGGCACCGGCATCGCCGCTCCCACCACCGTGATCGCGGTACATTTCAGGAACGCCTCCATCAGCCAGGTTCTGGATGATCTGTCCGCCAAGGGAGGATTCACCATCGTCAAACTTGCCCCGGTCTCGGGCAGGATCACGCTCCAGAGCCCCAATCCTATTCCCCGGGACGATATTCCGGCCATGCTCGACATGGCGCTGCAAGTCGACGGCTGGGGCGTGCTGCGGCAGGGTGACACATTGACCATCGATACCCTCGACAACCTGCCGAAAAACCGCTTCGCTCGCCCCGCGTCCTCGCTGCCGGGCAAGCCACCCCCCACAACCATGTTGACTCTCAATTTCCACAACGTGGCGCCCGATGCGGTTTTGAGCTACGTGGCGGAGAAGTCCGGATATATCGTCATCAAGAAGGTACTCATCCCCGGCCGCGTCACTTGCGCATCGCCGCAACCTGTTTCGTCCGACGATATCGGGGCTGTGCTCGGCATCGCGCTGGCGCCCGACGGCGTTGGCGTGGTGCAGGTGGGCAATATCCTGATCTGCGACACCATCGCCAATCTGCCTGGCGATCTTGACGATTATTCTCCGGCCGCGACAACCCTGCCCGCCGCGGCTTCCCACGCCGCCCCAACCACCTCGGCCACCGGCCCACGAGGTGGACAACGATGACGCCACTGATACCTGACCAGCTCCCGACCTGCACCAACTCAACGCTCAAGCGGAGCAAATGCGATTTGACCACGGATTACACGGATAAACACGGATCAGATTGGGGCCATTCTTCTTATCCGCGCCCATCCCGCGATTGCCTCTTGTCCCCTCCCCTTGTACTCAGGGGGAGGGTAAGGGTGGGGGTCGATTCGCAGAACCGCCCCGCATTCAAAGACCCCTCACCCCAACCCTCTCCCCGAGTACAGGGCGAGGGGGAAAGAGCGCGAGCCGCCGGGCATTATCCGTGCCCATCCGTGCCCATCCGTGGTTCAATTCTTCTCTGCGTCCTCCGCGTCTCTGCGGTTAATCCTGAATTTCCCCCCGGCACCTTTCGAGGTACACCATGACCGAACAAATCAATGAACACGTCTGGTTCGAGGAACGCATGGCCGCACAACTGGCCGGTGGGCTGGCGGGTGACGAGGCCGAGCGGTTTGGCACACATGCGGCCGCGTGCGCGCGGTGTTCGGGGGTGATGGATCAACTGCGCCGTTTCGACGCCGCCCTGGTGCGGTCGTTCGATCCGCACCGGGCCGACGGCATCGAGGAGCGCATCATCGGCCGCCTGAGCCGCGTCCCGGCCCGCAAACGGCTGCTGCGCCTGCCGCACATGCCGCAAATGAAGGTTCATCCCATGGTCCGCCGCGCCGGCTCGGCCGTCGCCGCCGCCATCATCATGGGTGCCATCGGCTACGTCGCCGAACCCGCCCTCACAGGCGGGCAGGTCCGCCTGCCCCAATCCCTCGCGTGGCTCAGGACGGCCGGCAACAAGTTGGCGATGGTCAAGTCCGCTGCCAACATGCACTCGATCGGCATGGCGATGGCCGGTTATGCGAAGGATCAAACTGACGCATGGCCGGCGTATACGGGCTTCGAGGGGTACCCAATCGCGGTCAACTCATCGGCCAGTCAGGCCACAAAGTCTGGCCAAATCGAGAGGCTGACCCAAGCCGCCAACAATTATATCGAAGACGGCAAATACGAGGATGGGCTGGGTGTCATCGATCAGATTCTCGATCTCGACCCCCACAACGAATACGCCAAGAACCTGCATCTGCTGGTGCAGGACAAGGCCGTTCTCAACCACCAGAAAACGTACCACGACGAGCAGCTTCAGAATTTCTCGACTTTGGACATGGATGCGGAGCAGAAGAAAGTCCCGTACGCTAATATCCAGGCCGCCCATGGCTTCGACACGACCCCAGGCACGATCGCCGGCCAGAGCCTGAACGCAAAAGTGCCCGTGCGCTACGGTAATGATCCAAGCCAGATTGCCGACAGCCAACAGGTCATCACGCAGGTTATGCCACTCAGGAGCATTCCTTCCGGGCAGATCGCGCCCGAACTGAAGGCGGCGCTGTCGCCCGAGGCCGTCGTGACGTCCAACAATGGCGCCAATGTGGTGATCGTCACGGATACGTCGCACAACATTAAGCGTGCCGCCGAGATGATCGAGGGTCTGGACAGGCCGAGCGCTCTGCCCAACAGCGCCACCGCCGCCCCCGCCGAGATCAAGTCGTACGCCTCGGCCGGATTCAAGGCGGATGGCACCATCGACCCGACCTTCGCGTTGGCGGCCCCCGCCGCCGATCAAGGCGGCCAAGGCCAACCCGGCCGGGGCGGCCGGGGCGGCGGAGGTGGCGGCCGCGGCAGCACAAGCAGCCTTGGCGGCACAAGCAGTCTCGGCTCGTCGGCGGGGACTGCGGCCAACCCGCTGTATTGGAACAACAACTTCGCACTCGCCGGCAACAACGGTGCTACGCTTGACACAAATGGCAACAACGTGACCCTCAACGTCGGCAGTCTCGACTTTGGCGGCATTAACAAGGTCGGCGTTGGCACTCTCGCGCTCGGCGGCAACAACACCTACACCGGCCAAACTACGGTCGGCGCGGGCTCGCTCGTCGGCGGAGGCAAGCTCGACAGCACCAGCGCCGATATGTACCGCAACCGTTCCGTCGCGGTCACCGGCGCAAACAGCGGCTTCACACAGGCCCCGGAAACGCCCGCCCCGGACACCATCGGCGGCGCGGCCTCCAATCCGCCAGCCTCAGACAACGGCCTCACGACCCCCGTGTTCAATCGTCGCGACGTTGGCGGGAGCGGCCTCATCGTCGCCGGAGGCGTGCTGAGTTGGCCCTCGCCGGCCGCCCCCTCCGCCCCAACCTATTTCCGGCCGGCGACGGATGCGCGGAACAGCGAGGCCGGGCGGCCGTCGATGTATGCCAGCACACTGCCCGATGTTGCCAAACAGGCCGAGAAGGAAAGCGTGACGAGCGATGACCTCTTGTCGCAAATGAAACTCCGCCGCAGCGAGGACTTGGGGCAGGCTTCCATTGCGACCGACGCCAACAAGAAGGATATCCCGACCGATGAGGCCGCGAAGACGGCGGACGCCGCCAAAGCGGCCGGCGAGAGCGAAAAGGGCGTAACAACACCGGTCCAGCCGACGGCAATAGCCGCGCCCGTTTCCGCAGCGCCAAGTACGCCCTCGGATACAACGTCCTTGGCCACTCAGCTAAACTCTGCGAACAAAGACTTCTACGGCTCGGACGATAGCAGCGCTGGCGGTCTGGTTATGAACGGCGGCACCGCGTTGCTCACCGGCTCCGGCAACACGTTTGGAATCAGTCCGGGCGGCGCGTACGTCAATTCGACGGAGCTGGTCGCCAACGGCGGCAACCCGACCTTGGCTGCGCGCAATCCGGGCGGCACATCCTCCGCCACCACCCCCCCGTCGGCCGGGCCTGGCGCGGCGAATAGTGGCAAACCCACCACCGGCGGCGGCGCGCCAGTGCAGCCGGCCGCGCAACCGCCCGCGCCGGCACAGAAGCCCGCGCAGCAGCAGGCGGCCGGGCCGATCATCATTCGTAACGGCAGCATGGAATTCGAGGTGCCCAACTTCGAAGTGGCCGTCATCATGATCCAATCCGTCATCACCAATGAAGGCGGATATATCGCGACCAACGATTCGCAGAAACTGGCCAACGGGAAGATGCAGGGTTCGGTGACGCTGCGCGTGCCGCCGCAGAATCTGGACGATCTGGTCATCAAGCTCCGGCCGCTGGGGGATATCAAGGGGCAGAAGATCGCCGCCCAGGACATCACCAAGGATTACACCGATCTGCAAAGCGAACTGCGCGCCGCCGAGGCCATGCAGGACCGCCTCATCGACGATATCAAGAACGGCAAGGGTGAGATGAAGGATCTGGTTGCGGCCGAGCAGCAACTGGGCCAGTGGCGCGAGAAGATCGAGCAGATCACCGGCGAGATTTTGTATTACAACAATCTGGTGGGGATGGCGACGCTGACGGTGACGATGACCGAGAAGGACATCGCCGCGGCCGTGTCCAGCGCCCAGACTCAGACCATCGACGCGGGGATCGAGGCGGATGATGTGTCGGCCACGCGCGATGCGGTGCTGAAGCTGATTGACGATGCCAAGGGTCAGGTGATCTCATCCGACATGAAGCAGCTTGACGCGGGGCAGTTTGCGGCGACGGTGGTGGCGCAGGTTCCGCCGGATGCCGCCGGGGCGATGATCGACCAGATCAGGGCCTTTAAGAACAGCAAGGTGGCGCGTCTGGAGGTGACGCGGCAGACAACGACCAGCGGCCCGACCGGCGAGCCGGTGAAGTCGCCGACCATCGAGAACGGCAACGGCATCGCCAGCCCCGACAAGGTCGAGCGCAAGGCGGCGGTGTTCAATCTGTCCATCTACAACCTGGCCAATGTGGCCCCGCGCGTGACCAACGTGATGAGCCTGGTCTGCACGGACGATGTCGAGACGGTGTATCACTCGATCCTCGACGGCGCGACCAAGGCCGGCGGGCGCGTCGTGGGTTCCAGCCTCAATCGCCCCAAGCCGGAGCAGGTGTCGGCGTCGATCAGCATCGAGGTACCGTCGGCCGGGGCCGATGCCATGCTGGCCAACATCCGCGGCATGGGTCAGGTGATGCATCTGACGGAGACGGAGAACCCGGACACGGCCAACGTGACGACGGCCAAGCAGGGATTCAATATCCAGGTGGCGAGCTGGTCGTCGGTGCAGCCGCGCGAGATTCGCACGCGTTCGATCGCGGCGACGCCGACGGTGCATGACAGTTACGCCGCGGTTCTGGCCGCCGCCCAGACGGCCGGGGCGAGAGTCCTGGCCGCCAGCGAACAGGGCCAGACGGGATCGGCTGGGGCATCGCTCGATCTGGAAGTGACCAGCGCCAAGGCGGATGCCATCGAGAGCGCGATCGGCCAGGCGGGGATCGTGACCTCCAGCCAGGAGGCCCGCAACACCGACACCGAGAACTCGCTGGATGGCAAGGTGGAAGTGAAGGTTACGTTCGTGGACATGGCCGCTCTGGCCCCGCGACAGACCATGCAGCGGATGATCGCCGCCGACGCGGTGCCGGCCGCGTATAACGCGATATTGTCCGCCGCCCAGACGGCCGGGGCGCGGGTGTTTGTTTCGCAATTGAACGATTTGCAGGCGCCGCTGCAGCGGGCGGATTTGAAATTCCAGGTGTTGCGGAGCAGAGAAGAAGCGGTCGATGCCGCCATCAGCAAGGCCGGGCAGTCGGTGACCAGTCAGGTGGTTCGCGCCGACGAGCAGGCGAACACCGTGGATGCCAAGGTCGAAATCGATCTGGTGGTCGTTGATGCCCAGGCACTGCCGCCGCGGCAGACGACGACGATCGACATGATCGCCAGCGACCCGGCCCAGTCCGCACACAACCTGCGCGACGCCGCCCTGGCGGCCGGTGGGCGAATCGTCGCCGATGACCCCGCTCGAACCACCGATGGCATCGCCATCGAGCATCTCGTGGTGGATTTCCCGGCCGGCAAGCTCGCAATGATCGGCCCCGTGCTGGACAGTGCCGGGAGCGTGAAATCCGAACAGGTGAGCACGGACCCCAACGCGCCGCAAGGCCCAGTCCAGCGCTCCCGCGTCGACGCCACCATCCACAGCCAGGACCGACTTGTCGCCCCCGAAGCCGAGTTCTGGCCAACATTCAAGAACGGCCTGGCCACCAGCCTGGTGGGGCTGGGCTGGAGCGTGCGGATCATCATCATCGGCCTGCTTCTGGTGGGCCCGTGGGCACTGGTGGCGTGGGGCGGCATCAAGGGCATGGCCCGCCTCCGCCGCAAGAAAACCCCGCCGGCGCCGTGATACAGGCGGCGCGGATAAGCGATCGGCAGCAGGTTGCCGCTCTCTTCCCCTCTCCCTGCACTCTGGGAGAGGCGACCGCTCGCCCCCTCTTTTCCCCTCTCCCTGTACTCTGGGAGAGGGTCAGGGTGAGGGCTTCGCGGCTTCGATTTGGCGGACGATGATTCTCATCACCGCGTCCGGGTCTTTCAGTATTTCATCGTCCGGCACGCGCAACACATGCAAGCCCATCTCTTGCAACTGCCGCGTGCGCTGGGCATCGCGGGCATTGGCCTCCGGTTCAGTGTGCTGTCCGCCGTCAAGTTCGATCACGAGGTTCGCCTTGAGGCAAATGAAATCGACGACATACCCAGCCACGGGTTGTTGACGCCGGAAGCGATAACCGGCCAACTGGCCGGCGCGCAGCAGATCCCACGGTTTTCTCTCCGCGTCCGTCGATTGGGCGCCAAGGCGCTTGGCGAATACGGTCAGTCGGGGCGTGTGATCGCGGCGGCCGAGCATTGCCATCGGATCGCGTACGCGAGCGATGGGTCAAGACCCTCAAGGTCAAGACCCTCACCCCAACCCTCTCCCAGAGTACAGGGAGAGGGGGAAAAAGAGCGAGCCCAGTCCGCTCTGTGGCTCGCCTCCGCTTTTCGCGTACAATCCAACGCGCGAGGAACTTGGTCGTCATGACTTTTCACATTCACCGCGAGACACTCTTATGATCCGCCATCCGCTGCCTGGATTGATCGCCGTTGCGGTTCTTGCATTGATCTTCCCCTTGCGCCTGGGGGCACAAGCCCCGCCCGTTCCCGACGGCAAGCCGCATAAGTTTGAAACCCGTAACAAGCAATTCCTCATCGACGGCCAGCCGATTCAGCTTATCAGCGGCGAGATGCATTTCAGCCGGACGCTGTCGGAGGATTTTGAGCTGCGCGTCAAACAGGCCAAGGCGATGGGGCTGAACACGCTCAGCTTCTATCTCTTCTGGAACCAGGTCGAGCCCGAACATGGCAAGTTTGATTTCACCGGCACCAACGATGTGCGGAAGATGCTCAAGCTTTGTCAGGACAACGGGCTCTGGTGCATCCTCCGTCCGGGGCCCTACTGCTGTGCCGAAGTTGAATACGGCGGCATCCCCTATTGGACGCTGAAGAATCCCGAGGTGAAAATCCGCAGTAACGATCCGACTTACGTTCAGTGGTCGCGGGATTATATCAATCGCGTATATAAGGAAGTGGCCGATTTCCAGGTGACAAAGGGCGGGCCGCTGCTCATGGTGCAGATCGAAAACGAATACGCCATCGTCGCCAACGATCTGACGCCAAAGGGCAATTACGACTACATGCACACGCTGCACCAGGTCTTCACCGACGCCGGGTTTGATGTGCCGCTGTTCGTCTGCGATCCCGGCTCGCTCTCACGGCCGGGGACCGACCCATACCCCGGCCTGCTGCGCGGCCGCAACGGCCTGCACACCGAGGCGGATTATCAGCAGGCAGTGGCCGTCGCCGGCGATTTCCCCATTATCGCCCCGGAAGTCTATACCGCATGGTTCACCGGCTGGGGCCAGCCCATCGCGACAAAGAACGCCTCCCTGGATTCGATCGTCGGCTGGACCAACTTCCTGCTCGATCATAAGTGCTCGTTCAACTACTATCTGTTCTTCGGCGGAACCAACTATGGATTCTCGAACGGCTGCAATTACTCGCTGCCGGTCATCACAAGTTATGATTACAACGCCCCCGTCGACGAGGCCGGGCGGGTTACAACGAAATACCGCACGCTGCGCGATTTGCTGACCAAGCGGCTGAACATTACGCCCCCGGCGATTCCTGATGATCCGCCGGTGGCTGATCTGCCCGCCGTGACTCTGCAATACGCCGGAACGCTGTTCAATCGCCTCTCGTGGGGCGACACCAAGCCCACCATCACATCGCACGAGCCGGTCTCGATGGAGAATCTCAACCAGGCGTATGGATTCGTTGACTACCGCAAGAAATTCCCCGACGGCCTTAAGGGTAAGCTCGAACTCAAGCAAGCGATGGACTACACCATCACTATGGTCAACGGCAAAGTCGTCGGCGAATCGTTCGTCGGCTTCGGACCCGGCAGCAACAGCATCACCCTTCCCGTCCGGAACAGCAACATCATCACCCTAAGCGAGACCGCCCCCGTCACCCTCGATCTGCTCGTCTATAACCTCGGCCGAATCAGCGTCGTCACGGATTCCGGTACGCAAAACCTCGCCCGCAAGGGTTTGATCGGCGGCGCCTACCTCGACGGCAACGAATTGACCGATTGGGACATCTACTCGCTGCCGATGGAGAGCGAACATCTCGTGGGCTTCGGCGTCTCCGCCTACGGCGGCCCGCCGGACACTCCTTCGTTCTATCAGGCCAGCTTCAACGTCGACAATCCCGCCAGCACTTTCCTGGACATGCGCAACTTCGGCTTTGGCGTGGTGTGGGTAAACGGCCACAACCTCGGCCGCTTCTGGGACCGCGGCGGCGTCCGCTCGCTGTTTCTCTCCGAGCATTTCCTTAAGAAAGGCAGCAACGAAATCGTCGTCCTCGATCTTCACAAGCCAAACGCCCTGACCGTCAGGGGCACAACCAGCATGATCGAGACCGCTCCAGTCCCCTTTTCTCTGAAACTCGACCAGGCGAATCCGTCGTGATCGGCGACGCCCCGAATTTGATCCCCGCGGCCGCGCAGGTAGGATAGCCATCAGCGGGATCAATCCCGTCGCCGCACCCGTAGCTCAATTGGATAGAGCATCGGTCTTCGGAACCGGTTGTTGCAGGTTCAAGTCCTGCCGGGTGCAATTGCTTGTAAAATATAGGGTTATGGAAGGCGGGAATTGTTCGTTTGCTGGAGCATCGGTCTTTGCACCGATGGTCGTATGTTGGCGCTCGCCGATAACCATCAATTTGACAGGGCCTTGTCGCAATATCGGGGTAACTGCAAATATATCATGTCACCGATTTGTGTCACCAAAGCACCGGGGGATTTCGCGACCCAACGCCTTGCGGGTAACAGCCTGCTCGGATCAGCAATAATTTGAGCGAAGGCGAGCGACGCCGCGGCGTCCGCTGGACCGACACCGCTCGCCACAGGCGGCCCAGTCGGCCGCCCCCCCCGGCCCGCGCGGTGCGAGCCCCGGCCGAATCCGCCACCTGTAGAAAGAAAGCTCACGGGCATTGTTGCCCTGGCGCGAGAATCTCATGGCGGCGGGCATCGCCTGGATTCATGTTTGCGAGGCTTTCAGCGCCTGATCCAAATCGGCGATGATGTCGCTCACATCTTCGATGCCGATGGAGAGTCGGACGTACTCGGGCGTGACGCCGGTCTGGGCCTGTTCCTCAGCAGTCAGTTGCGAATGCGTCGTCGTTGCCGGATGGATGATAAGGGATTTGGCGTCGCCGATATTGGCCAGGTGGCTGAACAGTTTCACGTTGCGGATGATCTTCTCGCCGGCCACCTTGCCGCCCTTGATGCCGAAGCCGACGATCGCGCCTTGGCCGTCGGGAAGGTATTTCCTTACGTTGGCCGCATCCGGGTGTTCGGGCAGGCCCGGATAATTGACCCACGCGACGGCCGGATGTTTTTGGAGGAATTTGGCGACGGCCAGGGCGTTCTCGGAATGGCGTTGGAGTCGCAAATGCAGCGTTTCCAAGCCGAGCAGCGTGAGGAACGAGCCGAAGGGGCTTTGGCAGCCGCCAGTGTCGCGGAGCCAGTGGGTGCGGATGTGGATGATGTAGGCGATGTTGCCGATGGGGCGCAGTACCTCTTCAAACACTAGGCCGTGATAGGACGGGGATGGGGAGGTGAATTCCGGCCATTTCTCGGGTTCCTTGGCCCAGGGGAACTTGGCGCTGTCGACGATGGCGCCGCCGACGTGGACGCCGTGGCCAGCGATGAACTTGGTCGTGGAATAGACGACGATATCGAAGCCGTGCTCGATGGGGCGGAAGAGCGCGGGGGTCAGAGCGGTGTTGTCGACGATGGTCGGCAGGCCGTGGCTGTGGGCGATGGCGGTGAGTTTCTTATAGTCCGGGACGTCGTTCTTGGGGTTGCCGGGGGTTTCGAGATATACGGCCCGGGTGTCTTTATCGACGAGTTTGCTGAGGGTCTCGGGTTTGGCGGGATCGAAGAAACGGACCTCAATGCCGAGCTTCTTGAAGGTCTGGGTGAAGAGCGTCCAGGTTCCGCCGTAGAGGCTGGTGGCCGAAATAAAATTCTGGCCGGCGTGGACGATGGTCAACAAAGCCGCCGTAATGGCGGCTTGGCCGGAGGCAAAGGCCAAACCTGCGGCCCCACCGTCCAGCGCGGCCAGACGTTTTTCCAGGACGTCGTTGGTGGGGTTCATGAGGCGCGTGTAGATATTACCGAATTCGCGCAAACCAAAGAGATTTGCCGCGTGTTCGGGGCTGTTAAAGACATAAGAGGTTGTGGCGTAGATGGGGACGGCGCGGGCGGTGGTGGTGGGATCGACCTCCTGGCCGGCGTGGAGAGCTTTGGTCCCAAGGTGAGCGGATGATGGTAGCGACATGATGAAAGTCCTTTCTGAGCGGAAGACCGCTCGCGGTACATGCATTATTTCGAGGCGGCCGGCTGTTCCTGCGGGAACAACACGGTTGACAGATATCGTTCGGAGAAGTCGGCAAGGAAGGTGACGATGGCCTTGCCCTGATATTCCGGTTTGGCAGCGAGGCGCAGAGCAACGGCCACGTTTCCGCCGGAGCTAATGCCGCCGGGAATGCCTTCCTCCCTGGCCAGACGGCGTGAGGTCTGGACGGCTTCATCGTTGGTGACGGTTTCCACGCCATTGAGGAGGGACGTGTCCAGATTCTTGGGGACAAAACCAGCGCCGATGCCCTGAATCTTGTGCGGGCCGGGCTTGCCGCCGGAGATGACGGGTGAATCGGCCGGCTCGACGGCGATGGCCTGGACGGCGGGGTTCTTGGTTCGCAGGAAACGTGTCACGCCGGTGATCGTACCGCCCGTGCCGACGCCAGCGACGATCACGTCGACATTGCCGCCGGTATCGTTCCAGATTTCCGGGCCGGTCGTGCGTTCATGCACGAGGGGATTGGCGGGATTCTCGAACTGCTGGGGTATCCAACTATGCTCGGTGGTGTTGGCGATTTCACTGGCCTTGTTGATGGCGCCTCGCATCCCCTCTGCGGCGGGCGTGAGAACGAGGTTGGCGCCGAGGAATTTCAGCAGAGCCCGCCGTTCGATACTCATCGATTCGGGCATCGTGAGAGTCAGGCGGTAACCACGTGACGCGGCGACAAACGCCAGGGCAATGCCGGTGTTGCCGCTGGTGGGCTCGATGATATGCGTCTCGGGTCTGAGGATACCGCGGGCTTCGGCATCTTCAATCATGGCCCGCCCGATGCGGTCCTTGACGCTGGCCAGCGGGTTAAAGAACTCCAGCTTGACCAAAACCGTGGCACCCTCGGGCGCGGTGCGCGAGAGTTTGACCAACGGCGTGTTGTACGTCGTTTGAACAATGGAGGAATAAATGTTTGATTTCGACATGCTCATGCACCTCTGTGCTTGAATTGGGGCGTGTGAAGAATGCCACGTCAAAACTCGTATTTCAACTGAAGCCAAAAGGCCGAATCCGCGCGGGCGTTGGCGAGTACGCCGAAGTAGCCGATGCCGGCCGTGACGTCGATGTGTGCATTGGGAATCCAACTGACGTCCAGGGCGTGCCAGTCGTTTTCCCTGCCGATCAGTCCGGGAATCTGGCCGTAGGGATCGGTCTTTTGGCGAAATTCATAGGCGACCAGAAGCCAATCGGTTGGGAGATAGGCGATGTTGCCTTCAAAGGTGGTTCGGTAGCTTTCGCCGAAGCCGAGGAAACCGAGTTGGGCGCCTTCGCTTTCCCGTCCGCCGGCGGAGACTATCAAGGGGCGTCCAAACACATTGGGAAAGGTCTTTGACGCGGTGAGCGTGAAGTCAAAGGCCTCGTCCTTCCTATAGCCGATGGAATCGAGGGCGCTGCCAAGCCGGTTGTTGACGTTGGCGATGCCGTCATTGTATTTGAAGTGAACGCCACCCGTAAGTGCGGGCACCCATTGGGAGTTGAAGCTGTTTTCGGGGATCAGCAGGCCGCGGGCATTGAAATTGTAGAGCCAAACGTCCGTGGTATGGATGTCAACGCCAGTCGCTTTCTGGATGTCATCGGGCAAATCGCCCAGGCCGAGTCGGTCGGCGCCAAATCCCAATTCGACGCGTCCAATGACGTTTTCTGTGATGGTGAAGGCCTCAAGGTCTTTCTGGCCCAGGTTGACGTAGGAGACGGCGGCGGAAGGCAGGCCCAAGGTGTTGGTACCCAAAGGCGGGTTGACAAGATAAGCCATGGGCGTGATGGCACCGCCGCCAAATCCTTCGATGTCGTGGAATGGAAGCGGCGGGCCTTTTTGCGGGGTGGCGGACGGCTGTGCGGCGTCGGCGTAAATCGGGTCGGAACTCAGGAAACTGAATGTGGACGGATAGGCTGCTGCGCTGTCGGCCGAACCGATGGAATCCGTTGATGCCGACGGGGCGGCTGCGGCCGGATTGTCATTTGGGCCTGCGAATACAGTTGATGGAAGCGACAGAGCGGCTGCGGCGAGCGCGGCAAGAATGAACGATTTCATGATGTAATTCTCCTGACGTCGGGCGGGCAATGAGCGGCCAAGCCGGACGAAAAAAAGGATCTTGGGTACTGGAGTCGTCACGGCGTTTGTGCCGGACGACGCAATCGGGAACAGAGTGGCGTGGCGGATCGAGGGCGGGATTGGACTGGATCGATCAACACGCACAGGTGAATTGACATTCACCCGTCACGTCCTGACGGGCTTGAATTGAGGCCCGCCGGGCGGTCCCTGATTCAGCAATCGAAGATGCTTGCCTGTGTCTCATAGCAGCAACCGGGAAAATAACAGTGCGGCAAATCATGGCAAGGGCTAATTCCCTATTTGTCTATCGGAATAGGCGCAATTCGGAACTAAATCGGTAGGAAATCGAGCTTGGTCGAAATGCGAGACTGGACGCTTGACAAACCAACGATGCGTTGTCATAGTTACGCCTATAAAATCGGTCGGAATAGTAGGATTATATGTCCAAGCTGCCGGCCGTGATCGCAAAAAATGCGTGGCGCAGGCTTTGGCATCCTCTTATTCGGCAGCCGGCTCAGGCGAGCCTCCGCGTCACTGTGTCAATTCGGGTGTACGAGCGGGTCTCGCTGACGACGTCGAATCGGCTTCATGAATAAGCCCGACCGGCGTCTTTCCGGGGCCCGTGCCGACCGGCGCTGCCACGCTCCTTCTATCCTGAGAAATTCAAAAGTGACGTACGATGTCTCAATTATCACCGACAATTATTGCACCCGGCCGGGGCTCGGCAGACGCCGTCCTGGCCGTGAACCTTGTGGCGGCGCGAGTCGCGGCAAGAGTTACCCAACAACGACTGGCCGACATCTCGGGAATCTCGCGGGCGACGATTGCCCAAATTGAGACCGGGTCAAGCGATCCGCGCCTCTCGACAATCGTCGAGTTGGCCAGGGCGCTGGGAATCCCGGTGATTTTGTTGCTGATCGGACTCCCGGAGGTTTGCGCCCTGGCGCGCGTCCTGGACCATGTCGAGAAAGACCGCCCTTCGATCGACCCGCGCAGTACAGCGCGGATGCGGCACCATCTCGGCACGGGGATGCTGAAAGACCGCGCGCACGCGGCGATGCTGGGGGCAACCGCAGCGGAGTCCTTATCAAAAACGCCGCTGGCGCGAATGTCCGCGGCGATCTTTTCGGCATTCCTGCCGGGCACGGGCACGGAAATCGGCGCGATCCTGGGTGACCTGCTCGCAGAATCAAATTCGGCGCCGTCATGGGCTGATTTGCCGGCCACATTGTTGAAAAAGAAGGCTTGACCGGTTCGACGCCTGCGGCCGCCGGGGAGTGGGTGCTCCGGCGGCCGCTATGCCGGCTTGCACACACGCCATCACGGCGCAATACACGAGAAAGGTAACGCTCTATGGACAGCCTGGAATTACAAGCAACTGCGAAGCCAACCGCAGTGACGGCCGAGGAGCCGGCTCTTCGGAGCGTGCTGCCGAGTCTGGTCAGCGCCTATTGCGAACGGGGCTATGACGCGGGATACGCGCGCGGGGTCAATGATATGTTGGCACAGGTTCTTTTGGCCGCGGACAGGTTCGCGCGTCTGCGGCCGGATTCCGCCGCCGAAACGCGACGATTGCTGTATGCGTTTTCGGAGTTTCTGGAAGATCAAGTGCCCAGGACACCGGCGTATCCCGACCATTATGTCGCCGATGGGCTGGGAATTTGACCGGCTGACGCGTTGAACCGATGAATCAGATGACCGTGGGACGCCGCCCCTGTTTCAAGTTCCAGATGGCATTGACAAGGGCATCGACATCCTCACAGGTGTTGTAAAGAGCCAGCGACGGCCGGACGGTGGTTTCGACGCCGAACCGGCGGAGGATGGGCTGGGCGCAGTGATGGCCCGCGCGGACGGCGATACCTTCCTGATTCAGGGCGGCGCCGACATCCTCGGTGCGGAAATCGTCCAGGACAAAGGATAGAACGCTGGCCTTTTCGCGGGCCGTGCCGATAAGGTGCAGGCCGGGAATGCGCTGCAGCGCCTCGGTCGCGTACAGCAGCAGGTCGTGCTCGTGACGTGCGACGTTGACCATGCCGATGCGTTCGAGGTAGTCGATGGCAGCGCCGAGGCCGACGGCATCACCGATGCTGCCGGTTCCGGCTTCAAACCGACCGGGCGGGGTTTGATATTGCGTCTTCTCGAAGGTGACGTCGGTGATCATGTTGCCACCGCCCTGCCACGGCGGCATTGATCCGAGCACATCAGCCTTGCCATAGACCACGCCGATGCCCGTGGGGGCAAAGACCTTGTGGCCGGAGAAGACATAGAAGTCGCAATCGAACGTCTGCACATCGACGCGAAGGTGCGAGACCGCCTGCGCTCCATCGACCAGCACCCTGGCGCCATGGCGATGAGCGGCGGCGATCATGTCTTGAACCGGGGTGATCGTTCCCAGCGCGTTGGAGACATGGGCAAAAGCGACGAGTTTCGTGTGCGAGTTCAGCAGCTTCTCGTACTCGTCCAGCAACACCTGACCGGAGTTATCCACTGGCACGACGCGCAGCTTGGCGCCTTTTTCGGCACAGAGCATCTGCCAGGGGACAATGTTGGCGTGGTGTTCGAGCCACGTGATGACGATCTCATCGTCCTTCTGAATGTTTCGGCGGCCCCAGCTCTGGGCCACGAGATTGATGCCTTCGGTCGCGCCGCGGACGAAAACGATTTCGCGCGAAGAGGGGGCGTTGAGGAATCGGCGGACTCTTTCACGGGCGGCTTCGTAGGCGTCGGTCGCGCGAGCCGCAAGAGTGTGGGCGGCGCGGTGGATGTTGGAATTCTCGTGGGCGTAGAAAGAACTGAGCCGATCGATGACCGATCTGGGCTTGTGGGTTGTCGCCGCGTTGTCGAGCCACACGAGCTGGCGGCCGTTGATTTTTTCCTGGAGGATCGGGAAATCGCGGCGAATCGCGCCGACATCAAAAGGGACGGAGGACACATCGGGGAACGCCACGGCATCCAGTTTGGATGGGACAAGCGAGGCAATCGGCTGTGGATGGTTGCGATCAAGGGGCTTTGCATCGTCAAGAAAATTGAATGCGCCAAAGCGGGCCGGATCGAGCTCGCTCAGTGATGTGCCCGGCACTTGCGGCGACGCCACCTCCGTGGCCGACGGGGCAACGCCGGGCGACGCTGCGACGGACAAGGCGGCGGGAAGATCGCGGAGTTCGGCGTCGTAGGGCATCTTCAGTGCCGCCACCTCGGCGGGAACAGTGTTTGCCGTCGGCGTCGCCTTCACAAACAGGCTCCGCGCTTCCTGAAGGAAGGAAAATGATGGCGCCAGCGAGAAATCGCTGGCGGCGACACCGCCGGGAATCTCGGGCCAGGTTGGAGTTGATTGCGCCGCTTGCACTGGTGCCGTCGCGGCCTTCAGCGTGGCAGGCACCGATCGAAGCTGGTCTTCCGCGAGCATGGTGACCGTCTGCGCATCCGGCGGCAGGGGCGCAGACGTGTGGCTCTGCGCAGGCGCATCGCGGAAGAACTCGTTGGCCCATTTGGCCATCGTCGCGACATCCGGCAATCCCGCACCACTCAGCGAGCGAGCGATATCGGCGCTGGGGATCAATCCGGAAGCGCCCCTGGGCAGATCACTTGTACTCATGATAATTGCCCACTTCCACCTGATCGAGGATGGCGATGGCGTCTTCCGTCAACACGGCGGCCGAGCAGTAGAGCGAGACGAGATAGGAGCCAATCGCCTTGCGGTTGATTCCCATGAATCGCACGGAAAGTCCGGGCGTTTGCTCGCCGGGCAGGCCGGGCTGGAAGAGGCCTATGACGCCTTGTTTCTTCTCGCCGACGCGCAGGAGCAGAATACTGGTCTTGCCGTTGGGGGCGGTCGGCTTGGCTTTCCCATCGACGTGGATCTTGTCCGTGGGCACGATGGGAACACCGCGCCAGGTGAGAAACGGAACGCCGAATAACGTGACGCTGGGCGGCGGCACGCCGCGGCGCGTGCATTCCCGGCCGAAGGCGGCAATGGCGCGTGGATGGGCCAGGAAGAACGAAGGCTCCTTCCAGACTTTGGTAAGCAATTCGTCAAGATCATCGGGCGTCGGGGCGCCCTTTCGGGCAGTGATGCGCTGCGAATCGGCGACGTTCTTCAGCAGTCCATAATCGCTGTTGTTGAGCAACTCGCTTTCCTGCCGCTCCTTGACCGTCTCGACCGTCAGGCGCACTTGCTCGCGAATCTGATCGAACGGGTTGCTGAAAAGGTCGGATATCCTGGTTTGCACATCGACGACGGCCGAGATGGAGTTCAGCGTGTACTCGCGGGGCTTTTCCTCGTAATTGACAAACGTCTCGGGGATCGCCTGTTCCTCCTTCTGGTCGCAGACAATTTCGACCGATTTTTCATCGGCAACGCGGTTGACGCGGAGCGTGCCGGCCTCCAGGGGCTTCCAGTCGAGAAAGCGAACCAGCCAGCGCGGCGTGATCGCGCTGTACTGCGGCGCCGTCTTGGTGACGTTGGCCAGTTGAAATGCCGCTCGTTCGCCGAGCGTGTGATGAACCGTTCCGCCTTCCGCCATGAGTATGCTCCTTCAGGAACGAACTTCCAATCCCGCCGTTGCGGCAACTGAACAGCCAAACTTTCAGCCTATGAAGGCCGACTCTTCCAGACAATGGCGGGCGGGCATTTGTCCAGCCGATTGGGCGCACGTGCCCGTCTCGTGCCGTCAGGTCATTTGCCTTCGTTCCTGAATACGGCCAGGAAATCAGCCGTGGCCGATTGTCGAATAAATCGCCATAAAGAACGCCAGATAGACGAACCCAACCAGCCCGCCCACGACCAGCGTCATGATCGGCTCGATCATCAGCGTCATGCGCTTGACATAGGATTGGAGTTGCTGCTCGTGGAAATCGGCCACTTTGAGCAGAACCGTACTCATGGTGCCGGTCGCCTCGCCGACGGCGATCATGCGGGGGAGCATGGGCATGAATTCTCTTCCGCCTGTGAGCGGCTTGGCCAGCGTGTTGCCACCCATGACCGATTGGCGGGCCTGTTCGACGCGACCGGAGATCGCCAGGTTCTTCATCAATCCACCGGCCGTTTCCAATGCGGAGAGCACCGGCACGCCAGCCTCCAGCAACATGCTCAGACCGCGTGCGAACATGGCGGTGCCGGCCAGGCGCATCAGTTTGCCGACGATCGGGATGCGCAGGAAGAACGCATCCATCTTCTTCCCCGCCGGCGGCCACATGTGGAGAATGAACAGGCCCATCACCACCGCCGCAGAGAAGATCACGATCTCGTAAAAATAGTTGCTCATGAAGTTGCTGGTGGCAATCAGGGCCACCGTGACGGCCGGTAGTTGCCGCCCTTCGCCTTCCAGGAATCCAGAGATGAGGGGGATGACCTTGACCATCAGGTAGGCCGTGACCAAAACCGCCACGACGACCGCGAAGGCCGGATACATCATGGCGGAGAAGAGCGTGATGAGAAGATTTCGCTTGCGTTCAAGCTGATCGGCCGCCTTGTCCATGACGAATTCCAGGTTGCCGGAGATTTCGCCGGCGCGTGCCAACTGGATGACCAGCCGGGGGAAGATGCGCCTGTGGCGGGCCAGGGAATCGGCGAAGCTCATGCCGCCCTCGATGTGTTCGCTCACGTCCTCCCAGATATTGGCCATGCGCGCGCGGCGGGCCTGTTCCGTACAGGTCCGCAGCGCCGACAGGAGCGTGATGCCGGCATCGAGCATGTTGGCGAGCATCCGCAGCCCCATTTCTACATCGAGACTCGTGGCCGGAAGAATGGCGATCCGCTTCTTTGGAACATCCGACGATTCATCCGCCGCCCCGGCCGCCGCCCGCGCCGTCACCAGCGACAATCCCCGCGCCCGCAGCGCCCCGGCCAGAGCCGACGAACTTTCCGCGGCCTGAGTTCCTCTGTGCCATTTCCCGCGGGTATCACGGGCGCTGAAGGCGAATGTGGGCATGGATGGGGGCTTTCGTGGGTGAAGAAAGGGTGATGCGGTCGATCACGGGCTGTAATGCGGCAACACTAAATCCGGCACCGTCTGGCCCCCGCCTATGGCCGTGACGTTCATGGTACTGACAAGATACACCGGTCCGGCCGGGCTCGGAGCCGATCCCGCGTTGGCGCGGAATGACGCGACAGCAGTCACGACGGATGAATTCACAACGTAGGCCTTCAACACGCGAGGTCCGATGGTGACATTCCCAGAGCCATCGGTCGCGGTGGCAACGTTGGTGTTGCTTTGCAGCACGTATCGCCAATTGACGGTGTCCGTCACCTGAAGGGGGACGTCACCAACCGGATTGGGCGACGCACTTGTATCCGGACCGTAATAGCAAACCCATATCGAAACGGGTGTGCCAGAGTAGGTGACATTGGGCGATGGCCCGCTGCTGCCGGCCCCATCCGAACCCACGTCCATAACAACGCGGCCAGATAGCGCTGCATTGGACACGAACCCGCCGGGGTTGGAAATCGTGGGAGAGGGAATTGAAACGGGCATATTGTACGGCGCCGTATTCGCGCCTTCGGAGGCGAGTTGGTAGATCGGGTTTCCCGCTGCGGTAAGGCGGTTCCCGTTGTTGTCGTAGGCCAGAAGGGAGTTTCCCCAGCCATCGCGAATATAAGTTGGTCCAGCGCCGAGGCGAAGATATGGTCCCTGCCAACCAACGCCGACGACTACCGAGTTATCTATTTTTGACTGCACATAACTAAACGCCGGAATCGAATTGGCTTGAAGCAGCTCATTCAGCGGATCGCCGGAAGCGCCAAGTGGATCCGATGCCGAGATCAGGTAGTTCGGCAACCGCCCAATGTCCGCAACGAACCCTGTCACCTGCGGCGAGCCGTCCGGCCAGTGCTGGTTGGCCGGCCCGACGATGGCGGCCTGGATATTGTTCAGCGTGCTGGTTGTGCTCGTATATCGCGCCTGATCCTGGAGTTTGGTCACCGAGCGTATCGCGATCGTGGTGACGGCCGCCAGGATTGCCAGGGCCACCATCAGTTCGATCAGTGAAAATCCGGATCGTTTGGACATCATGCAGTTTCCAGTTCTTCCAGGTAGACGGCGATTAGATGGATAGTGCATGTTCAATCACGGAGTTGGGGAGTCGGAATGGTTCAAAAACAACACCATGTCGTCACCTCGCACGGCCGGGGGCGGATACGGAAGATTGGGAGTCACGGCCGTGTCGAGGTAGTTCTGCGGCGTATCAATGGTTTTGTTTGGCCCGGCGGAGATCAACCGCACAAACTCCTGGTTTTGGACCGCCGAGCTGCCGGATGTCGGCCATTGAAGGAAAATCGCATTCCCCCACGGGTCGATGATGACCGGGTCTCCGGTGTTGCCGTATGGCTCGCTGGCCAGATAGCCCGGATTGCCCGACGGTATGCCGTATGGCGCTGTGTACGATGATGCCGAGGCGCCGACAATAAACCCCTGCGGCTCGTTGCCGCTGCCGAGCGTTCCATTGGCGTTGAACAAATACGGCCCGCGCCAACCGCGATTGGTGTCGCGATTGTAGGACGGCATTCCGGCCGGCTGGAGGAACAGATCGGCCAGTGTATTGGGCAACTGCCCGGTATCGCTGTAATAGCCCGGTTTGTCGGGGGTGCCCATGATGGCGTCGCGGATGGTGGCGAGACTGGCCTGGGCGGCGGTGATCTTGCTTGACGCGGCAACGCCGTTCAACACAGGGACAATAAACCCGGCCAGAATGGCGAGGATGGCGACGACGATGACGATTTCCAGAAGCGTCAGGCCGGCGCGTGAGCGAACAGGCGAGCGATGAGGTGTGACTTTCTTCATGGCGAAATCAACTCACGTGAGGGTCGCTGCCAAATCTAGTGCGACGCGCCGCCGGCTTGCCCCGGCGATGGCGCCGTCGTCGCCAGTATCGTTGCCGCGCTTTTGTTCACCAGACGATATTCGGGTGGCAAACAGTTATCGATCCGCGTCTTTAGTTCTCTTTGCGCTTCTTCGGCGGTCTTGAATTTGCCCGCCCCGACATCGCCGGTCATCTCGTTATACACGCCGGCCACTAGCTTCACCCTTGTGCCGCTCTGAGCCATATCCACGTCCTGCCAAAGCGAATCGAGGTCCACTTTCCAGACACCGCCGGTTTTCAGGATGTGGATTGGTTGCGTATCGCCGATTTTGTAGGTGAGGGTGGCGGTATTGCCGTCGATAGTCTCATCGGCGTCCTGCACCTGATCGACCATCTTCGCGGAATCCTCGACGTAATGTTGGGCGTCGCGGCCGAACTGATGCGCCGAGGCCACCTGATAGTTTTGATAGGCGATGCTCCAGTTGCTAAACGCCTGGAGCCACGCGAATTTTGCGTCGGAGCCGACGGCGACCTCATGGACGCGGCTCATGTCGCCCAACGCGATCGCATTGGCGAAGTCGATGGCCGCCTGACGCGAAGGACTCGCCGGCTGCTTGTGCAGGAGGTCCGCGCTGGCCCGCGCGGTGATGGTGTTGCCGGGGGCGAGGCCCCCGTTCAATAGGACAATGACAAACCCGGCCGGGATGGCGATGATGGCGACGACGACGACTATTTCGAACGGCGTGAGGCGTCGGCTGAATCGGCGGGGTTGCTCTGATGTCATGATGTAATCCGCAAGTGTTGGTCGATGTGGTGCTTGGTCTAATGTTTGCCATGGCCCTGGCTGAAGATGGCGTTCCAGTCCAATTCAGGCTCGGGCTGGGTTGTGGCGGGCCGGGTTGTCGTGCCGTTCCTGATTTCAAGTTCGCGCGCGATGAGGTAATAGGTGTCGGCGTCGGGTTTATTGCCGGCGTCTTCGAGCGTGTGCCCCATTTGTTCGTAGCCGACCGGGTTTTTGGGATTCTGGTCGATCACCGTCTGGCATTCATCGATGGAATCCTGCGTGTGGCCGAGTTTGCTCAGGTCGGCGGCGCAGGTCAGATGCGGATCAGCATAGTCCGGAGCAAAATGGATCGCCTGTCGCGCGTAGGCGAGCGACTGCGCGTACTGTTGCTTCTTATACAACAGATTTGCCACGATTTGGCCTATCAGAACTTGCTGCGGATTGAGCAGCAGTGATCTACGATACTCAACAAGGGCTTCATCGGGTCTGTCCAATTGCAGCAGCATGGTGCCGCAGAGAGTCGAGGGGTAATAGCACGCCGGCGCCTCGGCTTCGGCGGTTTGAGCCTCTTTCAGGGCGACGGGCCAATCGCCCGGAATCTTGGACAAAGACAAGTCGCGGCCGAGCTGGTAGTGGGCCATCCAGTTGTCGTCCGTGACCTGGATCGCGTGTCGCCAAAGGGTCTGGCTGTTGTGCCAATAACCGGCCTGGACATAGGTTGAAACGCTGAGCCACGCGAGCGTCGCCGCCGCGCCGCCGGCGAGCCATTTCCGGCCGATCGTCGTTGTCGCCCATGCGGCAGGGATGCTCCAGATGACCGCAATAAGCAGACCGATCATCGGAAAATACGTGTAACGATCGGCTAAGGAATAATAGGAAATCTGATTGAAGGTCACGGGTACAAGCGTGCCGAAGAACCATAACCATCCGACGGCGAGCCAAGGGTGTTTGCGACGGAGGAAAAAGACGCCCAGAAAGATACTAGCGAGGATCGCCGTTGCGCCGGCCACCTGCCAGGCATGCCACCGCACCGGCGGGTAAAAAGCCGCAAGATGGGAGAAGTCAACCGTCTTCTCAAGATAGCGCACATATTGGATCGGAATATTCATCCGCTGCCACTGCCTGCTTTCGAACAGTCCATAGTCAAAGAGCTGAGACATGGTTGGCGCTTTGTCAGCGGTTACGGCTTGGAATTGAGACTCACCGTCCAGGGGGAACTTGAAAACGGATTCAAATACTCTCGGCATCGATAGGAGGACTGTTCCCGCCACAATGGCCAGCAATAGCGTTTTCTCCGCCACCAGCCGAGCAGCGGAGCGCCGGATAAACGGTTCGCCCGGGCGAGCGGGTGAGAATCGGAATCTGTTCAGCGGCCAATAGTCCAGCAGGAGCAACACTAACGGCAAGGTGAGCAACATCGGTTTGCTGAGCAGGCTGAACTCGAAGGCGAGGCCGCAGAGGAGCATCTTCCAAACGCGTGGCGAGCGGACGTACCAGACATAGATATTCAGCGAGATCAGGCCGAAAAACACAAAGAGAACATCCTTGCGCTCGACGACCCAGAGAACAGACTCCACCCGCAGCGGATGCACGGCAAACACGGCCGCCGCCAAGGCGCTGCGCCACAGCGAATCGGTCGCGGAGCAAAGAAACTGGAACAGCAGAATGCAACTCAGGGCGTGAATGAGGACATTGACGGCGTGATAGCCGGCCGAGTTCAATCCAAACAGCCTGTAGTCCACCATCAACGACAGGGCGGTGACCGGGTGATAGAGCCCCATGATCGGATGGGTGAAGACCCATCTGATGTTGTGAAGGGACAGGCCGGGATTGAATTCGGGGTTTTGAAGGCCGGCGACGAAGAGATAGCTGGAGTCGTCAAAGTTGATAAAGAGTGCGTGAACCGCCGGAGAAAACGCGATGGCAACAAGTACGACAAGTGCCACGCGGATGTAAGCGGCCACGTTTGGGTGGTGGGCCGGCCGGGCGATGGCGGTCGCGAGGGAACGCTGCGCAAGCGGGGTGAGGGGCGGAATGTAAATTGATGTCATCATGCCCGGAAAACGGCGGAAAGAAGACGAAAGGGCGCATCGGCAATTCTGCCGATGCGCCCATCATTGCGGAACCGGCTACAACCACATTCATCAGACATAGGTTGCTCCTGTTCTACCGGTAATCCGGGGATTAGCGGTTCTGGTCGATGGCGTACTTGGCCAACTGCGAATTGGCGGTGCTGCCGTCGAAGCCGATCGAGATACCGGTGGTGGCGTTCGTGCCCGGCGGAACGTAGGCGTTGGTCGAAGCGTCACCGAACACCTTCAGGAGCAGGACCGGACGGGTGTATTCGCCTGGGATTTTGTCGAAGAGCACGGGGGGTTCGAGGCCCGTCTTGCCGTTGATCTGGCTATTGGCGCCATAACCGAGGGCGACCAGGATAGTGCCATCGAGCGGTGCGCCAGTGGCCGTAAGACCACCAGAGCCGTACTGCGCGAGGTAGATGGGATAGCTTTTGTCGCTGCTGGCGGTTGAGGCCGGCGGCTTAACTTCAGCCACTGTGCCACCTGCCGATGCGGAGATTGTGCGCAGAGTCGCGTCGGCTTGATTCGGGTTCGTCTGGCCGTCGTCAATGTCGTAGAGAGTGAACGACTTGCCGAGCGGGTCAAGCTGACCAACGAGGCTCTTGGCATCGCTCGATCCCAGCGTATAGGCAGTCAACGCGGCCGACAAGCTTGCGTTTAGATGCGCAGAAAGCCCGCCGGCGGTGTTGAGGAGAGAATCCTCACCCTGCGGATAGTGACCGACGGCGGTGTTGTAGAAGACGGCCTGGCTGGCTGAATCGGCGATGATGGTGGCATTGCCGGATTCGGCGGCCAGGTTACGGACGAAGCCGAGGCGCGGGACGATGAACCCGGCGAGGATCGCCAGGACGGCGACGACGACGACGAGTTCGATAATCGTCAAGCCGCGATTGCGGCTGCGATAGAGTTTTGGACGCATGTTCCTTTTCCTTTCGTGGTGCGGAACGTAATCATTTCGAGGTTCAAGAAACACTCTCAAACCTATTTCCCACTAAACCGGCCGGTTATGTAGGGGTTTGAACAAAATAGCCAGTCGATCAGCCCCGTGTCAACGACTTGTTGGATTTGTCTTGAGGATTTGGCGCACATTCGTAAAACTCAGATAGGAATTGTAGGAATTTCACGCGGGGAACGATCACTTTTACATATTCATGTATAGTAATTCTTGTAAATCATTATACAAAAGGTGGTTGCATGCGTTATTTTCTCAATGAGATGTTGTCTCATGGAGGCAGGATTCTCGCCATTGCACCGAGATTGAGATTCAGAATCTTGCAACTACCGACAAGATCTGCATTATTGACTAATCCTATATAATTTGTATATGATGCTGCGGTCGATCCGGGTTTGGACGACGCGAGTGCTTGCATAAGGAACGGCAATGGCCACGCGCCCCGCACATACGGTTATCTTCCTGGGAGTGCATCGCACGGACCGCGTGGACTTTGGGCCGGGGCCTCAGTTTCCGGCCGTTGGACAGTTCCACAAAGTCAGCCAGGACGAGGAAGATCCGGCAATCCGGGCGGAAAGTCTGCTGATATCGTCGCCACGGGTGGGCAAATCGGTCTGGATTCTGTGGGAGGGCGCCAGCACCCAGATGCTTGACATGCCGGCCGGCGTTGTTGAAGGGCTTGACCATCATGAGTTGATCGAGTCCCTGAGCTTCGAGGCCGAGACGCTCTCCGGCGTGCCGGCCAGCGATTCGGCGATGGATGCGGTTCGTCAGGACGACGCTGGCGATGCGCTGTCAGAGTTGCGGCGGTTTTGGGTAACGCAGGTTCCGGCCAGCGAGCGAGGCCGGTTGGAAGAGGCGCTGCGGCGCGTGAATGCAAAACTGGCGGGGATCGCACATCCGGGCGGGCTTCCGCGTGCGTATTGGGAAGCCAGGGCCGGTAGTGAAACGGCGGGCGGCGAATGGCGCCGGCTGGAGGTGTGGAACCAACTGACCATCAGCCTGCACGGCAAGAAGGATGGCGTGATCGAAACTCGCGTGATTCGATCGACGCCGGGCTCTGAAGGATGGCTGGCGGAATTGCCGACGGCCGGGCCGATTTCATGGATGGGACCGACTCCCGCCAACCGCATCGGGCCGGATGGACAGCGCGTGACGCTTCTGGGCGGAGGCGGCATTCCGCTGCAGCCGGAGAAGATCGATCTTCCGGCTGACGCGGCGCCGGTCGAGTGGCTGCGTGCGTGGGTGACGGAACTAACGGCCCGGCCGCGGCGCGTGCCGTGCGTGTTGTCGGCATCGAGCGAATCGCCGAATCGGAGGTTCTTTATCGCGGGCGGGTTGCTGACCTCCCTGGCGCTGGCGGTATGCGCGGCTCATGGCACGTGGCTGACGCTCAGGACGGGCGCGGAGCACGACAAGGCGGCAAAGCTGGAGTTGGAAGCGATTCAGTTTGCCAAGCCGGACACCAGTGGGCAGGAGGTGGCGCAGATCATCGGGCAGATCCAGCAATTACAGCCGAAGTTTGATGCCAACAAGCAGCAGATTGCGCAATTGCAGGGGGACGTGAATTCGTTGCAAACGACTTTGGATACGCTGGTCTCGCAACACGCGCAGCTCGTTCAATTGCAGACAATTCACCGCCAGGCGCTGCCGGAACTGGTGGCGGCATTGGTGGATTCGAGTGTGAAGGACAATCCCGCCGACCTGGTCGTCAAGGAGATTCGTGAGGAATCCAGCGGCAATTTACGCCTGACGGGTCTGTGCAGAATTTCAGCGTTTGCCGACGATTTTGCGACGAATCTGGAGTCGCGGCTGTCGAAGTCGGGATGGCTTTTGTCGCCGGCCACGAAGCAGTTGCGCGATGACGGGGCTTACAACTTTGTCATCGAGCTGACGCCGGTGGTGCGATTCAAGGGCTGGGGCATTGCGGCGTCGGGAATCGATGCGACACAACCGTCCTCGCGGCCGGCCGGGCCAGTCAGTTCCGCAACGGGAGTCCGGCCATGAAGATCAAGATGAAGATAACGGCGCGGGAGCGATGGGTTTTGACGCTGGCGCCGGCGTTTCTGATTCTGGGTGCGTACGGCGTGTATATCCAAGGCGGCCTGAGCGATGCTTTGGTCAAGGAACAAGCTCGCGTGGCCAAGGCGGCCGCGGTGCTGGCCACGCCGGCACCCACGGGGCCATCACCGACACTGATCAAGGCCCAGGGCGATCTGGCCGACAAGACGCGGCAGATTGCCGGGCAAAATGCCACCCTGGAAAAGCTGCAACAACAGAAGGACTCGCTGGCCAAGCAGGTGGCGGTGAAGCAAAACGACCGGCATGCGGCGGCGGCGATCGAGCAGATTCAGGCAATCTTCGCAAAAAACGGAATCACGCCCGCCCTCAGCGAGCCGGCGAACGGACAGGGCGTGCCGCAGGATTTGGTTTCGGCTTTGGCGCCGCCGGATGCGGCGCCGGGCGGCGTTCCGGGCGGGCCGCGTATCTGGCATCTGGTCATCGACGGCCAGTTGCCGCAATTCCAAAAAGCCCTTGGCGAGCTCGTAGCGGAAACCCAGACCGTGCCTTTGTCATTGAACATTGTCTACAACCCCGACGACGACGGGCAGAGCCGGCTCCTGGAATTGTGGCTGCTGTATTAGGGGTAAATTGCCATGAGCACGCTTGCTGAATCTTCGCTCAAGAGCGCCGGTGTTTCACTGGAGAATCCCGCGCAGTTGCTCAATGCGCTACTGGCACAGACCGAGCAAGCCGATGCCAGCGATCTGCACTTGGCGCCGGGCCGCGCGCCTCAGTTACGCGTGCATGGCGAGTTGCAGCCGGTCCTGCAAGAAAACGGGGATTCATCCGAGCCTCAGGCAATTGCCCTGTCGGCCGAGAGCGTCGAAGCCATAGCAGTGACGCTGATGAACCCCGGGCACCAGCGGTCGCTGGAGGAGCGTGGCTCGGCGGACGGGGCCTGCTCATCGCCGTCGGGTTCTCGATTCCGCTTCAACATTTTTCGGCGCCAAGGCGGCCTGGCGATCGTGTTGCGACGGCTGGAAGACCGCTTTCGCACGCTCGCCGAATTGGGATTGCCTGACGATCTCTACAAGCTGGCGGAACTTCAGGACGGGTTGGTGGTGGTCTCGGGCGCCACCGGTTCGGGCAAAAGCACCACGCTGGCAACACTGCTCGACAAAATAAACCGTGAGCGGCACTGCCATATCATCACTATCGAAGACCCCATCGAGTATGTGCATGTGCCGAAGCTCGCGCAGATCAATCAGCGAGAGTTATATACGAACGTGCCCGACTTCAATGAGGCGCTGGTTGCCAGTCTGCGGCAGGATCCGGATGTCATTCTCGTCGGCGAAATCCGCGATCTGAAAACGATCCGCACGGCGATCACCGCCGCCGAGACAGGACACCTGGTCTACACCACCGTGCATGCCGGCGATTGCGTGGGCACGATCGAACGCCTCGTCGGCGTGTTCCCCGCCGACGAGCAGGACGGGATTCGCAGGCAGATCAGCCTGGTTCTGCGGGCGATTTTGAATCAGCAACTCCTTCCCACCGTCGTCCGCGACGGAAAGAAGGGACGGATCGCCACGTCGGAGATTTTGATCAATACGCCGGCCGTCGCCAACCTGATCGCCTTGGGCAAGAGCAGCCAGATTTATTCGAGCATGGAAACGGGACGGAGCGTGGGAATGCAGACATTGGAGCAGGACATCGCGCGTTTGTGGACAAGCGGGCGAATCAACGAACAGACGGCGATCGCCAGTTGCCGCAATGTGCCGGTGATGCGCGAGCGGGCCGCGATGCTGAGGAGGGGACAATGAGCATTGAAGTAACAGTGGCACCGGAAAATGAACTGCTCAACGCGGAGAACCTGCGCATCGATCCCAACCTGGCACTGCGCGTGCCGGCAAACCTTGCACTGCGGCGGATGATGCTGGCGTTCGCGACGGCCGAGAAAAAGGTGCTGGTCGCCTGCGCCGATCCGACCGACCGGGCTGGCCTCGATGCGATGGAGCGGTATCTGAACATGCCGGTGGTGGCGCGGCGGGCGGATACGGAGACGTTGCGGCGAACACTGCACCGCGTCTATCCCGATCCGCTGGCGCCGGCGTTGCGTCCCGGCGCGGCCCCCCGAGTCGAAGCCGATGACGATTCGATTGCCTTGACCGATGAGATTCTGCGTTTCGCGGTGCTGCGTCAGGCAAGTGATATTCACATTGAACCGCGTCGCGATGGAGTGCGCATACGCCTGCGCGTCGATGGGCAATTGGAAGAACTCCGGCGGTTGCCGCTGGCGCGGCTCACCGGATTGATATCGCGTCTGAAGGTTCAATGCGGCATGGACATCGCCGAGAAGCGGGCGCCGCAGGACGGCTCGTTCGTGTGGACGAGCGGCGCCGGCCGCGACCGCATGGCGGTGGACATCCGCGCCGCGACGGTTCCTTTGAAATACGGCGAGCGCATGACACTGCGATTGTTGAATCAGCAGGCCGGCGGCCTCACGCTGGAAAAGCTGGGCATGCTGCCGGCCGATATGCAATGCTTCGCCGACGCCATCGCGGCGCCGCATGGACTGATATTGATCAACGGACCTACCGGAAGCGGTAAATCGACGACGCTGTACGCCGCCATCCGCGGCATGGACCACGAGTCGCTGAACATCATCACCGTCGAAGACCCGATCGAGTACGAGATGGAAGAGATTTCGCAGGTCTCGGTTGACTCGGCCGAAAAAATCACGTTCGCCAATTCGCTTCGCAGCGTTCTTCGCCACGATCCGGATGTGGTGATGGTAGGCGAGATCCGCGACCTGGAGACGGCCGATGTCGCCATCAAGGCCGGCCTGACGGGTCACCTGGTGATGAGCACATTGCACACGAATTCGGCTCCTGGCGCGGTGACGCGATTGATCGATATGGGAGTGCAGCCGTACCTGGTGGCGGCGACGCTGCGGATGAGCGTTGCCCAGCGGCTGGTGCGGCGATTGTGCGTCAACTGCCGCAAGCCGCGAGCCTTGAGAGCCGGTGAAGCCGCGGCGCTGGGCCGCGGCGGTGCTGCGGGCGAAACCGTGTACGACGCGGTCGGGTGTCCGTATTGCGCCGGCCGCGGTTATGCCGGCCGTCTTGGAGTTTATGAAATCATGGTGTGCGATGATGAAATCCACCATTTGATTGGATCAAAGGCTACGGAACATCGCATTCGCGAGGTCGCGCTGCTCAAGGGAATGCGCAGTCTGCGACACGATGCGACCGACAAGGTGCTCGCTGGAATCACGAGTGTCGCCGAGGCCATTGAAAACACGGATGGTCCGACCATCCGAAAGTAGGAGCTCATAATGAAGAAGAAGGCGAGCAATAACAATTGGCGGTATGTGGCGGCGTTGGGCGTCGCTTTGGCCTTGGCGCCGGCCTTTTCGTCAAAGGCCAGCGCCGATGACGCGACGCCGGGCAGCACCACTCAACCCGCCGTCGCATTACCGGCGTCGGAACCGCCTGTGCAGGATCTTCGGCAACTCTTGGGCATCGTAAACTCCCAGGGGTTGAAACGGGTCGATGTGCCGCAGGTGCCCAATATGGCGTTGCGCGGGTTCATCCAGCCCCATGGCGGCGAGCCGATCGCTCTGCTCGAACTGACGGACCAGAAGCAACTGATCCTCGTTCACAAGGGCACTAAGATTCCGATCACCGTCACCGGACACATCAGCCCGGCCGGCCATACGGAACTGGCGGGACTGGACGACGGTTCGCGGGTTCCCGGCACGGCCAATCCCGTGAGCAGTGCGCCGGAGCAAAGTCAGATCATCCTTGAAGTGACCAACGTGAGTCCCGAGGGAGTAACTGTTACGGCCGGTCAGGAACGGCAATCCATCATCATCCATTGAATCGCGCCCCGACGATTGGACAAGAACGATGCCACCAAGGGAGAGCATTGCGACATGAAGGCCCGAACCACGATCGCAGCGGCCGCGCTATTCGCCGCACTTTTCATTTCCGCGCTGACGATTCCGGCGCGCGCCGCCGATCCGGCGCCTGCCGACTCTGGGTCGCTCTCGGCGGCCTCCGACGCGGCATGGAACAACGTGCTGGACGACATCGACCTGCGCGACGTGCCGCTGCGCGATGCGCTCACGCTCATCGGCCGCGCCGCAAACCTGAATCTCACCGCCACCAACGAAGCCGCCAAGACGCAGGTCACCTTGCGCCTCGACAACGTCTCCGCCTACGATGCCGTCCAGGCACTGTGCCAGACTCACGGTTTGTTTTTTAAGAAGCCCACGGACGGAAGCATCAGCATCGTCACCACCGTTAAGGAATTCCAGGAGGGACTGACGGTCTTTCGCGAGGAAAAGACGGCCGTCTTTACGCTTCTCTACCCCAATGCGATGGATTTGGCTGTCGCGATCCGCGATCTCTATGGCAATCGCGTCCAACTCAGCCTCGGAAAGGAGAGCGTCTACGACGAATCCAACGAACTGTCCAAACGCCTCTCGACCTTTGATCAGATCAATTCGCGCGGACAGTCGTTTTCCAACGCGGTCACCGGTGGCAACAACAACTCGTCCAACGGCAGCAGCTCATCGGCTAACTCAACCAACAGCGGATCGACCAATCTGAACGGCTTTTCACAACAGGGCGTAACTCAACAGCCCAGCGGCCCGCAAGACATCAAAGACCTGACGGCGGACCAGCTCACGCGGCTTTCCAATCAGCTCCATCAACAAGGCGCCGGTCTGGGCGTCAATGCCGAGGCGCTCAGCAGCCTCGGCCAGAATTCAACCCCGATTTACGTGACGGTCGTCAATCGCAACAACCAGGTCGTTGTCCGCACCAGCGATCCCGGCGTATTGGATGAGATCACATCACTGAAATCCAAGATCGACGTCCCCACGCCGCAGGTGCTGCTCGAAGTCAAAGTTCTGTCCGTTGACCTGACCGATGGGTTCAACTCGGTTTTCGATTATCAGTTTGGAGATCAACACAACACCACCGGCTTCAGCTCCGGCGACATCGGCGCGCCGACGGCGCCGTCGCTGACCATCGGCGGCAGCGGCGAAGGTTCCGCGCCGGGCGCGATGAACACCACCTCGCTCGTCTACCAATGGGTCAGCGATAATTTCCGCACCCGAGTGCAATTGCTCGAAAGCCACAACAAAGTCACCGAACTGGCCTCGCCTCTCCTGCTCGTGGCCAATAACGAAGTCAGCCAGGTCTTTGTCGGCCGTCAGATTCCCATCGTCCAGGGCTACTCGGCCGGCTCGGCAACCGCGGGGACCAACGGCAGCCAATCGATCATCACGCCCCCCTCGCCGCAAACCGCGCTGCAACAGGTCGGCACCTCGCTGCTCATCACGCCGAACATCAATGCCGACCGCACCGTCACCCTTCGCCTGGTCCAGGAGCAGTCCAGCGTGGTTCCCGGCGGCGCCACCATCCCCGTCGTCGTTACCACCAGCAGCGGGAACAGCCTCACCAGCACGATCAATGACCTGCCCATCGACGTCGTCTCGGCCACCACGCTTAGCGGCACCCTCGTCGCCAAGGACGGCCTGAGCCTGGCGCTGGGCGGGTTGATTGATGAAACCGTCACCGACCAACGCGAGGAAGTCCCCATTCTGGGCCAGCTTCCACTTTTGGGAGTTCTTTTTCGCCGCCAGTCGACCGGACGAACACGCTCCGAAGTCATCGTGGTGATCCGGCCGTATGTCTTGAGCACTCCGTCAGAAGCCGAGGAAGCCGGCAAGCGAATCGTGCAGGCGTCGTCGCTTCATCCGAAAGCTCCCGCTCTTTTCCCGCCGACCAGCCAGCCGATCGGAACCATGAACACTTTCACGCCCGATGAAGTCCTTCGCCCCAACCCGCCGCACAACGAGTTGGAAAACATCTTCCGATTCCACAGCGTGTTGCCGACCGATTACTGATATCCGCTCGAGGTGTGCCCATGAAGAATCTCATGCGCAAAAGCGTGACGCCGGCCGCCCTGGCATTGCTGCTGCTCAGCGGATGCTACGTGCCCGTGCAGGACGACAATCGCAACTCCGCCGGCTCCGTCGCGCCGCCTCTGAAGCGACCACCGGCCGGTCCGCAGGAAGTTTCCGTCAACAGCCGCTGGACCTTCTCGGCCTATGAGAATCCGCCGGCCGTCAAATGGCTGCTGGACAAGGCTCGCGCCGCATCGGGCGACACGGACCGGGGCATCGACGCGCTCGTCCAGCGATGGCCGGATGTCACGATCGAGTTGTTGCGCGAAAGTATCGCAACGGACTCCGATGTGTCCCTGCGACTGAGCCTCGCCGACGCCTACGATCGGGCATACGGCCCCATCGACCCCAATGCCGGCTGGTCGGCCGCGCTGACAGCCTCCGCGTCGCGACGGGAGATTTACGCCGCGCTGGCGCAACGATCCAATCAGGTGCTTACGCTGTTTCATGCCGGCCAGTTCGCCGACGCGGCGAAGGTCGATCCCGTAGCTGCCGTTCCCTCCGACGCTCCGCCGGCTGTTCGGGCCGAAGCGTTGCGACTGGCCGGGTTGACGGCATTGCTCAACGATCGACCCGATCGCGCGGCGGACCTGCTGGCCAGCGCCCTGTCGTATGCCCAGAAGGGTCCGCGCCATGTGCAATTCGAGATCGGGCTGCTCTTGTGCGAATCGCGTCGGCGGTCGAATCAAACCGACCTCGCTGCCGCCGCCTGGAAGACAGCCGTGCAGGCCGCCGGCGGCATAGGCGATCCGGAGCTTTGGAATCGCGCCGTCCTTGCCCGGCCCGCCAACGTGAACTGGCCGCCGCAGGCCGCGGATCTCCGCGCCGGCGAACCCGATTTTTCGCCGGGAGTTTCGCCCGAAACCGGCGATGTTCTGATCGGCATTGGCAAGATGGATCTCTCACGTGCCGCGCCTCAATCCGCTCTGCTCGCCTTCAGCAGCGCCGAATCGGAAACTCCTGTCGCCGGGAAAAAGTCGCTGGCTCGCCTGCTGCGAGCCCAGTGCATAATCTCGCTCCAGCGGCCCGCGTCCGCAATTCCAATTCTCGACGCACTGGTGAAGTCCGATGACCCGCGCATCAGTTGGCGAGCCCAGGCGATCGAGGGCGACACGTTCTGCCACGACCTGGACGATCGACCTCGCGGCATTCCCATGTTGAGCGATGCGCTGAAGAATTCAGAGACGATCGACTGGCCTGGGAAGACCCGCCTTATCGCCAACCTCGGATTATATTTCCTCCTCGAAGGCGACGCCGAGGATGGTTTGCGCACCCTGCATCACGCCCAGGCGAGTTTCACGGCCGAGGCCAAGTGGGAGGATTTGGCTGGTTCCCTAAAGAACGAAGCCGCCTACCTGCGTGCGATAAAAAAGACGGATGCGGCCGACGCGGTTCAGAAGCACGCCGACGAAGTATGCCGCAAAGCCGGCCTTCCCACCGGACCGCTGGCCGACGGCGATGTCGCTGCACCTTGAGGCCGCGCGGTTCCACGGGAGTTCATTTGGCGATTTTTCGACCTTTTTGCGAGCCCTTGCTGACCCCACCGGAGAAGGGATACAAGAAAGGCACGCACAATGACTATTGGGCTTCCCCACGAACGGTCGTCGTTCCCATCATTCGCGGGGAAGCCCACTACCCGATCGTATTACGTGTCACCAATTTGTCACCAAAACTCTGATAAGCCGTGACAAACCATGTAAAACTTATAAAATATAGAAACTGTCCGGCAGCGGGCAGGGTTGCGAAAGTGACCGTAACTCATTGATATTTCAGGAGTTGGAACATCACTCCATACAGCACCGGTTTCTGAGAGCAGGGAGCTTCGGAACCGAGGGTTGGGGGCTGAGCCCGTCCGCGTGCAATTACTTGTAAAATATAAAGTTATGGATGACGACGATTGTCCGTCGGGTAGAGCATCGGTCCCGGGTGCCGAAGGTCGAGGCACAAAGCTCACAGGGCAAGCTCGAAATGCACCCTATGCAACTTCGAGGAATACGTAAGTATTGACCCCGGATGGTCCCAGAGAAATCACGTCGCCACTGGCCAATTGCACTTGCGCGGCGCGACCTTCGGGCTCGTTGGCGGCCGATACTCGCTTGCCGTTGACGAACGTGCCGGTTCTGCTGTTCTCGTCTCGGATCGAGTACGTTGTCTTGCCCGAATTATTTTGACGCAAGATCGTCGCATGGACGCGCGATGCCTCACGCGGAATCATCCACACCGCGTCGTTCAGCGTGAAGTCCACGACCGTCTCCGGCAGTGCCTCAAGCGGGGACGGCGGCCGACCGAGGACGACTTCATCGACGGTGAGAGGCAGAACACCACAACAATATGGCCCGCAGCCGAGCAAATAGGCGCCGGACCGGAGCTTGGAAATCACCGTTGCCAGAGCCCCGACGCGCTCACTGCGATCCGTCTGGGCCAGAAGTGAAATATCCCTGAGCCGGCTTTCCAGAATCCACCGGTCGACCGCAACCGCCGTGGAGATCGCATCTTCGCTTTTCATATCATCCTCGCTATCCGTCCGGCCTCGCGCCGGTCGTCCAGTTATTCGATCTTGCCCGCCAATCAGCACTTGCGGGCGCAGCCGCTCATTGGTCGGATCATAATTGTTGCTCCAATGGCCGAATCCCGCTCAGGGTGATTGAACCGTCGGCATGAAGGATCACCTCTCCGGTTGGCACGGCCTGTAGATCGGCCGGGGTGTATCGCTTTGTCAGCAGATGAATTTGCTGATTGCTGGACCCCAACAGGCCGACGGCCAGGTGGCGCGGGTGGACGTATCGGCCGGCGATCAGGACGTCCAAGTGTTTCAGGATCGTATTGCCCAGGGGCTGGCGGCGAATCTCGGCAAGGGTGTAGCCGCTGAACACCAGCTTACTCAAGGGGGACGCGGAAAGGCGCTGGAGAAGATCGAGCAAAGCGTCGGGTTGCTGGAACGGCTCGCCGCCGGAAATGCTGACACCTTCGATCTTGTTCGAGTTGGTAAGCAGTTGTCGGGCGATGTCGGCGGTATCGGCGTTGAAGCCCGCGCCAGCGTCGTGCGTGGTGGGGTTGAAGCAGCCGGTGCAGCCGAGGGTGCAGCCCTGTAACCAGACAACGGCGCGCAGGCCGGGCCCATTGGCACGGCTGGCGGGTTCGATGGCGTGCAGGCGAATGTTCATTGTCGCGCCCTCAACGAAAAAGGGCCAGAAAACCGTTTTTCAAAATCGTGCGCTCGCTTCGCTCGCGGAAAAAAGGGGTAAAAGAGTAAAGGATCAAGTTGTAAGAGTCCTGGCCACGCGGAAGCCGCAGAGGTCGATGCGGAAGTCCGGGACGAAGAAGCGGCAGGCGCACCGGAAGCTGCCGTGGCCGTCGGTGCGCCACGAGCCGCCACGCAGCACACGCGCAGCGCGACTCCGGCTCTGCTCCGTGGGTGGCCACAACTCGCCGCGCCGGTATCTCTCATACGCCTTCTCCTCATACCAGTCCGCGCACCACTCCCATACGTTCCCGCTCATCTGGTAGTGACCCCACACGCTGCATCCTTCCGGGTAGCTCCACACACTCGCCGTCGTCTCGCTTCCCTTGTTCTTTTCGTTCCGGCATTTCTTCTTGTCCCATTTCTTACCCCACGGGTATTCCCTCCCGTCCACTCCTCTCGCGCCCTTCTCCCATTCCAACTCAGTTGGCAGCCTCAAGCCCGCCCATTCGCAATATGCCACGGCATCGTCCCAGCTTACATACACTACTGGATGATCCGATTTCTCCTTAGGAAAACTCCTCCCGTTCCAGATCGCCGTACCGTAATCCGCTTTGTCCGGCGCCCGATGGCCCGTCGCTTCCACGAACTTCAGGTACTGCCCGTTCGTCACTGGGTGTATACCGAGGTAATACCCCGGCAACTCCACCTCGAACGGCGGGCCGCCGCCCTCGTAGCTCCCGGGGCCGCCGGCCAGAAACTTACCTGGCGGAACCAGCAGCAACAGGCTCCCGTCGATCGGGTTCTCCCACATTGGATTGTGCCAGATCAGTCCATCCCAGATGCGTTCCGATACCGGGTAGTCGGCGGGATTGAGGACCGGCGTTTCATTTTCGTAGGCATCCGAGTTCATCGCGCCATCCTCCATCAGCTTGCCATCCGCGCATGCTGCTGCGCCCAGCCGGTCAGGGCGGCGATCTCCCGCGCCCGCGATTTCGATAAGGGCCGCGTTTCAGCAACAGCCTTTGCGATATCCGCGGTTTGGAGTTCCCGGCCGGCGTCGAAAGCGGTGAACAGGCCGGTGTTGATTGTCTGCTCGATTTCCGCGCCGCTGAAGCCTTCGGCGGATTTGGCCAATGATTCGATGTCGAATTTCTCGGGATCGCGGTTGCGCTTGGACAGGTGGATGCGGAAGATAGTCCGCCGCTCGGCCACGGCGGGCAGGCCGACGAAAAAGATATCATCAAAACGTCCCTGTCGCAGAAATTCCGGCGGGATGCCGCCCAGGTCATTAGCGGTGGCCACCACGAAGACCGGGCTGCGCTTGTCCTGGAGCCAGTTGAGGAACGTACCGAAGACGCGGGCGGCGACACCACCGCCGCCCTGGCCACGGACCCCGGCGAAACCCTTCTCCACCTCGTCGATCCAGAGGATACAGGGGCTGACGGCCTCGGCAGTCTGGATGGCCAATCGCAGGTTGGCTTCCGATTGCCCAACATAGCCGCCGAATATCCGCCCCACATCCAGGCGCACAAGCGGCGCCTGCCAGGTGCCGGCCAGGGCGCGGGCGCACAGGCTCTTGCCACAGCCGGGCACGCCCACCAAAAGCACGCCCTTGGGCAGGGGCAGGCCCGCATAGCGAGCCACCGCGGTAAACGCCGACGAGCGGTCGTTGAACCACGACAGCAGCCGCCCAAGTCCGCCAACGTCGGCGAAGGATTCGGATTCGTGGTAGTAATCCAGCACGCCGGTCTTGCGGATCACCTGGGTCTTACTCCGAGCGACGCGGCGGGGGGCCGACGCATCCAATCCGCCGGCCTCAATGGCGGCGCTGCGGATGGCCAGCGTCGCCTCATCGGCGGTCAATCCGCTGGCGGCACGCACGATGGCGCCTCGGTCGGCATCCTTCAGATCGACCGGCTGGCCGGCGGTCTTGGTCTCGTCCATCACCTGCGCCAGCACCTGTTCCAGAATCGGCCGGTCGGGCAACTGGAAGACCGATAATGCCACTTCCTTCTCCAACTCCGCCGGGGCCTGGTAGAACGGCGAGAGCAGCAGCACGGATTTGCGCGTGGTTCGCACCGCCCGGGCGACATCGCGGACCAGCCGCGTGGTCACCGGCGAATAATGCCGGTGCATGTCCAGGAAGACATAGATGGCATCCTCGGGATTCTCGATGACGTGATCGAGGGCGGCCGTGGGGTCTTGCAAACTGTCCGGGCGGACAAGCTGATCCTTGTCATCGCGCAGCCCGCGCGAGGCCGACCAGATGTAGAGCCGCCGGGTCCGTTTGCGCTCCTCGCCCAAACGCTGGGCGATGCCTCGGACGGCTGCCAGCACGCGCTGCTCCTCGTAACTGAGCACGCAAATGAGCGGGAAACTGGCTCGAATGAGCACTTCCAGACGGCTCTCATCATCATCCAGCAGCCGCGCCCGCCGGGCCACCGATTCCAAGTCCTGGGTAAGTTCCTCGGCCGTCTGGTAGCGTTGGTCGGGGTCTTTATTGAGCATCCTGCGGATGATGCGGACGACCGCCCGATCCACACCCTTATCAAAGAGCGGTCTTTCATCGTAGCGGCCGGTGAGAATCTTCTGCACAACCTCGCCCACTTCGCCTGTGAACGGCCGCTTGCCGGTCAGCATTTCATAGAACATCACGCCCAGGCCCCAGAGGTCGGCATTGGTGCCCATGGCGCCCTGCATCTGCTCGGGAGCCATGTAATCGACGGTGCCGATCTGGGTGCTGGCCTTCTGGCGTGTGTAGGTCAGCAGCCGGGCGATCCCGAAATCCAGGAGTTTGGGGATATCCCCGGCCGCCAGCAGGACGTTCTCCGGCTTGATATCGCGGTGCATGACGTGGGCCGAATGCGCATAGGCCAGGGCCTCGCTGATAAGCCCCACGAACCGCAGGGCCTGCTCCTGCTTGAGCGTGCCGCCGTGGCGCAGGCGGGCGCGCAGACCCTCGCCCTCGACGTATTCCATGACCAGGAAGGTGACGCCTTCGTGACGCTCCAGCCCAAAGGCGCGAAGAATGTTGGGATGGACCAGCCGGCTGACGACGGCAAATTCCTTCTCCAGTTCGGCGATGCCATCGGCATCCTGCTGATGGGGAAACCCCAGCGCGACGATGGGCGGCATTTCGCCGCTAGGCTCGCGCTGGGCGCGGTAGACGCTCTTGAACGCGCCAGCGCCAAGATAGGCTTCCAGCGTATAGGGGCCGAAATGCTGTCCGCTCTTATAGGGTCCGCCTTGGGGATTCATGGTTGATGGCCTCCAAACGGGGGGCTGTTTTTTGAATTTTCAAAATCGTGCGCTCGCTTCGCTCGCGGAAGAAAGAGGTAAAAGAGTAAAGGATCAAGTTGTAAGAGTCCTGGCCACGCGGAAGCCGAAGAAGTCGCTGCGGTCGTCCGGGTCGAAGAGGTAGTGGCGGTAGGCGCACCGGAAGTAGTCGTGGAGGTCGAGGTACCACGAGCCGCCACGCAGCACACGCGAAGCGCGACTCCGGCTCTTCTCCGTCGGCGCCCACAACTCTCCACGCCGGTATCTCTCATACGCCTCCCTCTCATACCAGTCCCCGCACCACTCCCATACGTTCCCGCTCATCTGGTAGTGACCCCACGGGCTGCACCCCTCCGCGTAGCTCCATACGCTCGCCGTCGTCTCGCTTCCCTTGTTCTCGGCAGTCCGGCACTTCTTCTCCTCCCACTCCTTACCCCACGGGTATTCCCTTCCGTCCACGCCTCGCGATCCCTTCTCCCATTCCAATTCGCTCGGCAGCCTCAAGCCCGCCCATTGGCAGTACGCCTGGGCATCCTCCCAACTCACGCACACCACAGGATGATCCGATTTCTCCTTGGGAAAACTCCTCCCCTTCCAGATCGCCGTGCCATAATCCGCCTTGTCCGGCGCCCGATGGCCCGTCGCTTCCACGAACTTCAGGTACTGCCCGTTCGTCACCGGGTGTATCCCTAGGTAATACCCAGGCAACTCCACGGCGAACGGCGGCTTCTCCCCAGCCAGAAACTTCCCGCCGGGAACCAGAAGCAGGAGGCTACCGTCTTTGGCGTTCTCGATCAGCGGATCAAAACCGCCGAACCACTCCCGCAGGGGGAAATCGCCAGGACTGAGCACCGGCTCATCGAATTGCATCGCTTCGGCCACGGGTTGTTCCTTCCCCTACATCTCAAACACTCGCTTGGGTTTCTTGGCCACCGGCGGCGGCTCGGCCAGTGCGGCATCGCGCACCGGACCTGCTTGGCCTTCGCTGGAGGCCCGGCGCCATTTCTCGCCGGCCTCGGCCCTGAGCGCGGCGATGCGCGATGCCATCGACTCCGACAGGGGCACGGTCTCGGCGATCACCGCCGCCAAATGCTTGTCGGCCAGCTTGGTCTCCTCGCCCTCGGCAAAGGCCCGGTAGAGGGCCGATACCACCGCGCCCTCGATTTCCGCGCCGCTGAAGCCGTCGCTGGCTGTCACATGACTGGCCAGATCGAAGTCGCGGTAGTCGCGATGGTGCTTGGTCAAATGGATCGCCAGAATGTTGGCACGCTCCTGTGGGCCGGGCAGGTCGATGAAGAAGATTTCATCAAACCGCCCCTTGCGCAGCAGTTCCGGCGGCAGGCCCTCGATGTCGTTGGCCGTGGAGATGGTGAAGACCTGTTTCTGGTTCTCCTCCATCCAGGTCAGGAGCGTGCCAAAGACGCGCGTGGATGTGCCTGAATCGCCCCCCTGGCCGCGCACCCCTGAGAGTCCCTTCTCGATCTCGTCGATCCAGAGCACGCAAGGCGCCACCGCCTCGGCCATCTTCAGGGCCCGCCGCATGTTCTCTTCCGATTGACCCACCAGAGAGCCGAAGACCTTGCCCAGGTCGAACTTCAGGAGCGGCATTTTCCACTCGGCCGCCACCGCCTTTGCCGAGAGGCTCTTGCCACAGCCGGGCACGCCCACCAGAAGCAGGCCGCGTGGATTGGGGAGTCCAAAGGCACGGGCGGACTCGGAAAACGCCTTGCCGCGCTGGCGGAGCCATGCCTTGAGATTGTCCAAGCCGCCGATGCTGCCAAAACGCTCGGGGGTCGAGTAATACTCCAACATGCCGGATTTGCGGATGATTTGCTCCTTCTCCGAGAGCAGCAGGTCCACATCCTCCGGGTCCAGCCGGCTGCGGGTGACGACTACCTTGGCCAGGGCATTCTCGGCCTCCGAGCGCGTCAGGCCGGTCAGCGCCTTGACGATCTTCTCACGGCCGCCCTCGCCCAGGTTGACTTCCACCTTGGGGTTGTCCTTGACCTGTTCGACGGTGTCGTCGAGCACGGCCGCCAACTCCGCCTCGCCGGGCATGTCCAGGTCCACCACGGTCATGTCCTTCTCCAGTTCCGGCGGGAGCTTGAGCACCGAGGAGAGGAGCACAACCGTCTTGCGACTGGCCTTGAACGGTCCTACCAGATCGCGCAACTGGCGCACGATGGTCGCCGCCGCCGGTGAGCGCTCATCCAGGAAAAAATGGAAGTCTTCCAGGACAAACACGCCCGGCTCGGCGAATTCCAATAGGTATGGCAGTATCTTCGCCGGATCGGCCACCTTCCGCTCCACCGGCCGAAAGTCCGCCGTACACAGGCCGCGCGACACCGACCAGACAAACACCCGCCGGCGCGACAACTCACCCTCGCTCAGGGCATCGCCGATCAGCTCGATCGCCCGGTCCTCCTCCGGAGAGACGATGTAAAGCAGCGGATAGCCGGCCTTGAGATAGGTGCGGAGCTTCTCCTGGAAGGGAGTCGTGGGCCGCGGACTTGGCGGCGGGGTTGGACTTGGGGTTGTGCCTGGATTCTGGGTCATTGTTCGGTCTCCCGCTGGCGCTCCGTTTCGGTTTCCGTCTGCTCGTATTCGGGCTTGAGCTCCCGTTCGCCCAACGTAGCGCCCAGGCGTTTTTCCAACTGGGCCGTGAACTGCACGCATTCCTGCCCGACGGCCCCGATGACTTCGACTTTTTGCGTCCCATCCTTATGCAGGGTAATTTTCATCTTCTTCATGACTGGCTCCTTTCAACCGCGTTCCGACACGATGATGATCCTGTCCCCATTCTCCAGCGTCCGGTCTTCCTCAACGACCAGGTTCTGTTCACGCACCTGATCGCGGATGATGTTGTAGGCGTATTGCCGCTGAATCTGGGCGATGAAGTTGCCCTGTCGCAGCGGCTGGCCGTCCACTGTCAGCTTGCACTGTCGCTGGATGCCCCAATCCCAATCGGCCACGGCCTCGTAGGTCTCGCCGCCGCGGCGAAAGCCGATGTCGTAGTTGCAGCCCGTATCGACCACGACCTCGCCGCGTTCCTTGTTGTTGAGAAAGCCGCGGATGACGAGGTTTTCGCCCTCCTGAAACCGGTAATGCAAATCCCGCAACGCCTGCACCAATTGCGGGCGCTCGCGGATTTGCGTGCGAATCTTCACGAAATGAGACATGCCATCGCTCCTGGCCCAATGGGCCGGTTGAGTTCACACTTCCAGGGTCCGCCGCCCCGTCACGGCGGCCGGTTGTTCATCACTCGACGCCGGGAACGCCCGGCCTTCGGTTTTCAATTTTTGCAGCTGTTTAATGACTTCCTGATGAGACTCGCTGAGGGGCTTGATTTGTCCGATCCGCTTCACGAGATCCTCGTGCGTAATCTCTCGGTCCCCGTCGATCAGCGCTGCAATCGCCGCTTCCCGGACTGCCCGCTCCAACTCACGTCCGACGAAACCGCGGCTCTGCTGCACCAGTTCCTCCATCCGGAATTTCCGATCAGGGAAAGTGATCTTGGCTCGCCTGAGGTGGATGCGCAAGATCTCCAGTCGCTCACTCGTGGTGGGCAGGTCGACGAAGAACAACTGGTCGAACCGTCCGATGAATTCAGGCGGCAGACCTTCGATCTGGTTGGCCGTCCCGACAAGATACACGGGCGTGCGGTGTTCCTCTGCCCAGGTGAGGAAAATGCCTAACATGCGCGTAGGGGCGCCGGCGTTAATCGAGCCGACCCCGGCTCCCGCGAACGCTTTCTCGACTTCGTCGATCCACAAGACGCAAGGACTAACCGTGTCGGCCAAATTCATCGCCAGACGTAGATTCTTCTCCGACTCGCCCAGGAAGCTTCCCATCGCCGCAGCGAGGTCCAGTCGCAGTAGTGGCCATTTCCACAATCCAGCGATCATCTTCGCCGACAGGCTTTTGCCGGTTCCCGGGATACCTGCCAGAAGAACGCCGCGAGGCAGTTTGTCCAGCTTGTCCTGATGTTCCGGGGCAAAACATTGCTCCCGGCCCCTGAGGTACTCCTTCAATTTGTCCAGCCCGCCCACATCCGCCTCGCCCTCGTGGGCCGGCCAGAACTCCAGCGCTCCGCTTTCCCGGATGACCTGCTTCTTGGCCAGCGTGACCAGGTCGATGCCCTGCTCATCGAATTTGTGACGAGCCGCCCACACACGCGAATACGCCAGGCGGGCCTGCGTCGTCGTCAGACCCAGGGCGGATTGGATGAGCTTGTCCTTGACCTCCGGCCGCGGCAGGGCCGAGCGGTCCGCCAGTTTCCCCGCCACCTCGTCAAACAGCCGCTCCAGATCCTTCTGGTCGGGGAGCGGAACCGCCAGCACCGCCACATCGTCCTTGAGTTCCCGAGGCAGATCGTGTTCGGGGGCCAGCGGCGGCGTCACCATGATCAGGTACTGGCTCTGCGTCCGCAGTTTCGCGGTCATGTTCCGCAGTTTGCGCGTGATGTAGCCCCGCTTGGCCAGCCAGCAATGGTGAAAGTCCCGCAGCACCAGCACGTGCCCATGTGGCATCTTCTCCACCACGTGGCTCAGCAGCGTTTCGGTGGTGCAATCCTTCGCCGGGAACGATTCACGGCCCGCCCGGTGCGTCTGGAAGCCATCGGCGATATCCCAGCTCGTGATGCCCAGCTTCTGCGCCTCCTCCAACTCGACCAAAGCCCGGATGACGCGCTCCTCCTCGTAGGTCACCAGGTGAATCAGCGGAATGTTCGCTCCCATCAGGGATGCCAGTTCGTCTTTGAGTACCATTGCGTGCTCCTGTTCTTGTGTTCTGATTTCCTCCGGCCATATTCCTATTTTTCAAAATCGTGCGCTCGCTTCGCTCGCGGAAGAAGGGGTAAAAGAGTAAAGGATCAAGTTGTAAGAGTCCTGGCCACGCGGAAGCCGCGGTGGTCGCGGCGGAGGTCCGGGTCGAGGTCGAGGCGGCAGGCGCACCGGAAGCGGTCGCGGTCGTCGCGGCGCCACGAGCCGCCACGCAGCACACGCGAAGCGCCCGATGACAACTTCGGCATTGTCAGATCTCGCGCCTTGTAGCGTCCGTACGCGCCGCTCTCATACGCATCCCCGCACCACTCCCATACGTTCCCGCTCATCTGGTAGTGACCCCACGGGCTGCACCCCTCCGGGTAGCTCCACACACTCGCCGTTGTTTCGCTTCCCTTGTTCTTGTCGTTCCGGCATTTCTTCTCGTCCCACTCCTTACCCCACGGGTACTCTCTCCCGTCCACGCCTCGCGATCCCTTCTCCCATTCCAACTCGCTCGGCAGCTTCAAGCCAGCCCATTGGCAGTACGCCTGGGCATCCTCCCAACTCACGCACACCACAGGATGGGTTGACTTCGTCTCATAGAAGCTGTTGTCGGGCTTCCGGTGCCCCGTTGCCTTCATGAACCTCATGTACTGACCGTTCGTCACGGGGTGTATCCCAAGGTAATACCCCGGCAACTCCACCGCGAACGGCGCGCCGCCGCCCTCGTCGCTCCCGGGGCCGCCGGCCAGAAACTTCCCGGCCGGTACCAGAAGCAGCAGGCTCCCGTCCTTGGGGTTCTCGATCACCAGCCGATCCAGATCCCGGAGAGACCGCTCCGGAACCAAGTCCCGCAATCCCAGCACGGGAAGCTCATAGGAGTCGATTCGTGTGCCCGTGTCATGCGCCATAATCCCACACCTTTACAACCTGACCACCGGATGGTCGCGCAGCAGTGGTTTGCCTGTCATGTTGTCGATCGCCGTCACCAGCAGCCGCCGATGCCCGTCGACCCAGAACGAACATAGGAATCGCTGCCCGTCGCGCTGGAGGTTCACCGGCGGGTCGGCCAGAATGAACGTCGGATTGCCCTGGTTCAGGCAGACGTGGCTGAATTCGCTGGCGACCCTGGTCTCTTCGCGGATGGCCCCTTGGCCATCCACCATGGACACTTCCAATCCCCGTTTCTTCATGCGCGAGACCTCGAAAATCTTGATCCCGATGCGCGTCATGCCGTCATAGCTCCCGCGGGCCCACAGCCTCACCTTGTCCTCCTCGTTCTCGTGGGGCGTGGGAAACTCCGTGCCGATCTTGAACAGCGGCGCGAACTCATACGCCTTCTTCTCGCGGCTGTAACTTTCGATGGCATAGTCGTGCTGGAGGATGGGCACGATGCCGTCGGCCCCTCGGCACCCGCCCCGCGCCACCGCGTCAAACGGACTCTGGTACTCCACCTTCCCGTCAAATTGCTCCGCCAGCAGCTTGCCGACGCACGGAACCAGGCTCGTCCCGCCGGTCACCAGCACGCGCGTCAACCCCTCGCGCCGCAGCCCCGCCTTCACCGCCGCGTTCTCCAGTGCCCGGTCCAGGGTCTGCCGCGTGTTCTTGAGAAACTCATTGGCCAGCAGCAGGCAGCCCAGGCACGATTCATCAGCCCGCGAATGCTCACCGATCTGCTGCCGCTCGCACAGCCCGCAGGATCGCGAATAGGTCGTCCGCAGCATCCGGGCCTTGCCGCTATTCTGGCTGAGCACCGTCATCTCCGCCTGATCCTGGGCGGGGTCAGAAAGCGTAATCTTGGTGGCTTCCGCCTGGCGGTAGATCACCGCCTCCAACTCACGTTTCTGATAGTCGTCCAGGGCGTGGCGGCGGACAAAGTCCTCGGCAAGCCAGCGGTCGATGTCCATGCCGCCGATATCACGCCCGGCCTGACCAAGCTGGATCGCCTTCTTCTCCTGGGCCACGCCCAGATCGATCCGCACCACCGATACATCCAGTGTCCCACACCCGAAGTCGAAGACCAGAAAGTGATCATCCCGCCGCGCCACGCCGTGGTAACCCAGAACTGCGGCCGTCGGCTCATCCAGCATCCGCAGCCGCCGGATTCCCAGCGATTCCACGATCTTGCGCAGCCAGTCCTGGAAGGTCTCGAACGCCTCGGTGGGGGCGGTGAACATGAACTCATCGTTCTCGAAATGAACGCGGTCCGACGCGTAGTTCAGCACCAGGCGCAAAAAGTCCTCGCCGGCCTCGGCGGCGCTCTTGTGGCCCTGGGCTGTCTTCTTCCGCCGCGTGTTGTTCTGGGCGATATCCCGCTTCATCCAGCGGATGGTGTCCGGGTGTTCGGCCAATCCGCGCGAGAGTACCTGGTCCCCGATGAGCGTCTCCGTCTTACCATAATGCACGAGCGACGGGATCACGTGGACCACCTGCTCTTTGGCATCCGGGCCCAGGCGATAAATCATCGCCGTGCTGATGCCCGCGATGTCCAGCGTCAGAGCCTCGCCACGGTTCTCGTTGAACACCGCGATGACCGTGTTGCCCGTCCCGAAATCAATGCCCACCTTCGCCATGGCTGTCCTCCTCGGCGCTGACCATTGCCTTTTGCAGAACCTTCTGACCCAGCTTGTAGCCCGGGATGCGCACCGTCACCGCCGTGCCCGCGCTGACCGCTCCACCGCTCATCCGCTGATGGGCGGCGATGTCAAACTCGGCGCGCTGGCCGGCCCGCCCGATCGGCTCCAGACCGGCCCCGGCCAGAATCTTTTCCACGCTCCGCACCAGGTTGGCCATGTCCGCCGCCGTCACGTCCTTTCCCGATTCCGCCAGCGCCGCCAGGGTTGAAAGGTTGGACAGCGGCCCGGCCAGTTTCCGGAACAGCTTCTCGATCTGCTCCTGCCCGGCGCCGGCCGCCGCCCGCTCCCTGGAAGCCTCCAGCGAGCCATACTCCCGCTTCATCTGCTCGATCTTCTCATCCTTCTCGCGCAGGTCCATTTCCAGAGATGCCTGCCGCGACCGCGCATCGGCCGCTCCTCCCACACCCCTCCCGCCCGCACGGCCCAGCAATGCCGTCCCGAGATTTTTCCAATAACTCGACATGATCCACTGCTCCTTTCTTTACCGGCCCCCGGAGGTCTTCCCCGCCGTTGCCGATTTGCCCACCTGCACGAACTCCGCCGCATCCGCCCCCGCCTCGACCACCATCTCCTCGAATACCCCGGTCGTGATCCGGTGGCCCATGATCCCGCGCAATACACGCCGCGCCGCCCCCAGTTTCCCCGCCAGCGCCTCCGCCGGTGCCTTAGATAGCGCCTCCAGGTCGGCCGGCGTCGCCGTGCCCGGCCAGAACTCCAGCACACCCGCCGCGCCCGCCAATTCGTTGATCCAGTAGTTATCGTCGCCGGGCTTGTCCCGCACCAGGTCCAAGGTCAGCCCCGCCGCATGTCCCGCCAAACGCACCAGCCAATGAGGACTCTGCGCCACCGCACTGGCCGCTGCGGAGCCCGCCTTCGCCTTCGTCGCCAGTGCCGCCACAATAGGCACGGCATCCGGCGGGTCAGCGCTCTTCAATCGCTCCAGCAGGTCGGCCTCACTGGCGCTGGCCAGATCGCCTTCATGCCCCCGCGCCAGCCACTGCTCAAAAAGCGAACTGGCCGCCGATGGCTCCCGTGCCGGCGGAAGTTCCTGACCCTTCACATCCGCGCAGAACTGCCGAAAGAGGCTTCGCATCTCCGGCTCCGCCGGCTCCCATCCGCTGCCGGACAGCTTCACCAGGGCTGGAAAGCCGTATTTCAGCGGCAGTTCCAGGCACGCGCCGAACAGCCTCGCCCAGTCGCTGTGCCGCACGCACGACTCAATGGCCAGGCGGATTTCCTCTTCGGTGGACTCGGTCAGCTTCTTGCGGGGCCGCACCACGAACGGCAGACACCGCCTGTCGCCCCCGCGGACCACCTCCATGATTAGCGATCGCAGCTTGGCATCCGCGCGGTCATACTGCATGCGCAGGTTCTGAAACTCCCAGTCCTCCTGGAAATACGCATCCAGTTGCTGCGTGACGAACAGGAACAGGCACGCCCGCTCATGCTCTGACGGCCGGTAGCCCCGCTCGATACACAGCTTGGCAGCCCCCCCCGTCGGCGCCACGATCGCCAGCTCGCACAGTACATCGCGCCCCGGCCCGGCAGAAATATCCGCCAAAGCCTTGCTCGCCGCCTCGGCCACCTGTACGTCTTTCGAGCCGGCCGCTTCCAGAAGCAAGGGAATCGCCTCCGGGCAATTGCGCTGCTCGACCAACCGGCCGGCAGCCTTCCGCCGACGCATCGCGCCGGTGATCGGAAACCATGCTTTCAGGTCTTGCCGCAGTCTTTCCATTTCGCTCGCATCCATCATAATTCACTCCTCATTTTTCAAAATCGTGCGCTCGCTTCGCTCGCGGAAGAAAGAGGTAAAAGAGTAAAGGATCAAGTTGTAAGAGTCCTGGCCACGCGGAAGCCGAAGTAGCCGAAGCGGATGCCCGGGCCGCCGTGGACGCGGCAGGCGCACCGGAAGTAGTCGAGGCCGTCGTTGCCCCACGAGCCGCCACGCAGCACACGCGAAGCGCCCGATGACGCCTTCGGCATTGTCAGGTCTCCCGCCTTGTAGCGTCCGTACGCGCCGCTCTCCCACGCATCCACACACCACTCCCATACGTTCCCGCTCATCTGATAGTGGCCCCACAGGCTGCTTCCCTTTGGGTAACTCCACACACTCGCCGTCGTCTCGCTTTTCTTGTTCTCGGAGTTCCGGCACTTCTTCTCGTCCCATTCCTTACCCCACGGGTATTCCCTTCCGTCCACGCCTCGCGATCCCTTCTCCCATTCCAATTCACTTGGCAGCCTCAAGCCCGCCCACTTGCAGTACGCCTGGGCATCCTCCCAACTCACATCCGTCACAGGATGGGTTGATTTCGTCTCATAGAAGCTGTTGTCGGGCTTCCGGTGGCCCGTTGCCTTCATGAACCTCATGTACTGCCCGTTCGTCACAGGGTGTATCCCTAGGTAATACGCGGGCAACTCCACGGCGAACGGTGGATTCTCGCCGGCCAGAAACTTCCCGGCCGGTACCAGAAGCAACAGGCTCCCGTCTTTAGCGTTCTCGATCAGCCACTGGGGCAGGGGCATGGGCGACCTCCCTCGACGCGCATCACGACCTGGATCGTTTGGCGCCCGGCGCCTTGTCCGTCCGCCCCTTGAGGCCCAGTTCACGCTCGATCAGCGCCTCGACCCACTGCTGGATCGAGGTATCCTGCTCGGCCACGCGAATGCGCAGGGCCTTGTGCGTCCCCATCGCCAGCCGCACGATGATCGTCCGGCTGGTTTCCGTGTCCCGTGGTGTTGGCTCTTGAGGGGCTTCCATGGCTGCCATGATTCACACTCGCTGAAGGTGTCCGTTCAGGTCCAAATTCCCGCCACGCGGCGGATTTGTGATTGATAATAATCTTTGATTTTATAATGTCAAGGATAATTCGCATTCAAATCGGCCAGGCGAAAACGACGTTACCGATCGCCCGCTTCGGCGATCTACGGGCGGACGTCACCTTTCAGCGTGCTCAATTCACGGCGAGCGTGTCAGAGTTGTCAGAGAATCGGTGGTAAACCGTGGAAATTCTGCTAAAATATGGGAACTCTGGAAAGCCCAGAGGTAGCCAGTCTGACGCAGTAAATCCTGCTTGCCCCGGAACTTATGGTATCCGGTAGGGCCCCGACTTCTGGGGCCTCCGGAGCCGAAGGTTGTGGGTCCGACTCCCACCGGGGACATTCAGGGGGCGTCCAGGCCGTGAAGCTCCGAGTTGGGGGGTCTCAGGAAAGAGCGCCATCTTAACACAGGGCTTGGCGCCCAAGTCCTCAGTTGCGCCTCTGCCACCGACCGAGCGCGCGTCAGAACCGTCGCGGCGCTTCATCTTTCCATAACGCAGTCATAACACGCTTGCAACACAATAACAACACATCAGTAACAAACACATACCATCTTGGCAATAACGGCACCAAAATGGTAGGCGTTGATGCTAACCACAGAGTGCACGCTGAGTTGCGCTCGGCTCGTGTTCGCGGGGAACGAAATAAAGGTCCCGCGAGTCGTTGCAGGTTTGTCTCGATCGGAACCGGGCGTCTTAGCCATCCCAACGGCCGCCCGCGGGGTCGGAGCGACGCCTGCAATCCCAGCGACCGGGCCCTCTGTTCCACCCAAGCGCCGCTGCCCACCGGACGGCTGCGCACGATCGCATCGCGTATCACTGTCTCCTCATCCCGGTCGCCCGGCAAGTTCACCGTCGCCCGCCATCGGCTCGGACACGCCACCGGCCCATCGCTCAGCATCGGATACGGTTGGTTTCTGGAAGAGCCGGAGCTGGCCGTTGGCGCGGCTCAGAGCGTGATAGACCAGTCCGCCGGCTGCGTTTCGAGCGACGGGAGGCATGGAGAGCCCCTATCGCTCGCCGTCCGGCCCGTAAGGCTCGCGGAACTTTTGGTTGGTTCCATTGTACAGTCGTGGCGCGTTCAGTCATTCGGCGACGTTTGTTTGCGGTACGAGGCGAAAACCCGGCGATGGCCGTGAGCGTTCATGAGCGCAAATCAGTTCGGGCCTCACGGCTTGGTGGTCGAAGATTCCGTTGAGACCAACTTCCCATCCTTGTAATGAAAAATCTCAGACCCTGCCATGCTGGTGAGCATCTCGCCCCAAAACAGGCCTGTACCGGCGGGCTTGATATGCACAAACGTCCCTTGCCACGGCTTGTCGTCGCGATAGACGCCGTCGTCCACCAGGGCGCCGTTGCTATCCCAACTTTGGCAGAGGCCGTCCATCATGTTGTCCTTTAGGTTGTAAAGCGACTTCTTCCTGCCGTCCGGATAATAGGTGATCTCCCAGCCGGTTTGCAGGTCGTACAGAGGGGTGTCGGTGTGTGCGTACGTCCACTGGCCCTGGCTGGTATTGTGGCCGTCCTCGTCGTATCCGATCCATATGTACGAATTGCCTCTGTGGATTTCCACGCTTCGACAATGGCCGTCGGCGTACCACTGCGTCTGCGAGCATTCGATGCCATTCATGAACAGCTCGTCCCGTTCTCTATTGCCGTTGTCGTAGAACATCGTGAATCGCACGGGAATATCGCCGTCAAAGACATATTCGTTTTGCTTTTTGCCATTGGGATAGAAACTGTCCTTGTGTTGCAGTTCGGCAAGCATCGGGTACTTTGTCTTCAGGTCGGCAATCATTCGGTGGTCCGGATCGGCGACAAGTTCGGCATCCAAAACGACGTAATTCGTTGTCAGAGGCGTGTCCCTTGCCTTGTCGGTGTAGGCGATTGAGGCGGGGATCGTCATCCCGCGGAAATCTGTCAATTTGTCGAACTTTTCCTCAAAAGAGGCGCCATGCGCCTCTAAATTATCTTTGGTCGCGCCGAATTGGCCATCGTGCGCAAGTCGCCTGGCAACGGCGGGCGTGCCTGAGGTGTCGGTGTACCCGCCGCCACCACCGCCGCGCCCGCCCCGATCTTCCGACCACGACTCGTCCTCCGCGCCGCTCCAGTAGGGGGTCATGATCTGCACGTCCCACGAGAATCTCCGATCGCCCGCCGCGCCGTCCCACGTTCGCCGGTAATAGTCGCCGCGTCCGTCAATCAAGATCTCAAATTCGCCTTTGCTGGCAAGGACCGTGTATGTCCCCGTGAGGCGCAAAACGCTGGAATCCCTCGGTACAGCCTGTGCGGAAGGCTCGGTTGCGGCACCCGCCGAACCGCGGAAAGCCGCTGGAGCACCAGCCGTTCCGGCTCCCGGAGGCGAGTGGGCGCAGCCGTAGGCGATCAGGACAAATCCGGCCAGCCAGCAGCGGAATGGAACAGGGGCGCACCTGGATCGTAGACGCATTAGCAGCCATTCCCTTCTAGTCGCCACGCGGCGCAAACTGACGCCCCCGCGACCCTCCGGGGCCGGCCGGGATGTCCACGCTGGGCGGCACAACCATTGTACCCAAGTTCGCCCGTGCGTGTTGCCTCCACATTCCGCCCGGCCGGCGGGAAACGACCGGCCCGGCCGGACCGCGGGCGCGAGGCGGAGGACGCAACCGGAAAAGAGCGATGGCCAGCCAAACCGTGGCGCCAGCGGGCCGGAAGATTATTCCCTTGCAAAAGAGCCACACTGTTTGGTATAAGTACGTAATAGAACAAATGGCCGTGGAACATGAATAATGCAAAGGAAAGGCTGGTTCATGGCAGCGTCACTGGGTCACCCCGTCACCTTGTCACCCTGTCACCCCTCCCCCCCCTACGTTGCATTCGGGGACATCTGGGGACAGATGGAAGCAATGGATAATGGACAATGGACAGTGGACAGTGGACAATGAGCAGAATACGGCAATTATCCATTATCAATTATGCACTA
>CAYQTE010000015.1:0-83435 GCA_964420285.1 uncultured Tepidisphaeraceae bacterium
AGGCCGTTCTGCCACGGACTCCCCGGCTCGATGTGCCGGCATTCGACGCCCTGGATACTGAGCATCCGCATCAGCGCCTTGGCGATGAACTCCGGCCCATTGTCGGAACGTACGTATCTGGGTGTGCCATGCTCGGCGAACAAACGCAGCAGCGTCCGTCCCACGTACGCCGAGGTCATCCGATGTTCCACCTCGATCTCCAGGCACAGTCGCGTGAACTCATCCGTGATCGTCAAAATCTTCAGTTTCCGGCCGTTTTCGCATTGATCGAACAGGAAGTCGTACGCCCAGACGTGGTTGGGATACTCCGCCCGGCACGGCACGCCGATCCCGATTCCACGCCGCTTGCGACGGATCTTCCGCGACAGCTTCAGCCCGTGCAGCCGGCACAGCCGACGCACACGCTTCAGATTGATTCGCCGTCCTTCTCGCCTCAGCATCGCGTGCAATCTCCGGTATCCAAACCGAGGGAACCTGGCCGCCAGTTCCCTCAATCGCTCGGCCACGCCGTCGTCCTTCCGGCGGCTGCAATACCTCAACCAGCGCCGGCTCAGTCCCACGATCTCGCTGGCTCGACGCGCTGAGAGGCGCGATCCCGCCGCCGCCACGAACCGCCGCCGGCCCGCCGCATCAGTTACTTTTTTTTCAGGAACTCCTTGATCACGTCGATCTCCACGTCCCGCTCGGCCAGCAGCCGCTTGAGCCGGCCGTTCTCCTTCTCCAGGTCACGCAGCCGCCGGACCTCCGGCTCGCTCATCGCCCCGAACTTCCGACGCCAGTTGTAGAACGTCGGCTCGCTCACCCCGTGCGCCCGGCACAGCTGCGCCACCGTCTTGCCTTCCGACTCGGCCTCCCGAAGGATGGCCACGATCTGTTCCTCGCTGAATCGCTTCTTCATCCGACTTCCGTTCCTTTCCGGCCCGGAAGTCTATATCACCAACTGGCGTCATTTTAGGGGCGCAGCACAGGTTGATCGCTATTTGCAAATCAACACTTCGCTGAAAACCGTCTTTGGCGGTCGGCATATTCGTATCATAGCAACGTCAGAGCCGGCGGATAGAGCTGCGACAAGTGATGATTCTCGGTTCAGCCGGTGGCGGCGAGATGGCGAGGCTCGACGATGGTTTTGAGCAGGCCGCCGATGGTGAACTCGCTGGGGCCGATGGCCAGGCATCTGCGGACGGTGTAGAGGGCGATGAGGTTGTTGTCCTGAGTGTCCTTCATGCAGATGGCAAAGACGCTGCCGACGAAGAGCGGGGCGGCGCAGATCAGCCCGATTCCGGTTGGTGAAATATCCCGCACATGGGCTTCCATGGGCATGCCGGGTTTATTATCGGTCCCAAGCGGCGTGACGACGGCGCGAATTCGCAGCCCGGCCCGCGGCTCGGCCCGCCGTCCGCCTCCAAGCCCCTTGAGGCTCGACCGAATCTGCTCAAACATTTCGCCCGATAATTCCAGCATTTTCGGCTCACAGAAGGGACCGCGAGAATGTACCGCGTCCCATCAGAACATCGGCAGAATCGAATCGACAAATCGCATACAACGCGGCGACGGGATAAATATTGCAAACGAAATCGCGCAGCCGGGCAGGAACCGCCGAGTTGGGGCGAAGTCCTCAAAGGGCTGATCGGCGCCGCCGAAGGGCTGCCTGAAGATATTGGCAACAATCCAAGAACTCCTTCTCGGCTCACTCCGCCTCCTGCACAAACTGCTCGTACAGCGACGCGCCTTTCCCGGCGGCGGTGATGAATCTGTATACGGAACAGTGCCGCCCTCGACGACGGGGCGAGGCAGCAGGCTGCTCGGCTCCATGATCCTTCCGTATTCGCGAACGATCATCTTCGGGTTAAACGCCGCCGGTCGATTTCAGTCCTTTACGTTATAAAGTATAGTGTAATTCGATGCCGATCAGAAGTTTCAAGGATCAAGGCACTGGCGATATCGCGGCGGAACGCGCCAGCAAGGCGGCCCGCAAGAAGCTCCCGGCCGGCCTTCACGCCGCCGCATACCGAAAGCTCGTTTTTCTTGACAACGCACACGCGCTGACCGATTTGACGGGATGGAAAAGCCTTCGGCTGGAAAAGTTGCGCGGAGATCGCAGAAATCAGTACAGTATCCGCATCAATGACCAGTACCGGATTTGCTTCCTGTGGTCCGGTGCCGACGCGCTGGAAGTCGAAGTTGTGGACTATCATTAACCGGAGAATCCCATGCTCAAGAACAGAATTCACCCGGGCGAATTCCTGCGGGAAGAACTCGCCGAGCGCGGCGTCACCCAGACGCAACTGGCCGGGCATATCGGCATGAGCCCCGGCGTCGTCAATCTGATCTGCAACGGCCGCCGCGGCATCTCGCCCGACATGGCCAAGAAACTCGCCGCCGCGCTGGGCACGAGCCCCGAGTTATGGATGAACCTTCAAACCAGTTACGATCTCAATCTCGCTGCTCAGCCCGATTTCGGGCTGTTGGAGGTTTGAGCGACCTTTCACCGTTCGAGAGCGTAAGCCGGAGTTGTCGCGTTTTTGGGGCCCGAGGTTTATCGTAGACCGTTGGTTTCGTACCGAATTGAAATGTATCGCGATGGCCAAGGACGGTTTGAGAGTCCAAACCACGCCAAAAGGAAAGGAGGCAGCGATGCGATCGGAGCAGAATCTGGAGCAGATTTTCTCGCGCCAAGAGCAGGCGATCGTATATCTGTTCAGCAGGTACTGGGAACGTATCCCCGAGTTCAAGACCAAGAAGATAATCCGCATACATACTCATTTTCCCGATTTCTCGATTAGTAACGCTGCCGGCGAGAGCGAAGCCATCGAGTTCGAATACGGGCTTTGTGCTTTTCGCTCGCACCTGCATGGTACCAGCCTCAAGAATTTATGGGATGAAGGGGTCAGAAAGCTATATATCGTGTATTGGGAACACAACGATGACAAGGATGATTTGCGAGCCGAGGTGAGGCGAAGAGCTCGATTCAATGTGGATTTCGTCTGCCTAAGGGATTGGTTCCAAGCGGAGGTCAGGAAGATCCCCGGAGCCGACGGCTTGGGGGCCTTCTGGAGGTTCACCCAAAGGCGAGGGCGCAGTCCCAAGAAGGCATACTCACTCAGCGCTATCGTAGGCGCAATGGAGAAGGTCAAGTCCTCAATAGACGAGTTCGATGTCCGCAAGGGACTATACAGGGTGATCGGCTTCAATACGAGCGGCGCCGAGTTTATTGACTGCGATCATCTGGAGCAGATTCATTTCTTCACGACGACGACCCGATTTGCCCGAGACCGGATTCCGAGCCGGCTGTTCATGAAGTCTACTGGATGTAGATACTTCAACGGCTATTTTGACATTCGGGCTGCGTTCCAGATTGTGCAGAAAAATAAGAACAGGTCGTGGAAGACCTTTGTCGCGGACTATTACTTCGAAAGATGGGCGCGATACATTGGCGAGGAGAAGTGCTTCGTGGGCAGTTTCACGGGGCTACCATATGATAAGGGCAAAGCCATTTATGATGCCTTGGAGAAGGGCGGTTATCGCCTCGGCATACGTGGCTCGATCGCAATCGAAAAGGCGGCGGTGGTCGACAGGATCGACGCAATAATTGGGCGGCGAAACCGAACAAGGTAAATGTGCAATCACTCCGCCTCCTGCACAAACTGCTCATACAGCGACGCATACTTCCCGCCGGCGGCGAGAAGCTCGGCGTGCGAGCCGCGCTCGATGATCCGGCCGGCTTCTAATACCAGTATGCAGTCGGCTTTCTTGACCGTGCTGAGGCGGTGGGCGACTACGAATGTCGTGCGGTTTTGCAGCAGGTTTTCCAGGGATTGCTGCACCATGTGCTCGGTGGCGGTATCCACCGCACTTGTGGCTTCGTCGAGCATGAAGATTCTGGGATCGGCCAGGAACGCTCTGGTGAAGCAGATGAGTTGGCGCTGGCCCAAGGACATGCCGGCGCCGCGCTCGCCTACGTCGCCCTGGTAGCCATTGCTCATCGCCATGATGGCGTCATGCGAGCCGATGGCTTTGGCGGCGGCGATGACCTGTTCATCCGTGGCGCTGGGTCTGGCGTAGCGGATGTTCTCCATCACCGTGCCGCTGAAGAGGTAATTGGATTGCAGGACAAGGCCCATCTGCCGGTGCAGCGAATCGCCGGTGTGATGTCTGATGTCGTGGCCATCGACGAGGATTCGGCCTTGCTGGGGCTGATAGAAACGGGCGATCAGGGAGATGATGGAGCTTTTGCCACTGCCGGTGGCGCCGACGAGTGCGACAAGCTGGCCGGGGTGGGCCTCGAAGCAGATGTCGTGCAGCACCGGCCGGGCCGGATCGTAGCCGAACGTGACATGGTCGAACTGCACGTGGCCGGTGATTCGCGGCAGGGGTTGGGCGGCCGGTTCGTCGTGGACATCCGGTTCAAGTTCAAGCAGAGCGAACACGCGTTCGGCGCCGGCCATGGCGATCATGAGCTGGTTGTAAAACGCGCCCAGCGTGATCACCGGGCCCATGAACCAATCCCAATACAGGAACACCGCCACCACCGACCCCACCGCCCCTGTGCTGCCCGGCGGCGCCTTGGCCACCAGATACCCGCCGTACAGCAGGATGATGACCCGGCCCATGAAGCGTATGAACTCCAGCATTGGCTGATAGATGCCGTTGAGTTGGGCGTTGGCGACGTTGTTGTCCGTGTTGATGTACTGCAGCCGGTTGAACACGCCCAGGTTCGGGTCCTGGCGGTTAAAGGCCATCACCACGCGCATGCCGGTGATGTTTTCGGCCAGATTGGTGCTGACGCGGGTGAAGCCTTCGCGGGTGATCTGGTACATGACGGCCGAGCGTTTCTGGAACGCGCGATTCAGCAGAATGACAACCACGCCCAGCCACGCGATTGACAGAAACAGCGGCACGCTCTCATGCAATATGAACCCCGCGGCGACAATCATCGTGGACACATTGGCCACGATCTGCCAAATCCCCCACACGTTCACTTCGCGCAGACTGCCGATATCGCTGGTACAGCGGCTGATGATCCGGCCGAGCTTTGTGCGGTCGTAATAGCTCATCGAAAGCTGTTGCAGCTTGGCGAACAACTGTTCGCGGAAAAGGAACTGCACGCTCTCGCCGGCCCGCGTCATCACCAGGATCATCCAGCGCTGAAACAGGAAGCTGGCGACAAAAACGCCCGTCCAGAGCAGGACGATGAACTCCAGGTGATGGACGGCCGCGGCCTGGTTGGCCGCGCCGCTGGTTCCATCGATGTAGGACTGGCCGTAGTCGATGATCCGCTGGATGAACCGCGGCGATTGCATGTCGAGCATGACGAAGATCAGCCCCAGCGACACGCCGAAAATGTATTGCTTCTTGAACGGCGCGAGCGATTTGAGCAGCCGCTTGACCAGCGGCCACTGGATCGGCCGGTAACGTTCCTCATCATCGCTCTGCACCGGCGGCAGCGCAACCCCGCCGGCGAAGGCCTGCTTCGTGCGGAAGCGATGCGAGCGAAAGAGGGAGAGGATTGACATGGTCGTGGGTGGGGTGACGGCTCACACTTTGTCGGCAGCGCCGATTTCGACGGGGTCGCGCGGGCCGGCGGTGGCGGGGGGCCTTTCGCCTTTTACCCGCTTCATGTGGGAGGGGTTGGTTTCCGAGCCCGGCGGCTCCTCGTCGCCGTAGAGCTGGACCTCGGCGATTTGACGGTAGTGGCCTTCCTGGGCCATGAGTTCGGCGTGGGTTCCGCGTTGGGTGATTCGGCCGTGTTCTAGCACAAGGACAAGGTCCGCCTGTTTGACGGTGCTGATGCGGTGGGCGATGACGAAGGTGGTCCGACCGTGCATCATTTCTTTCATGCCGCGGCGGATGAGGCCCTCGGTTTCGGGATCGACGGCGGCGGTGGCATCGTCGAGGATGAGGATGCGCGGATTGGTGAGGATGGCGCGGGCGATGGCCAGGCGCTGACGCTGGCCACCGCTGAGGCTGGCACCACGCTCGGTCAGGACGGCATCGTACTTACGCGGGAATTGCTGGATGAATTCATCGGCCTGGGCCAGCTTGGCGGCGGCTTCGATGTTGGCCAGGCTGATTTCCGGCCGGCCGTAGGCGATGTTGGCGGCCACGGTGTCGCTGAAAAGATAGGTTTCCTGGAAGACCAGCGAGACCTGCGTGCGCAGGCTGGTGAGCGTGGCATCGCGGAGGTCCATGCCGTCGATGCGGATGCTGCCGGATTGAGGGTCGTAAAAGCGGGCGATGAGATTGACCAGCGTGGTCTTGCCCGATCCGGTGGGGCCGACGATGGCGACGATGCCGCCGGACTTGGCGGTGAAGGTGATGTTCTTGAGTATGGGCTTGTCGGCGGCGTAACCGAACGTGACATCGTCGAAAACGACTTCGCCGGCGCCGGCGGGGAGTTCTTTTGCGGCGGGATTTTCCGGGATGGTGGGGCTGGCGGTCAGCACCTCATGCAGCCGGCGGGCGGAGACGATGGCGTTCTGGTATTGCTCGTTGATCGTCGAAACCTGTTGCAGCCGGCCGAGGATCGCGCCCATCGCGCCGCCGAGGATGAGCAGATCGCCGGCCTGGAGGTGGCCGCGGATCATCTCGATGCCGGCGACGAAGAACATGAGCAGCATCGATGCCATGGCGATGGATCGGATGATGGGCTGGAAATTGGCGAACATGCGGATTCGCCGCAGAACCCGGCCCTTGTAGGTGTCGCAGTGGGCCACATAGCGCGAGATCTCCTGCCCTTCCGTCGCGAACGCCTTGATGACATGCACGCCGGATATCGCCTCGGTGATGATCGAGACATTGCGATCGTCGGCCTCCATGACGGTGCGCGCCACGGGCTGAATGATCCGGCTGAATCGCAGGATGTAGAATGTCCAGATCGGCAGCGGGATCAAAGCCAGCCACGCCACCCACGGGCTGCGCGTCCAGATCAGAATGATGTTGAACGCGACGGCCAGAACGATATCGAGCGTGACAATCACGGCCGTCTGCACGAAGGCGCGGACGTTTTGCAGGTCCGACAGAGCGCGATTGATAAGCTGGCCGGAGGTGATGGCGTCGTGGAAGGCGAAGCCGACGCGTTGGAGCTTGTCGTAGACGCCCTCGCGGATGTAGAAGACCATTTCCATGCTCATGCGTGCGTTTGCGACCTCCTTGAGATAGCGCAGAACGAGCATGACCAGCACCAGCAGGAACAGGATGCCGACGGTGCGGCGCAGGGATGTCGGCCCGGCGTCGGGGCTGAAAACCCACCGATGCAATGTGCTGTCCGACGACTTGGCGGCCCCGGTGAGGCCCTTCATCTGATTGACGGCCAGGCCGGTCTGGCGGTTGGTGAGAACCTCGACGCCGGCGACCAGGCCGGTCCAGAGGCAGGCCCAGAAGACGAGCATGGCGACAGGGCGCATGAAGCGGAACATCCAGACGAGCAACTGACGGTTGCTGGTCGGGGAACTGGATGGCAGAGGCTGGGAAGGCGTAGGCACAATCACATCCGCTGGGCGTAAGGTTTTGCAGGGTATCGGCCGGCGCGTGCCCGTCAACAGAGCGACGCGGCGAAAACCGATTCCGGCAAGATGGATTTCGGCCAAATCCGACGTGATGTCGAGTGGATTCAAGCCAAGCGGCCCCTTTGTATGAGTAGCTAAGTGGCTCTCCGGCCTGCGATTACGATCAAAAGATGGCCGGCTGATGTCCCGGCCGAACAGCGCTTTTCAGCCGGATATCGCGGATTGGGCGCAGCGGCAGATAGGGGGCTTCCAAGATTATCACGTCGATCCGAATTCTGAGCGAGAAGGTCCGGGAATTTGGCGGCCGCCTTCGTGCGATTCCGGAAATCTTGGTTGGCCCCTGTTCCGAGCTCGCGTTTAGTTCGGTCAGAATGGAAGCACTCGGCAGTCTCGCAGAACGAACTCTCCGTCCCGAACCTCGTGATCGCGGCAAACAATCTGTAGCGTGGCACGAATCGGGTACTTCTGGAGGAACTGGGTCAGGCCGGCGGCGTCCAACATCCGCAGAACGTCTTCCATCGAAACACCTGGGGTCATCGCTGGTGCGAGGACATCCCTTGAGAATGCCTCAAGTCTGGCGCGATCTGGAATGCCCATCGTCAGGTTTACAACCAGAGGGGGCGTATCGGGCTCATATAGCTCAAACGCGACGCGCAACTTCTCGTCGCGCTGTAAAAGGCGGTCCAGTCGGGCCCGAACAACTGGAGATAGGGGCTCCACCAAGCTCTGTTCGCAGCAAGCCGTCTTGAATGCCCGGTGCCATTTCGCGTTCACGACGCGGCGGAAGAACACGATCACTCGCCGCGATTCCCGTCGGCGTTCCGAAAGCGAGCATCGCATCTCGGCGCCGATGGGTAGAACGCGATATACCCGCCAGATGCCAGAGTAACTGGTGGTAACCCAATCGCCGGGAACGAAACGTGGACGCATTTTCTTGACCGCCAGATATTCTACCCGGCAAGGCGGGGGGCGTTGCATGAATTTCGCATTGCCGAAGGTGTTGGCAGACCCAAGGCGGCGGCAGGGCAATGGCCGTTTGTCCCGGCACGTGGCTTTCCGTATGATTGCATGGGCAGTATGGGGCGCTGATGAACTCGGATTGGATGGTGGATATTGGAGACCCGTCATGACCAATGGCGAAAAAGTCGCGGAAAGCACGGCGCGCGAATTCTTTCACGCCAAGAAGCGAAAATCGGGTGGGGACATCGACTGGCAGGCCAGGAAGGCCGCCTGGGTCGCTTCCGTTGAAGCTCTTTTCGAGACGATACGGCAGTTTCTCGCCGCGCCCGTAAAGGCCGGCGATTTGACCATATCCCGGTCTCCGAAAACCGTGGTTGAAGAGTATGTCGGCCGATACGAAATCGACGAGCTTGTTCTTCAGGTTGGCAACGAACGCGCTGTCTTTTCGCCCAAAGGCATCAACGTTGTGGGGGCCTCCGGGCGCGTTGATTTGATCGGGGAACGTGGTGAGCGGACCCTGGTGGTTCGGCCGGGCAACCGCTGGGGAATTGTGGTTTCTCGCTCGCCGGATGTGAAGGTCATCCCCTTCGACAGGGTTTCGCTTCTGGAATCGTTGAAGGACGTGATGAGGCCATGAAGCGCGTTTCGCTTTCGGGGCTCGAGAAATCGCTTTCGACCGTGTGGAAATGGTATGTCTATCAATCCGAGCTGTCGTTGTCGGCCAAAAGCCGGATTCGCCAGCAGTTGCTTGCGGGTTCGCTCGCCGCTGATCCGGTATTCTTTGGCATGACCCTTGAAGAGGTCGATGACTTCTTCAGGGAGCTCGACCTTCTGACCATACTCGACCTGCTCGCTGCGGCCGAGGCCGCAATTCGCGTGGACTTCCTCAACCGGGCTTACCAGGGAAGAGGTTCGTCCGTGGCGGTGGATTTCCGCAAGCTTTATAAGAAACAGGGTCCGCGCGTGCGCCTTGATGAGCACATACTTGAAACCTGGACGAAACATCGTCGCGCCGCCAGAAGCGCGGTAAGCGATTTCAGAGGCGCCCTCAAATTGCGGCATTGGCTCGCACACGGCCGCTATTGGACCCCGAAATTCCGGATCAACTACTCACCGGGCGATGTATTTGATATTGCCAGCAATCTGCTCGCCGCCATCGATTAGGTAGCAACGGCCGCTGTCCCGGCGTTCGAGGACCATTTCGCCAAATCCGTTGGGTCGGAGAGCCGATGCAAGCCGTATGCGCGGCAATCTTTGCCCCGTTTGACGCACAATGGCGAGAAAAAGTCTTATAATCGGTCGGGGCGAGGACCAATGTGGCCGCGGTTTTGCCTTCGGGGCGATTGCGGCTTATCTTGGAGAACCCCAGGTTGCGAAGTCTGTGTTTCACTCAAGGAGTGCGGATGAGGCCGGGAATTATTACGAGATTGGCACTGGCCGTGGCCGTCGCCGCGGCTATGGCGGTTACGGCGATGCGGGCGGGCGCGGCGGACCCGGCGAGCAAGCCGGCGACCATGGCGAGCACGGCGGCTTCGACGCTGCCGACAACCACCCCGACCAGCCGGCCGCGCTACGTCGCACAGATTCCGCCGCTGCCGGGATTTCACATCATCGCCGCCGGCGGGCGCGAGGCGATCTGCCAGGCGAGCGACGATGACTGGGTCAAGGCGGCCCTTTTGAATGCCGGGCCGGCGACCAAGCCCAGCACCATGCCGTCCGACGCGCTGCACTATCTGGAAATCCGCCACGACGAGTTGGCACGCGAGCTGACGGCCGATCTGGGATTGAGCGATCAGAAGGACGTGAACGATTTCCTGGACAACACCCTGCGGCCGGCGATCGAGAAAATCGGCGCCATCAAGCCGCGTGTGTTGTACATGGTGGCCTCGTCGACGCAGATCGTGGACATGATCAAGCTGGGTTGGAACGAGCCGCATTACCATTACAACCGCCTGACCGGGCAGGTGGGAGTGGATCAGCAGATGCAGTTGGACGCCAACGGGCAGATGGACGACTTCATCCTGCCGTGCGTCGATGACGATCCAAAGGCGACGACCAAGCCGGCCGACGCCGCGGCGATCGCCAAGAAGCAGGCGGCGATGGAGAAGGCGGTGCAGGCAACGGAAACGAATTTTCAGAGGGTGATCGCCAGCAACACGCCGGGAGTCATTTACGAGGTGTTCCGGGCGTTCATCTACGACAAAGGGATCGCTCCACTGAAGCTGAGTCTGACCGAGCAATGGTTCAGTTTTGGCGTCACGGAAGTGCTGAGTTGCCGGTACGTCGGCGAACTGTGGGGAGTGCCCATCCAGGATTTGATCACCGCTCGCACGCAGCAGCGGCCGGACAATCCGATTTCCCTGGCAAGCATCGACGCTCTGCACCCGATGGCGTTGCAGTACATAAGATCGGACCAGGTGTATTGGTACCTGGATGCCCTGACGCGTAAGAGCGCGGCGGCGGTGAACCGATTGGTGACCACGGACAACGAGGATGCGATCGGCAAGGTGATCGTCAAGTTGCGGGCGATAGCGCCCACCCGCGTGGTGATCGAGCCGTCGACGCAGGCATCGACGCAGCCGGCAACCCGCTCGGCCATCGAGCCGTCGGGCCTGACATCGACCCGGCCGTCCACGATGGGATCGATGCTGGCATCGACGCAGGCTTCAACCCGCGCATCGACGCAGGCGACAACGCAGGAATCGTCCGGGCCGGACTACGGCACGGCCCTGATCGAGATGATCAAGTCCATGACCAACATCGATCTGCATGATTCATTGTCGCGATGAGCAGTTTCACGATTGAGCAAGCGCTTGCACTGGCCGACGCCCACCGCCTGGGCGGGCGCCTGGCCGAGGCGCAGGAGATTTACCAGCGCGTGCTGGCGGTGGCGCCGGGGTCGGCGCTGGCGGTGTTCGGGCTGGCGACGGTGGCGTTGCACACCGGGCGGGGCGATTGTGAAGAGCTGTTCCGCCGGGCGATCGCGCTGGATCCGCGGTCGAGCCACGCCTGGGGGAATTTTGGCGCGCTGCTCCAGGGCATGAACCGGCTGCAGGAAGCGCTGGCGTGCTACGACCGGTCGCTGGCGCTGAATCCGTCGGCCGAGATTCTCTCGAATTACGCTGTGGTGCTCTCGCAACTGGGACGGATAGAGGAGGCTCTGGAGCGGGCTCGGGCGTCGCTGGCGATTCGCAGCGATCTGCCGGAGCCCCATTTCAATTTCGGCCACATCATGCACCAGTTGGGCCGCGTCGATGAGGCGATGGCGGCCTATCACCGGGCGATCGAGTTGCGACCGACATACGCCGATGCCCTGTGCAATCTGGGCAGCCTGTACAACAGCGCCGGCAAGCCGGATCAGGCGATCGAGTTGTACCAGCGAGCCATCGCCGCAAAACCCGGCGCCGCCGAAGCGTACAGCAACATGGCCAACGCCATGCAATCCAAGGACATTCTCGAAGAGACGATACCGCTGTATCAAAAGGCGATATCGCTGCGGCCGGATTATGCCGAGGCGTACAGCAATCTGGGTGTGACGCTGACGCTGATGGGCCGATATGCCGACGCGGTGGCCTATTACGAACGAGCGATTGCGGCCCGGCCGGATTTTGCCAAGGGGCATTTTCATCTGGCGATCGGGAGCCTGATGCACGGCGATTTCGCGCGGGGCTGGGCGGAATACGAATGGCGATGGCGGATGCCCGATTTTCCGAGTCCGCGCCGGCCGTTCACGCAACCGACCTGGAGCGGCGGGGAGGTTCCCGCCGGCGCCAGCACAATCCTTCTGCACGGCGAGCAGGGGATCGGGGACACGATCCAGTTCAGCCGGTTTGTGCCGCTGGTGGGGCAGCGAGGCTGGCGGGTGATCCTGGAGGTTCAGCCGGGTTTGACGCGGCTGTTTGAGATGTCGGGGCGGTTGGGCGCGGATGTTTTGTGCGAGCGGGTCAATCCGGACAAGGCGCATCTGCCGCCGTTCGACAGGCACGTGCCGCTGGCGAGCCTGCCGCTGGTGACGGGGCGGATCGAGCCGTCGCGAAGCGATTTTCCGACAGCGCCGTATTTGCGCGTGTCGGATGAATTGAACGCGCAGTGGAGGGAGCGGCTGGAATCGGCGGCGGGTGGCGCGTTCAAGATCGGCCTGGTGTGGGCGGGAAGTCCGACGCATCGCTCCGATGCGCGACGCTCGGCGAAGCTGGTGAATCTCAAGGGGCTTTGGCGCGATGGAGCAAAGTTCTTCAGCCTGCAAAAAGGCCCGGCCGCTGTACAGGCGTCGGCGCCACCGCCGGGGATCGACCTTGTCGATCTGGCGGAGCAAATCACGGATTTCGCGGACACCGCGGCTATCATCAATGCGCTGGACCTGCTGATCTGCGTTGATACGGCGGCGGCGCATCTGGCCGGAGCGCTGGGCCGGAGGTGCTGGTTGCTGCTGCCGGTGGCCTCGGACTGGCGATGGATGCTGGGGCGCACGGATTCGCCGTGGTATCCGACGTTGCGGTTGTTCCGGCAGGCGCGGCGGGGGGATTGGAATGAAGTCGTCTCTCGCGTGGCGGTGGAATTAGACAAGGTAATGACCTTACAAACGAAGGAAATTGGCGCATGACACAAGTAACCCCCGATCAGGCGGTGCAGTTGGGCTGGCAGCATCTTGAGGGCAAGCGTCCGGCCGAGGCCGAGACGATCTTCCGGCAGGTTCTGGCGCACGACGCGAACAACGTGGGGGCGGTGATGGGTCTGGCGACGATCGCGGTGATGGTGGGCCATCCGGATGCCGAGGGGATGGTCGCCCGGCTGGTTGCGGCGTTGCCCAACGAGCCACAGGCGTGGTTCCTGCAGGGGAATCTCCACCGCCGCCAGGGCCGGGCCGAAGACGCCATCACCTCCTATCGCAAGGCGCTGTCGATCGCTCCGCGATACCTGGAGGCGATCGGCAACCTGGGCGATACGCTGCAACTGGTCGGCCGTCACGAGGAGGCCGCCGCGATCATCCGGCAGGCGGTGGGGCGCTGGCCGGACCTGGCGCCGCTTCGCTACAACCTGGGCAATGCGTTGTGGGCGGCGGGGCAGCGGAGCGAGGCGATCGCCTCGTATCGCACGGCCCTGCAGATCGATCCGAATTTCGTCATAGCGCTGAGCAATCTGGGTAACGCGCTGAAGGAAACCGGCCAGATCGAGGAATCCATCGCCTGTCACAAGCGCTGCGTCGAACTGGAACCGGGCGTCGCGATGCACCGGATGAACCTGTCGGTCAGCGTGCAGGAATCCGGCGACGCCGAAGGCGCCGTCGATCTCTGCCGCCAGGCCATCGCCATCAGTCCGCAGGCCGCCGAGCCGTATGCGTATCTGGCCACGGCGCTGGAAAAGACCGGCCAGCGCGACCAGGCAATCGAGCAATACCGCAAGAGCATCGACGTGCATCCGTCGTATCCGCTGGCGCACACGAATCTGGGATTGACGCTTCTGCTGATGGGCCAGTTCGAGGAGGGATGGCGGCAATTCGAATGGCGATGGGAAACCGAACCGCTGGCCCGAGTCCGCCGCCGCTACACCAAGCCGCGCTGGGATGGCACGACGTGGTCGGCGTGGCCCGGGCACGACGATCGCCCGGAGGGAACGCTGCTGCTTCACGGCGAACAGGGCATCGGCGATTCAATCCAGTTCGTCCGCTTCGCACGCCAAATCGCAAGCCGCGGGTGGCGGGTCATTCTGGAATGCCACAGCAAACTCGGCCGGCTCTTCCGCGCCAACGATCTGGGCCTTGCCGAGGTTGTCGAACCGTTCGATCACGCTCCGCCGGCCGTGGAATACGACGCCTACCTTCCCATCGCCAGCCTGCCGCTGATTCTGGGCGAGATCGATCCGCGCACGTCGCCGGCCGTGGCATGCGGGTCGTATCTTCGCGCCGATCCGGCGCTGGAACAAATCTGGAAGGACCGCATAGGCGGCGGGGATGAAACGATCAAGGTGGCGCTGGTCTGGGGCGGCAATCCATCGCACGTCAACGACCGCGGGCGATCGATTCCGCTGTCGCGGCTTGGGCCGCTGGTCCGGCCGGGCGTGCGGTTCTTCAGCTTGCAGATCGGCAACGCCGCCGAGCAGGCCTCGGCGCCGCCGGAGGGGATGGAGCTGATCGACCTGACGAAGCACATTGAGGATTTTGCGGACAGCGCGGCGATGCTGGCGTCGATGGATCTGCTGATTTCAGTGGACACGGCGGCGGCGCATCTGGCCGGTGCGATGGGACGGCCGGTGTGGATTCCGCTGCCTTTTGCGCCGGATTGGCGTTGGATGTTGCAGCGTGAGGATTCGCCGTGGTATCCGACGGCGCGGCTGTTCCGTCAGGAGAAGCGCGACCAGTGGGACCAGCCGATCCAGCGAATGGCCGAGGCTCTGGCGCAATTTGATCGACGAGCGGTCGGGCCGGAAACGCCGCCGGTGGAAACCGCGGCGAAGTAGCAATATCTTGGTGGTCGCGGGGTATTTGGAGCATCTGGGACCATGCAGGTGACGATCGACCAGGCACTGCACATTGCGGCCAGCCACGAGCAGGCGGGTCGGCTGGCCGAGGCCGAGTCGGTGCTTCGTCACATCGTCGCCAGCGTGCCGCAACATGCCGAGGCGCTGGATCGGTTGAGTCTGCTGGCGGTTCGTTTGGGCCGCGGCGATGCACCGGCACTGTGCCTGGCATTGGTGCAGATGCTGCCGGAAAATGCCGATGCGGCCAATCGTCTGGGCACGGCTCTGGCGGCGCAGGGTCAAATGGAGAAGGCGGCGGCGGCGTTCGCGCGGGCGGTGGCCATGCGGCCGGGCGAGCCGGCGTTTCACAGCAATCTCGGCGCCGCGCGGCAGGCGATGGGCGATCCGACCGGCGCCGAAACTTCGTTCGCGCAGGCGATTGCGCTGGACGGGAACCACGGCGACGCCCATGTGAATCTCTGCCGGCTGTTCCTGGATCGCGGGCAGATCGATCAGGCGCTGGCCGCCGGGCAAAACGCGGTGCGGGCCAAACCCCAATCGTCCGAGGCGCATTACAACTGCGCGGTGGCGATGCAATCCGCCGGCCGGCCCGATCTGGCGGCCGCCGAATACGCCGAGGCATTGAAGCTCAATCCGCGCTTGGCCCAGGCCGCGATCAATCTGGCGGCGCTGTTGGATTCCACCGGGCAATTCGAGCAGGCCATTGCCCTGGGAAATCGGGCGGTGGAATTGCGTCCGGATATTCCCGAGGCGCACTACAATCTCGGCCGCGCTCTGGCCGGGGCCGGGCAACACGAGCGTGCCATTGAGTGCTTTGGACGCGCCGTTGAGCTTCGCGCGACGTTTGCCGCGGCATACAACAATCTGGCCTATTCTCGCCGGGCTCTGGGGCAGTATGACAAGGCGCTGGGGCCGTGCCAGATGGCGCTGGCTCTTGATCCCAACGATCCGGCGATCCACAACAACATGTGTCATCTGCGCCTGGTGCGGGGCGAGTTTGCCGAGGGATGGCGCGAATACGAATGGCGATGGAAAGTCGCCGAATTCCGCTCGCCGGCGCGCGATCTTTCCACTCCGCGCTGGCAGGGCCAGCCGCCGGAGCATCCGGGACGTTCGACCCTGCTGCTGCATCCCGAACAGGGCTTCGGCGACACCATCCAGTTCCTGCGTCTGATCGATCAGGCCAGGGCATTGGCCGGTTGGCGCGTCGTTCTGGAATGCCAGTCCCCGCTGTACCGGCTGCTGTCGTCAAGCCGGCTGGCGGATGAGACGATCGAATATCGCGGACCGGGCGACCCGGATGTCGATTTCGACGTCCACCTGCCCCTGGGCAGTCTGCCTCTGGCGACCGGATGCATCGATCCGCGAAATTTCCCCGTGCCGTTCGCGCCCTACATTGCGGCCGATCCCGAACTTGCGGCGACGTGGCGGCCGCTGCTGGGCGACGGGCCGGAATTGCGCGTGGGCCTGGTTTGGGCCGGCAGTCCTTCGCATGCGGAGGATCAATACCGCTCGATCCCGCTGTCGAAATTGTCTTCGCTGGCTCGGCCGGGTGTGCGGTTCTTTAGCCTGCAACTGGGCGCGGCCGCCAAACAAATCTCCGATGTCGCGCATGGACTTGATCTGGTCGATGCGTCCCCATCCATTCACGACTTTGCCGACACGGCCGCACTGATCGATCGGCTGGACCTGCTGATTACAGTGGATACGGCCGCCGCCCATCTGGCCGGCGCCATGGGCAAGCCGGTGTGGATTCTCCTGGCCCACGTGCCCGACTGGCGATGGATGCTCGACCGCAGCGACAGTCCGTGGTATCCCACAGCGCGGCTGTTTCGCCAAAGTCGCGGCGGCCAGTGGTCCGATCCGGTTGATGCCATTGCCAGGTCGCTGGACGAGCTGCTGGCCCGGCGTGCGGGCCGGGTTGGCCAGGCCGATCATGCGAGTTGTTCCTTACAAGGTTGAATGCCATGACAATGACCTCTTCGCTTACAGACATGCCGTTTCAGACGGCGATGGAACTGGAATTGACCGGGCGGCTGCCGGAGGCCGAGGCCGCCTATCGCCGCATCGTCACGGCCAATCCGGACCACGCCGAGGCGTGCTATCGACTGGGCGGCATGATGTTGCGGTCCAACCAGCCCGGCGCGATCGATCTGCTGGCGCGGTCGGTGCGGCTGGCGCCGGCCAATTATTCCTGGGCCAACGATCTGGGCGTGGCGTACCACTGGCTCGGCCAGATCGACAACGCGATCACCTGCTATCAGCATGTGATTGCCCACGTGCCCGATCACGCCGGGGCGCTGTCCAATCTCGCCGAGGCCTGTCGAAGCCGCGGCCAGATTGCCGAGGGGTTGGAATATGCCCAGCGCGCCATCGCCGCCAAGCCGTATGTGCAGGACGGTTTCAACCAGGCCGGTTTGTGCCTGCTGGAGATGGGCAAGACGGATCAGGCGATGGCCAGCTTCCGCCGGGCGATGTCGCTCAATCCGACATCCGCCGAGCCGCGCTACAACCTGGGCAACGCGCTGGTTGCACAGGACCGCATCGAGGAGGCGATCGAAACCTATCAGCAGGCCCTGGCTCTGAATCCGCAGAATTCTCGCGCCATGGGAAATCTCGCCGTCGCCCGCCTTCACGCCGGCGATCCCCAGGCCGCCATCGAAGGCTGCCGCGCCGCCATCGCCCTGGATCCCAATTTCGCCGAAGCCCACATGAACCTCGGCATGCTGTTTCTTCTCACCGGCCAATATGCCCCGGGGTTTGCCGAACACGAATGGCGACTAAAGGTGCGAAACTTCGCCGATCGTCGCTTCATCGCCGAGCCGGCCTGGGATGGCTCGACGGCTCCCAAGCCGGGCGAATCGGTGCTCCTGATCCATTCCGAGCAGGGAGTCGGCGACTCGATCCAATTCAGCCGGTTTGTCCCCGCCGCCAAAGCCCGCCAATGGAAAGTCATCCTGGAAGCCCATCCCAAGCTCTGCGGCCTGATGCGATCGTCGCCGGCTCTTGCGGATATCTCCATCATCCCCATCGCTACCCCCGATCAAATCCCGCCGCACGATGCCCGCATCCCGCTGCTGAGCCTTCCGCAGGTTCTGGGATTGACCGATCCGGCCGGGCGCGAGTTCTCGACGCCGCTGCCGATGGAGCTGGACGCGGCGTTGCGCGAGGCGTGGCAGAAGCGCGTTGCCGATGCCGCCAAACCCGGGACCTTGAAGGTCGGCGTCGCCTGGAGCGGAAACCCCACACATCCGGAAGACCGCCGCCGCTCGCTGCGGCTGGCGTCGCTGGCGCCGCTGGACTTGCCCGGCGTGTCGCTCTTCAGTCTGCAATTCGGACCCGGCGCCGCCGAGGCCGCTGGTGATAACCCGCCGCTCAAGCTCATCAACCTGACCGCCGAATCCGACGAGTTTGCGGAAACGGCCGCCATGATCGAGCAGTTGGACCTGGTCATCACGGCCGATACCGCCATCGCGCATCTGGCGGCGTCGCTGGGCAAGCCGACGTGGATCATCCTCTATTCCGTGCCCGACTGGCGATGGATGCTGGATCGCAGCGATTCGCCGTGGTATCCGACGATCCGCATTTTCCGCCAGGTGCAACGCGGCGAATGGGACCATCCCGTTGCCCAGGCCGCCAAGGCTCTGGCCGAGCTCGCCGCCGCGCACGCCAACGGCTGATTTGCCGATTCGGGACCGCTATTCCCATGCAACTTACCATTGATCAAGCGGTCGCCCTGGCGCATCAGCATCAAACGTCCGGCCGCGTTGCTGATGCCGAGACCATCTACCACCATATCCTCGCCGCCGACGCCAGGCGGCCCGAGGCGCTGTACCGGCTGGGTCTGATTCTGCTGGACCGCAGCGATCCGGCCGGTCTGGACCTGGTTCGCCGCGCCATCGCTGTCAAGCCGGATTATGCCGAGGCGCACATGTGCCTGGGCAATGAACTCCAGAAGAAGGGGCGTGTCGATGAGGCGATCGCGTGCTATCAGCGAGCGATCCTCTTCAATGGCGACTACGCCGAGGCTTACAACAACCTCGCCGCCATGCTCCAAAGCCAGGGCCGCATTGACGATGCCGTTGCGGCTTACCGCCGGGCGGTAACGCTGCGGCCGGATTATTTCGACGCCCTGGCCAATCTCGCCAATCTCCTGCAAGGCCTGGATCGCCCCAGGGAGGCGATTCCACTGGTCCGCCGCGCCGTCGAGTTACGCCCGGATTTTGCCCCGGCTCATGCTCATCTGGCCAACGCCCTGCGACTGGACGGCGCACTCATCGAGGCGGCCGAGCAATGCAACATGGCCCTCAAGCTCGATCCGCGCTGCGCGCTGGCGCATCAGACGATGGGCGGCATCCATTTCGACGCCGAACGCTTTGAAGAAGCGCTGGAATCCTATAAGCACACCCTGGAATTGGCCCCCGACGCGATCGACGCCCTGGTCAATTCCGGCCTCACTCTCGGCCGGCTGGGAAGACATGAAGAAGCTCACGCCACCTTGCGCCGGGCCGTCGAGTTGTCGCCCCGGGATTCGGCCGCCCATTTCAATCTGGGGAATGCGCTGGAGGCGATGGATCGAATCCCCGAGGCACTGATCGAATACCGCACCGCCGCCGCGCTCAAGCCCAACGACTATCAACGCCAGAACAACCTGGGCATGAGCCTGTTCCTCCTGGGCCAGTTCGATGAGGCCGCCGTCGCGCTCGAGAAAGCCACGGCCCTGGATCCCGCCCGCACCGAGGCCAGGTTCAATCTCGCTCTCAACCAGTTGATAACCGGCAATTTCCGCGACGGGTGGAAAAACTACGAAGTCCGCTGGTGCCAGCCCGCGTTCATCAAGCAAAAGTGCAATCTCAACAAGCCGCAATGGGACGGCCGCCCGCCCGCGCCCGGCGCGGGCAACACCCTGCTGATCTGTCCCGAACAGGGTCTGGGCGACATGATCCAGTTCGTGCGCTTCGCCCCGCGCGCCATGCAGGCCGGCTGGAAGGTCATCCTCGAAGTCCAGTCCCCTTTGCGTGCGCTCTTTGAATCGGCCCGCCCCAAGCTCGCCGACCAGTTCGTCACCTGGCCCGCGCCGGCCGACAAGGAGTTCCAAGGCGTCGATACCCTGATCCACGTCGGCAGCATGCCCATGGTTCTGGACATCGATCCCACAGCGCCCGATTTTGACGCCCGGCCCTATCTTCAGGCCGATCCCGACCGCCGTGCCATCTGGCGCGAACGAATCGGTCCAGCCACCGGCCCCAGGGTCGGCCTGGTCTGGGCCGGTTCCCCGCGGCATCCGATGGACAATTTCCGCTCGATTCCCCTGTCCGCCTTCGCGCCCCTTTCGCGCTGCGGCGCCAGCCTCTTTAGTCTGCAACTGGGCCCCGCCGCACAACAACTCCTCCAGCCCCCGCCGGGTTTGCAAATCACCGACCTGTCCGACAAGATCGAGACCTTCGCCGACACGGCCGCCATCCTCGCCGAACTGGACCTGCTGATCACGATCGACTCGGCCCCCGCGCATCTGGCCGGGGCCATGGGCCGACCGTGCTGGCTGCTCTTGATGCAAGTCCCCGACTTCCGCTGGCTGATGAACCGCCCGGACACGCCGTGGTATCCGTCCCTCCGCCTCTATCGCCAAACCCAGCGTCACCAGTGGGGCCCGGTCATCGACCGCGTGGCCAGCGACCTGTCCAAACTCTCGACACAAATGCGCGGCCCGGCCTGACAATCGCCCGCGACCGGGGGCGGACTGCGGCCAAACTCTCCATTTTCACATTCATCTACCGTGACTTGGGTAGAAATCGGCGAATGTCGCCTCCGGCGACAAAAAAATCTTGAATCTCTTCAAAAGATTTCAGGAATTTTTGTTGACATCGTCATATGGGCGCGCGATGTTATCGGGCGTCGCCGATGGATGGCGACTAAGAGGGCGCGGCACGCGGGCCGCACAAATCGTACTCTGAAATAAACTTAATGCCGCGAAATGTCGTGCAAACGCACACCGGGCCGGGCAACATCGTCGTCTTGCGCATTGGCGCCAAAAGGTGGAATCCCGGCCCTCAAAGAAGGGAGCGGTCATGAGGAAAGCCAGCCGCGAGGTCGGCTACGGCGACTCGACCGAAGACCCCCTGACGGTGCCGGCCGGGTGCGTCGAAGTGAGGTACGTGCCAAGCGGTGACGTGAACTTGGACGGTACCGTGAATATCACGGACTATACAAGGGCGATCAACAATCTTGGACTGGAGAGCAACGCTGACTATTCCGACGGCGACGTAAACGGCGACGGGGCCGTTGACAGCGTGGATTGCGGAATCATCCTCAACGATTGGCACGCACACTTGAACAGCAATGGGACGTGATCGGCGGTCCGCGCCAATGTTGGATCGGCCCGCAAGGTAAGCGATCGATGTTTGTCGGTTCTTAAGCCCGCATGCGGCTTGGCTGTAACATCAAGTCTGCACGAGAAAGGAATCATTATGCGTTACTCAAAATTCGCGGTTCCACCCGCCGTCGCGATCGCTTTGTTCGCGACTGTTCTCGCACCACTGACCGTTCGAGGCCAGATCTTTGTCACGGATCAATATACAGGTACGGTCGGGGAATATGGATTGGATGGCACGACCATTAACCCTGCCCTGATCTCGGACCTGATTGATGCGTCGGGCATCACCGCCTCGGGATCGGACGTTTTCGCCACGAGGGACAATTACACGGTCAACGAATACACGACGTCCGGGGCGGTGGTGGCAGCGCCATTCGTCACCAGCTTAGGCCTGCCGCCTGGTAGCCCGCCGAGTGCCCCGTACGCCCTCGCCGTTTCCGGATCGAATCTTTACATCGCGAATCTAAGCGCGTCCTCTGTGGGTGAATACACGACCTCCGGCGCGGTCGTGAACGCTTCGCTGATCACCGGTTTAGGCGGCGTGCAGTCGATTGCGGCATCCGGATCGGATCTGTTTGTGCCTGCCAATGACGCCGTGGGCGAGTACACCTTGGCGGGGGCGCCTGTAAACACGTCCCTGATCGCGCCGGGGGCAACGACCGGAATTGCGATTTCCGGGTCGAACCTATTTATCACCAACGGGGACGCCGGCACAATTAGTGAGTTCACGTTGGGTGCTACTCCAGGGACAATCGCCTCGTCGATCCCCTCGCTGATTACGGGTCTCCATCGCCCGGTCGGCATCACCACGTTTGGATCGGACCTGTTTGTCACGAATGAAGGCAATGGCATGCCCGCCGGCAGCGGCACGGTCGGTGAATACACGCTATCTGGGGCCGTTGTGAATGCAGACCTGATCACGGGGTTGGACGAGCCGTACGGCATCGTCGTCGTCCCCGAGCCGGCGACGGGGGCGATCGCGGTGGTGGCAGGGTTGGCGTTGCTGGCTCGCCGGCCGCGGCGGCGGGTGGGGTGAAGCCGGGACCAGCAGAGCAGGGGAGCGAATGAAGCGGGTCGCAAGCGGTTGTCATGGTTCGTCGACCGCAGCCGACTAAACCGCTCCTGTCCGGATATCATCCGCCCCACGACTGGCTAGGAGATGGCCCGGGCGCCCAGGGCCGCCAGTTCGGCGTCCAGGTCTTCGGACAGGCCGCTGACGGCGACCGCTCCGACGATTTTGCCATTCACGGCCACCGGCACACCCCCGCCCCAGCCGACGTACCGGCTGTCGCCAAAGTATGCGATATCGAACCCCGATTGCGGGTCGCGCACGGCTTTGCCGATTTCCCGCGTGGGCTTGCCCTCCCGCGCGGCCGTCCACGCTTTGTTCCGCGCAATGTTGACCGGCGCCAGCGGCGAACCGTCCATCCGGTGCAGTGCCACCAGTTCGCCGCAGGCATCGGCGACGGCGATGGTGGCCGTGAGGTTCCGGCGGTTGAGTTCCGCGGTGACGGCGTTGATCGCCTTCAGTGCATCGTCCAGGCCGAGGCTCGGTATGGTTATCATGGCGAGCCATCTTGCTGAATCGAGCCCCCATGTTCAAGCGGAGCGGGAACGGTCCGAGCAGGGGAGCAGGGGAACAGGGGAGCAGGGGAGCAGGGGAGATGAACGGGGACGCAGCTCGTTTTTGCACAGAATGTCATCCTCTTGCTTAGCAGCCTGTGGCAAAAGTCGCGCGGGACTTTTGCCACAGGCTGCCAGGCGCCACCAGTCCCGGCATCTCCGGCGCTGGGCCGCGAGCGGCCGGCAGGCATTTCCGGCCGATCGGGCGTCGTGCCGGGGTGACGAAAACGCGAAAAGTGTCACACAACAGTGCACGAGAAAGGAGTCGCTGCGCTGGTAGAAAGGAGAAGGTCGAGCCGGAGTCACAAGGCGGGCACTCACCAAGTCACCCTGTCGCCTCGTCATCTTGTCACTTCCTGCTGCCCCGCACGGCCGGAGGAGGAAGAGGCGATCGGTGCGGGAAAGTGATGTCCACCGTCGCCCAACGCCCATGGGAGTGTGCCCGAATTTCCGGGCGACCGCCTTTTCCTCCTCCCCATGTACTCAGGGGGAGGACGGAGGTGGGGGTTCTTCGCCATTGGTTCTGATATTTCGAAGCCGCGACCGACGCCATAGCGGTCAACCCCCACCCAACCCTCCCCCTGCATACAGGGAGAGGGGATTAAGAGGTGGCCTCGCATGGGTTTACACTTGCCCGGAAAATCGGGCACGCTCGCCCATGGCCCGCCATCGCCCAATCTTGCAATTCCGGCGGCGGATGAGTATGACAACGGGTCGATCCGGCCGGGCCTCAAACGGGCCGGCGGCCGCGGACCGCACGGGCTTTCCCGCCCGCGGAAAGCGTGCCGGCTTCGGGCAGGCGCCCATCGAACGGAAAACGGCGGAAGGACTCACTCCATGAAACGATTCGCATTCCTGGCGGTTCTCGCGGCGGCGGCTGGGCTGGTCTTTTCGGGCTGCCAGAACTCCAGCGGCAGCAAGGTCAAGCTGGCCTTTGTCGCCAATAACGTCTCCAACTTCTGGACCATCTGCAGGCTTGGCGCCGAGCAGGCCGTCAAGGAACAGCCGAATATCGACCTCGATTTCCGGCTGAACCCCGACAAGACCGCGGCCGGGCAGAAGCAGATCGTGCAGGATCTTCTGGCCAAGGGAATCCAAGGCATCGCCATCAGCCCCTATGATCCGGCCAATCAGGGCGACTTGCTGAACAGCGTGGTCGATCAGAAGGCCGTGCTTGTGACCAGCGACAGCGATGCGCCCAACAGCAAGCGGGTGTGCTATATCGGCGCCGACAACGAGGCGGCAGGCGAACAGGCCGGACAGGAAATCGTCAAGGCTCTCCCTGATGGCGGGAAGATCATGCTGTTCGTCGGTGACATGGGCGCTCAAAACGCCATCGATCGCATCGCCGGAATCAAGACCGCGATCAAGGACTCGAAAGTTTCGATCATCGACGTCCGCACCGACGGCGCCAATACCCAGAACGCCAAGAACAACGCCGACGACACCATCACCAAATACCCGGATATTGCGATGCTGGTGGGCATTTATGATTACAACGGCCCGGCGATCGTGAACGCCGTGACCGGGGCCAACAAGATCGGCAAGATCAAAGTCGTCTGTTTTGACTATCAGGACGCGACGCTCAAGGGCATCAAGGATGGCGTCGTGACCTCGACGATCGTGCAGAATCCCTTCGAGTTCGGCCATCAGTCGATGTTGTTCATGTATAAATATGTGACCCAGACCGACCATTCGTTCGTGCCGGCCAGCAAGAAGATCATCATCCCGACTCGCGTGATCAACAAAGACAACGTGGATGCGTTCCAGGCCGATCTCGAGGCCAAGACCGGGAAGTAGTCCGTCCGAATCTGTTGGGGCATCAGGGCCGCTGGCCGCGATATGCTCGATCCGTTTCTCGAAGTCCGGCACGTCACCAAGCGGTTTCCCGGCGTTCTGGCGTTGTGCGACGTCAGCCTCGTGGTCAGCGCCGGCGAAATCGTCGCCCTCATCGGCGAAAACGGGGCGGGCAAGTCCACGCTCATGAAGATCCTCGGCGGCGTGCATCAGGCGGATGCCGGTGAGATTCTCATTAACGGCCGGCCCGTCGCGCTCCGCAGCGTTGCCGATTCGATCAGTCACGGCATCGGGTTTGTTCATCAGGAACTCAACAACCTGCCGAATCTCGATGTGGCGGCCAACGTCTACCTCGGGCGCGAACCCGTCTGGGGCGGGCCGCTCAAGCTTATCAACCGCGGCGAGCTTTTCCGCCGGACCGTACCGCATCTGCGCCGATTGGGGCTGTACATTTCGCCGGCCACGCCCCTGGGGCGTTTGTCGCTGGCGCAGCAGCAGATGGTCGAGATTGCCAAAGCTCTGTCACTCAGCGCCAAGCTCATCATCATGGACGAGCCGACCAGCAGCCTTACGCTCAAGGAAACCAACGCGCTGCTGCACACGATTGCCGATCTGCGCGGCCAGGGCGTCAGCGTCATCTACATCTCCCATCGCCTCGGCGAAGTGAACCAGGTCGCCGACCGCGTTGTGGTTCTTCGCGACGGCCGTAACGCCGGTAATCTCGATCAGGCGCAGATCACTCACGAGAACATGGTTCGGCTGATGGTCGGCCGCGATTTGCGCAACGTCCGCGATGGCGCCACCACAACCACCGCCCGCCGCGGTGGGTTAAGCGTGTCGGGCCTGGTGACACCCGCCAATCCGCGTTGGACACTGACGTTCGAGGCCCATCGCGGCGAAATCCTGGGATTCGCGGGCCTTGTCGGGGCCGGCCGCAGCGAAATGGCCACGGCACTTTTCGGAACGACTCCGGCTCTGGCCGGGGCGATTTCGCTGGATGGCCAGCCCTTGTCCATTCGCTCGCCCAAGGATGCCATCGGCGCCGGGATTTATCTGGTTCCCGAAGACCGCCGCAAGGCCGGGCTGCTGGTCGAGATGAATGTCCGCGAGAACATCACTCTGCCCAATCTCTGGTCCGTCGCCACGCTGGGCCTGATTCGCTCCTTTGCCGAGAGGCGAAGCGCCGGGATTTCGGCCGCGGCTCTTCGCATCAAGGCGCCGACCGTCGAAACCAAGGCGCGGAATCTGAGCGGCGGCAATCAACAGAAGATCGTTCTGGCCAAATGGCTTGCCCGCGATCCCAAAGTTCTTATCGTCGATGAGCCGACGCGCGGCATCGACGTCGGCGCCAAGGCGGAAATCTATCGCCTGCTGCGCGAACTGGCCGAGAAGGGCGTCGTCATCATCATGATCTCCAGCGATATGGAGGAAGTCCTGGGCGTCAGCGACCGCCTGGCCGTCATGCACGAGGGACGCATCAGCGGTTTCCTGGACCGCGGCGAGTTTTCCGAGGAGGCCGTCATGCGGCTGGCCGTCGGCCACGCCGCCGCCGAGGTGAGCGTATGAGCAATGCCCTTTTGAACGACCTTGATTCCGGGGGCTCGTCGCCGATGCGGCGTCTGCTGGGCGGCATGAGTGCTGCGCGCACGAAGGAAATCGCCATTGTGGCCCTGATCCTGCTTGTTGTCGCGGTCACGCGCTGTTACAGCCCCGCTTTCTTCCTGGCCGCCAACATCCACAACCTCCTGCAGCGCATCGGGATGTTCGGGATCTTCAGCATCGGAATGGGCCTGATCATCATTACCGCCGGGATCGATCTGTCCGTCGGCTCGATGCTCGCCCTTCAGGGAGTATTCCTCTCGCTCATGGTCGAGGGTGGGCTGTGGCCCTGGCCATTGGCGCATTTCCACGGCCACCCCTGGCCCTGGCCCGTCGCCTGCCTGGCCGCCGTCGCCATCACGACGCTGATCGGCCTGATTCACGGCCTGATCGTCACGCGACTGAAACTCCAGCCATTCATCGTCACGTTGTGCGGATATCTCTTCTATCGCAGCCTGGCGCGCACGGCCATGGAAGACCAGACGCTGGGGTTCTCCGCCGCAAGCTCGCAGGCGCTGAAGCATCTGGTGAACAGCAACCCTCTGGGGATGCCGTGCTCATTCGTCACGCTCATCGTCGTCGCGATTATCGTCGGCATCCTGCTGCATCGCTCGATCTGGGGCCGGTATCTTTATGCCGTCGGCCGCAACGAGGAAGCCGCCCGCTATTCGGGCATCAACAGCGCCCGCATGATCACCAGCGCCTATGTCCTGAACGGTCTGATCGCGGGAATCGCCGGAATATTCATTGCGGTGGATTCCGAATCGGTGGCCCCGGCCGGCCATGCGATGGGATATGAACTCTCGGCCATCGCCGCGGCGGTGGTGGGGGGGTGCTCGCTGTGGGGCGGCGAAGGCTCGGTGATCGGCATCGTCCTGGGCACCATCCTGCTGATTCTCCTGCGCGACATGATCAACCTCGTCGGGGCGCCAAACCAGACCGAGGGAATGGTCATGGGCGCCGTCATCTTCATCGGTGCTGTCGTCGATCAAGTGCTTACCAATCGCCGCAAGAAGGCGAAGATCGTTTATGCCGATGCGCCGGCGACGCCGCAGCGGGGTTTTGATGTCATCACGGCCGGCGACAAATCCAAACCGTCATGACCAATACCGCCGCCATTGCCGCTCCCGCCATCGAGCACGACCCCGGTGTGGCCGTGCGGGCCGATGGTCTTTCCAAATCCTTCGGCGGCATCCTCGTTCTCAAGAACGCCAGCGTCGCCCTGCGCAAGGGCGAAATCCACGGCCTGGTCGGCGAAAACGGGGCCGGTAAGAGCACGCTGGCCAAGCTGATTGGCGGAGTACACGTTCCCAGCGGCGGGCACATTTCCGTCGGTGGGCGGGTCACGCACATTCCCAACCCGGCCGCCGCCATTGCGATGGGGATCGCTCTGATCCATCAGGAACCGCTCACGTTTCCCGATCTTTCCGTGGCGGAGAACATTTTCATCCATCGCCAGCCGCGACGCTATGGCATTGTCGATTGGGCCAGCATGAACGCTCAGGCTGCCGCGATCCTGACCTCGCTGGGCGTGACGATCAATCCGCGCCAGAAGGTTCGCGGGCTGTCGATCGCCGATCAGCAGACCGTCGAAATGGCCGCCGCCATCAGCCAGCACGCCAAGGTTCTGCTCATGGACGAAACCACGGCCGCACTGACGCCGTCGGAAGTCAAAGACCTTTTCCGCGTCATGCGGCAACTTCGCGATCAGGGCGCGGCACTGGCGTTCATCGGCCACCGCCTCGAGGAAATCTTCGACATCTGCGACCGCATCACCATCCTCCGCGATGGCGAAATCGTCGGCCATAAACTCACGCGCGAAACGTCGATCGACGAAGTCCTGCGCCTGATGGTCGGCCGGCCCATGGATGCCATGTTCGCCCGCCAGATCGACCACAAACCCGGCGATGTCGCGCTGGAGGTTCGATCGCTCTGCCGCGCGGGTGAATTTGAAGACATCAGTTTCAATGTCCGCCAGGGCGAGATTGTCGCTCTGGCCGGCCTGGTCGGGGCCGGACGAACCGAAGTCGCCCGCGCGATTTTCGGCGTGGCGCCGGCCGAATCGGGTGAGGTTCTCATCGCCGGCAAATCCGCACGCATCAACGGCCCGCGCGATGCCATGCGGCTGGGATTGGCCCTTGTCCCCGAGGATCGCCAGCATCACGGCGTGCTCATGCCGCTGAGCGTTTGGCGCAACGCCACGCTCGCCATTGCCGATCGCCTGGCACGCCTTGGTTTCGTCCGCGACTCATCCGCCAAATCTCAAACCGCCGACTACGTCGAGCGTCTGCAAGTCCGCCTGCGCAGCATCGGCCAACCCATCCGCGAGCTCTCCGGCGGCAACCAGCAGAAGATCGTCCTGGCCAAATGGCTCATGACCAAGCCCCGCATCATGATCCTCGACGAACCCACGCGCGGCATCGACATCGGCGCCAAGGCCGAGGTTCACAAACTTGTCAGTTCCCTGGCGGCCGAAGGAATCGCGGTGCTCATGATCTCCAGCGAACTGCCGGAGGTTCTGGCGATGGCCGACCGGGTCCTGGTCATGCGGGAAGGCCGGCTCACCGGCGAATTTGAGCGCAAGGACGCCACACAGGAAAAGATCATGGCCGCCGCCACCGGGCAGGGTGTGGCGGCCGCCATGGACGCGGCCCACCGTTCGCCGCAACCATCGGGCGCGTCGCTGTGGACGCGATTTCGCGAACTGGGAATCGCGGCCGTCGTGGTGCTGGCCATGACCATCGCGTCGTGCCTCCAGCCGAGGTTTCTCTCCAACGGCCTGCGCGGGGTACTGATCGACAGCACGCTGATCGCCATTGTTGCCATGGGGCAGATGATGGTGATCATCACCAGGAACATCGATTTGTCGGTCGGGTCGACATTGGGACTGACGGCCATCGTGGTCGGCAAATTGCTCCTGGACCACCCCGGCTTTTCTCCGATTGAAGCCGGGCTGATTGCGGTGGTATTGGGGGGAATGCTTGGATTATTCAACGGCCTGCTGGTCGCGCTTCTCGATGTGCCGTCCATCATCGCCACGCTCGGAACATACACCGCGTACCGCGGGCTGATATTCATCTACAGCGGCGGAAAACAGGTTGACAGCGTACCCAGGTGGCTGACGGCACTCTCGCAGGTTCCGGCGGGCGTTCCCTGGATCGTCTACCTGGCGGCGGGTGTCGCGGTGGCGACGGCCATGTGGCTTGGCTATTCCCGCACCGGGCGCGACATCTTCGCGGCGGGGTCCAATCCTCCGGCGGCCCGCCTGCGCGGCATCGGCATCCGCGGCATCCTGATGCTGGTCTTCACCATCACCGGCGCCCTGTCGGGATTCGCCGGCCTGCTTTACGCCTCCCGGATCCCATACGTCAACCCGGAAGGGGCCGGCAAGCAGATGGAACTGGTTGTGATCTCCGCCGTGGTCATTGGCGGGACCAATGTGTTTGGCGGGTCGGGCTCGGTCCTGGGCACCGTCCTGGGCTGCCTGCTCCTGGGCATCATCAATGTCGCGCTGCCAACCCTTGGAGTTTCCGATTTCTGGCAACTGGCGGTCTACGGCCTGTGCATTCTCGTTGCCGCCACGACCGACACATTCATTCAGCGCCGTTCCGGCCTGGCCGCGGAGTTGCCATGACCCCGATGCATCCATCCCCGGACGCCGCGGGGCCGGCCGCCTCATCGGCGTCATCGGCGCGCGGTGACTGGCGTCGCCTGCTGGCTTCGCCGGAGGCTGTGGCATTGCTCCTGCTGGTCGCGGGCATCACCGGCGGCGGTCTGCTTTCGCCGAAATATTTCCTCGACTTTCATTACCTGATCGATTCCACGTCGCTTTACATGGAAGCCGCGATCATGGCGCTGGCCATGACGTTTGTCATCATCAGCGGCAACATCGATCTTTCCGTGGCGGCGAACCTGGCGTTGACGGCGGTGCTGTGCGGCGAACTTCGCCTGCGGTTTGGCGTGCCGATGGGGCTGGTCATCGTGGCCGGGCCGTGCATCGGCGCGGTATTGGGATTGTTCAACGGCCTGCTCATTGCCCGCCTGCGCCTGCCGTCGCTGACTGTGACAATCGGCACGCTGGCGTTGTATCGGGGGCTGGCCCAGGTCATGATCGGCGACGCGGCGTTGCAGGGGTTTCCGGACTGGTTTAACGGGATCGATCAGCGCTACGTCGCCGGATTGCTTCCCCTTCCGCTGGTGATCTTTCTCGTGCTGGCCGTTGCCTGTGCGGTCGTTCTGCATCGATCGCTCTTGGGGCGGTTTCTCTACGCCATGGGGACCAACGAATCGGCCGCCCGCTATTCGGGTGTCCGCGCCGGCGTCGTCAAGGTCGCGGTCTTTGCGATCGCCGGCGGCTTTTCGGGTCTGGGCGCGGTCATGATGACTTCGAGGCTGGGAACGGTCCAATACAGCCTGGCCGACGGGCAGGAACTGGCGGTGATAACGGCGGTGGTTCTGGGCGGGACGGACATTTTCGGAGGACGCGGGACGATTTTCGGCACGGTCGTGGCCACGTTTCTGCTGGGCATCATCAGCCGGGCCATGGGTCTTGCACTGTGGCCGGCGGAGAACCAGTTGGCCGTCAGCGGTTCCCTTTTGATTTTTGCCGTCGTACTATATCGGCTTCTGGCGAAGATCGGCACAACGATCAGAACATAGGGAGCTGTCATGGCGAAATGGCTTGTCGCGCTGATTGTGATGTTATCGGGAGTGGCGCTGGTGGGCGGGTGCCAGAAGCAATCGGCCGCGCCGGCAACGCAGGCGGCGTCGTCGGCCGGTTCCGGCAAAATCCAGATCGTCTTCATACCCAAGAACATGGGGAATTCGTATTTCGACCTGATTGGGACGGGCTTCAAGCAGGCGGCGTCGGAATACCAGGCGGACTTCACGACGGTGGCGCCGGCCAGCGATTCCGACCCGGCCGGTCAGATTGCGTTCATCAAGGACCAGATTCAGCGCGGGGTGCAGGTGATTGCGGTGATCCCCAACTCGACGACGGCGCTGATTCCCGTCCTCAAGCAAGCGATGGACAAGGGGATTACGGTCATCACGCTTGATGCGGACCTCACCGGAAACGAGCAATACCGCAGCGCCGGCGTCTGGCCCGCCGACGCCGACGAAATCGGCGCCAGCCAGGTCGAGGCGCTGGGCTCGCTGATGAACTACAGCGGCAAGTTTGCGATCCTCAGCGCCACCACCGAAGCTCCGAATCAGAACGCCTGGATCAAGGCCATGAAGCTGGCATTGCAGGGATCCAAGTACCAGAACATGCAATTGGTCGACATCGTTTACGGCGATGACAAAGCCGAAAAATGCCAGACCGAGAGCGAGGCACTGCTCAACAAGTATCCGGACCTGAAGGGGATATTGTCTCCGACCACTGTCGGTATCGTCGGGGCCGCCCGCGTCGTGCAGGATGCCGGCAAATCCGGCCAGATCGTGGTCACGGGTCTGGGGTTGCCCAGCCTGATGCGGGGATTTGTCAAGGATGGCGTGGTTAAGAAGTTCCAGTTCTGGAACGGCTTCAACCAGGGGTATCTGGCCGGACAAGTGGCCTGCCAGCTCGCCAACAAGTCGTTGCATCCGGCCGCCGGCGTGACATTCAAGGCCGGGATACTCGGCGATCGAACCTTCCGCGACAAGAACGTGGTGATAGCCGACAAGCCCGCCGATTTCACCGCCGACAATATCGACAAGTACAACTTCTGACGCCGCGATGGCGCAACTCGCGTTCATCGCTATCGGCTGGGCCATTGCGGCGGATGCCGCGGCTTCAAGGTAACTTGGTCGTCATCCTGCAATCGGCCGTCGAGCGTGTCCACCTGACCCCATATCTGATAGCGGATCGTGAAATGGGCCGGATCAGCCGGATCGGGTTGGCCGGCATACACGCGCACCAGCGGCAGGGTTCTCACTAATTCACTGAGCGAATCAAGGCCATAGAACCGCTGCGCGAAGGACGGGGGCTTGGTCAGTGTGGCGGGTGTCGCGACGGACGCATCGTAATCGAACCCTGCAATGAATTCCGGCTGGAACGTAGTCGGGTCGGGCCCGTATCTCACGCAGACCAGCCGGCGATGACCGGCCGGGGAAATCCGCTCGTGCAGGAAGATGATCGGGCCCGGGCCGCCGGCGCCTCCCCAGCCGCCGGCGAAAAGAGTTGCCGCCGGCAGTGTGGCCAGCGTTCCCAGGTTGCGCCAGCATCGGGGCTGGAAAGCCGCCGCCTGCACCGTAGTTGCCGGCATGTTCGGATCCGGCGCCCGTTTGAGAACGTAGGGGGAATATTCCGGCCCCTTCAACAACACGGCCGCAGCGGCGGGGTCTTCTTCATACGCCACCTTGTCCGCAGACGCGGAAAACTCCATGCATTGCCGCTGCCAATAGAGCAGTTTCGATTGATGCCATGCATACGGACCCCATCGCCAGGCGCAAACGGCCGTCGCCACCACGAGCAACCCGAGCACAATCCGGCCAGTCCACTTCCACCGTCGCCGAGGTGCAGGCGCGTAATCCAGGGGAATCGGTCCGGCGGAGGTTGGCGGGATTTCAGGCATCAGCAATGTTCAATTCGTTGGCCACTGCGGCGACTGTCGCGGGGTCAGGGTGATCTGGTCGTCATCCTGCAATCGGCCGTCCAGCGTATCCTCCTGGCCCCAGATCTGGTAGCGCACGGTGAAATGGGCGGGATCGGTCGGATCGGGTTGCCCGGCATACACTCGCACCAGCGGCGGGGTCGGCGGGTAGCCGCTCAAGACATCAATGGCGTAAAACCGTTGCGCGAAAGACAAAGGTGTGGTCCAGGTCGCGGGTGACACGGCGGATGTTTCATAATTGTATCCTGCGATGAACTCTGGCTGGAAATCGACTGTGCTGGGCGCATAGCTGACATAAACCAGCCGGTGATGGCCGGCAGGGGAAATCCGCTCGTGCAGGAAGAGGATCGCGTTGCAGCCGCCGACGCCTCCCGGAGCGGCAACAAACGGTCCGAACTGCAACGGGCGGAACGCGGCCAGATTGATCAAGCATTGAGGATCGAACGCCGCCGCCTGCACCGGAGTTGTCGGAGCGTTCCGACCCGCACCGCGTTTGAGTACATAGGGCGAATATCCCGGCGTCTTCAGCAATACGGCCGCCGCGGCGGGGTCTTCTTCATACACGACCGTGTCCGCGGGCGCCGAGAAGTTCATGCACTGCCGCTGCCAATAAAGCAGCTTTGCTTGATGCCAGAGATATGGACCCCATCGCCAGCCGCAAACCGCCGTGGCCGCGACGATCAATCCGAGCACGATGCGGCCAGTCCATTTCCACCGTCGCCGCGGAGCGGGGGCGTAATCCAATGGGATAGGCCCGGAGGATGGAGGGACTTGCGGCATGACCGTATTGTTAGACGGTGCAGAAGCGCGAAAGTTGCGGCGGTTTTTGGCCAGATTCGGCATCGGCGACGTTCATTCCTGCGGCGGATGGCGAGGCGTCATTGTAACCGAGTCATTGTCCAGCAGCCGCCCGTCGATCGTGTCCGACTGCCCCCACATCTGATAGGCAATCGTGAAATGAGACGCGTCATTCGGATCGGGCTGCCCGGCGTAAATCCGAACTACCGGCGGCTTTTTCGGCGCGTATCTCGGCGGCACGTACATGATATCGATCGAGGGCCGATACCACCCGGCCGGCTGGTTGAGAGTCGCCGGAGTTACGGTCAGCACGTACCATGGGGAGAAGGGTACCGCAAATTGGCTCACGCCAAACCAAATCTGGCGGGGGCAATACAAGACAATCACCAGACGATGATTCCCCGCCGGTGAAACTCGTTCGTGCGAGAAGACGACGGCCCCACCGGCGGGCGGCGCGGACGGCCCCGAGGCGGCCAGCAGTTTATTCCAGCAATCCGGGTCAAACGCCGCGCCCTTCAGCCCATTCGGCGGCTGCAAATTCGCCGGCACCGCGACATACCCGCTTTGCGCGAGAAGCGCCGGCACCGTGGCCGGATCCTCCTCGTAAACGACGGTGCCTGCCGGCGAGCTGTATGCCATGCACTTATTCTGCCAATGAATCACCCTCGCCTGCCGCCAATAAAACGGGGCCAAATGCCAGGAGCAAACCGCCGTCGCCACCACGGCCAATCCGAGCACAACCCGGCCAGTCCACTTCCACCGCCGCCGCGGAGCGGGGGCATAGCCCAATGGGATTGGCCCGGAGGATGGAGGGATTTGCGGCATCATATACCAGTTGAACGGCGTGCCGCGGAGAAAGTTGCAGCGATTCCGGGCCAGGCCAATCGACCACGGGAGCGGCCGCCGCTGAAATCAAAAAGCTCCATGGGCCGCATAACGACCCATGGAGCCTGCAATCTCCCCTGCGGCCTCCGTCGCCTTTAGACTATTTGGCCGGGGCTGCCGTCGAATGGGCGGCTTGTTCGTCCAGATGGGTCTGGTACCACGTTCCGGCGCCGATCACCACCGTCGAGAGGACCAGCGTCGCGATGCCCAGCTTGATCAGCATTCGCGCCTTTTCGCTGGCGCCCTTCCATTCCAGGAAGTAGAAGCCCCACAGCGTGCTGAAGATGATGATGCTGGCCATGTGCAGCGTCCAGCTCGCGAACCCGAACTTGGCGATCTTCATCTGCGTCTCGCCCATCGTGTAGAAGAAGAACTGGAAATACCAGAACGTTCCCGCCATGGCCGAGAAGATGTAGTTCGACATCATCGGCACGCGACCTGATGTGCCATTGGCTATCGCCACTGAGGCCCGTTTCGCATTGACCGCGGTTTCTTCGCCGGGGGCGTCGGTGGCGGTCTCGATGATCGTTTCCTGGCCGCGTCCCACCGGCTGGGTTACGCGCCCGCTGATGTATTCGTGGCCGGACCTGTTCTTGATGTTCAGGTAGACGCACCAGATGAAATTGGTTGTAAACCCGCCCAGCAGAACGACGATGAGCTTGGGCAATCCCGTCCACAATGTCGAAGTGCCCGCTGCCGCCGACGCATCGCCGATCGGATTGCCGGCCGTCAGACCGAAGTTGAACGAGGCGCTCATGATGCCCGAAAACGTGGCGACGAGGATGCCCTTCTTGAAGCTGAATTCGGCGATCGACTTGGTCTTTTCGGCTTCAGACATCTCGCGCTCTTTGGTCAACCCTGCCAGAGCCGCAATGATGATGCCAAGCGTGCAAACGCCCAATCCGGCCAGGGTGATCTGCCCCGGAACGGACGTGGCGATCTCGATGATGTTCTTGTCGACGGGGATATTGGTCATGAAGAGCTTGAAGATCGGGGGCATAAGCGTCCCGATCACGGTGCAATAGCCCAACGCCACGCCCATGCCCAGCGACATACCCAGGTAGCGCATGGTCAACCCGAACGTCAAACCGCCCAGGCCCCACATGGCGCCCCAGAAGTATGTCCACCACAACACATGCAAGACGTCCTGGCTGCCGATGACGTGCAGTACATTATTGGTTAGCAGAAGCGCCAGCACCCATGGACAGATGATCCACGAGAAAAAGCCGCCGACCAGCCAGTAGGTTTCCCAGGACCATTTCTTCACGCCCTTGTACGGCACGTAAAAACTGCCCGAGGCCAGTCCGCCGAGCCAGTGGAAAATCACGCCCAATATCGCTGGATTCACGTTTCACTCCATACAAAAACCGGGCCCTTGGCGCTACCGCGCCTTGAGGGCCCCTGCAACACATTTCCGCCTTTAACTTCGCTTGGACAAGACCGCCTTCTCGTACTCCTTCACCGCGTCCAGCCAGGCCATTCCTACCGGGACGTTCTGCTTGACGCAATGATAATCCCACACGGCCGAGAACGGCATGGTCTTGAGTTCCTCCAGCAGCGCCAGTCGCGCCGTGAAATCGCCGGCCGCTTCAAGTTCCCGCAGCTTCTTGGACGGTTCGAGCAACGCCAGCATGAGCGACTTGAGCATCGACCGCGTGCCGATCGTCCACGCCGCCACGCGGTTGATGCTGGCATCGAAGAAGTCCAGCCCGATATGCACCCGCTTGGTATACCCGCCGCGGACGATCTCCTCGCCGATGGCCCGAAGATCGTCGCTCAATATCACCACGTGGTCCGAATCCCACCTTACCCCGCGACTGACGTGCAGAAGAATCTCGTCCAGGAAATTCAGCACGGCCGAGATTTTTTCCGCGATCCCTTCCGTGGGGTGATAATGCCCGGCGTCCAGGCAGACCATCTTCCTATTCGCCACCGCATAGCCCAGGTAGAACTCGTGCGAGCCGACCACGTAGCTTTCCAGGCCGATCCCATACAGCTTGCCTTCCACCGCGTCCAGATTGAACTTGGGGTCCAGCGGCTCGGCGAAGATTTCGTCCAGCGACTTCTTGAGAATCTCGCGCGGCGTCTTGCGGTCGGCCGGAATGTCCTTGTATCCATCCGGAATCCAGACGTTGGTTACGCAGGTGTTCTTCAGCGCCTTGCCCATGGCCGCGCCAATCCGCCGGCAGGCGATGCCGTGATCCACCCAGAATTTCCGCTTCTTTTCGTCGCGGGCCGAGAGCGTGAAATTGTCGGCCGCCAGCGGATGCGAAAAGTACGTCGGATTGAAATCCAGCCCCATCTTCCTGCTCTTGGCCCAGTCGATCCAACGGGAGAAATGCTCCGGCAGCAGGGCATCGCGATCCACTTTCTTACCGCCGGTCTCCGCGTAGATGGCATGGAGATTGAGCCTGTGCGTGCCGGGGATGAGGCTCAGCGCCTTTTCCACATCGGCCCGCAGTTCATCGGCCGTCCGCGCCTTGCCGGGATAATTTCCCGTCGCCTGAATGCCGCCGGTGAGGGCGCCGGTATTCTCGAATCCGCCGACATCATCACCCTGCCAGCACTGGAGCGAGACAGGTATCTTGACCAGTGCTTCGAGGGCCTGATCGGTATTTACGCCGAGTTTGGCATACTGATCCTTGGCCGAGAGATAATTCCGCTCGATGACACTTGCATCCGCCATTTGTCGTTCCCTTTCGATTACAAGCAACCAGATTTCCGTGGCCACATACACAAAACGCCATGAGAAATGCTCAAGGCGGCCATTATTGCCCGCGATGGGCTTGGTGTCCAGAAGGGGCGGCACGCGGCGACAGGCGGACAGGCTCTGGGACGGCAATTGCATCTTCGCATAAGCAGCCCGCCGCCAGATCGCTTGGGCGATGCCGTTGCAATAGCTCCCGCCCGCCCCAATGCACGATTCTACCGCCGGCGTGCAGATAGACCGATGCCGCCGGCCAGGATTGAAATTCGATTGCGACACGATACGATCCGGGCCGGTTGGGCCGCATCGGAGGAATTGAAATGCCCGAATTAGCGCAAGCTCCTTACACGCTGGCATTGATTATATGTGATAATGCGCATGTTTGCCCCAGCACAGGGAAAAAGACGCTGCTGGGGATTTTCGACGCGCTATCCGCCCGCAGCTTCCCTGCGAATGTTGGCCGCATGGTTCTCTATGCCGCGTTGACGGATGGGCGGGGTCTGACGACTGTAGAGGTTAGGCTGGTTGACTGCGACCAGGCCCGAAAACCGATATTGACAGAGCAATTCGCCCTCGATTTCAGCGATCCCCGGGCGATTCGCGATTTCGAGCTGGAAATGGTGGATATTGAATTCCCTGAATCGGGAGAATACAGCTTTCAACTTTGGGCTTGCAATGAGCTTTTGATTGAACGTAGAATTGTTGTGGAATTAGACCCTGGAGCAACGCCATGAAGGGCCTGACTGAACAGATCGACCATGATGTGACGCGCACTTCATGCAACACCACCTCAGCCGAATTCCGCGGGCCGCGGCGGCGGGGCGCCGCACCTATTGCGACAGCGGAAACGGTGGTGGTGACTGGTTTTGATAACGCGAAGCTCCCGCCTTCAACCAAGCCCCTTCGACGCCCCAACAGAACCAGGCCAATGGATAGACGTTAGGCTTGCCGGCGAATCGGAAAAGGCGACATCCGGATTTCTGAAATCAGGCCAACGCTGCGATCGACTTTCCGACGCCTGCACCTTCACATGCGATCGACGCGAAGATCCTCGATGTCCCCTTTTCTGCCCCGTGCGGGGCATTGCCTACCGATCGAGGCAGATCATAAGCATGGGAATCGCGACGCCATCGCGTTTGCCAACGCGGCGATAGGGCGCGACTTGGTGACCCGGCGGATTGCGGCCGGGTGGACGCAGAAGGAACTGGCCAAACGGGCCGGGGTTCGGCTGGAGACGATCAGCCGGCTTGAGGCCGGCAAGCATGCGCCGACGCGCGAGACAATGACCCGGCTTGATGGCGCGCTCAAGAAGGCCGGAGCGTAAAACCGGCCGCGGATCAACCGGGTATCGGAGGCAAATCCGGCCCAAGCGGCGCGCCTGGGCGGTACGAAAACTCGACTTGGGCAAGCTACTTCCGCGAGTGCCCCGGCCTGCGTTGGCGGCTCCGTGGCGGGACTGGCACGTCTTCGACCAATTTCGCCTTCACGCCCAGCGCCTGGAGGATGCGGCCGGCGACATCGAACGTGCAGTTGGAATCGGCGTGGACGATCCTTGTGATGAACGACTCCTTCAAGTCGGCCATTTCGGCCAACTGCTTTTGGGTCAGTTTGCGGCCGTCCACGTGGCGCAGACTTGCCGCACCACATTCGGTATTGCCTCTGTTGACAATGGTAATACAATACCGCCATGAAGACCGTTACCTGCAAGCTGTCGGAAACGCTTGATGCCCAACTCGCGGCCGTGGCTCGGGAAGAGGGTCTCAGCAAGTCGCAAATCATGCGCAAGGCGCTGGAGGATCGAATCGGGCGCCGCCGGGGGGCCAGAAGATCGCCGCGGGCGTTCGATCTGGTTGGTGATCTCAGCGGCAGCGTGAAGGGGCCGGCCGACCTTCTGACGAATCCGAAATACATGGAGAGTTTTGGTGCCTGAGCGTCTTGTCATCGCCGACACGGGGCCGCTGGTGGCGTTTCTCCTGGAACCGGAGCCACGCCACGCCTGGGCTGTCGAGCAATTCAAATCGCTTCCAGTTCCGTTTCTGACCTGTGAGCCGGTCCTGACGGAGGCGTCTCATCTCTTGCGCCACAGTTCGCACGGCCAGCAACGGCTTTTTGATCTTATGGAGCGGGGACTTTTCATCGTCGATTTCAGATTGGTCGCCGAGACCAGGACGTTGAAAAAATTGATGAGCAAATACGCGGATTTGCCCATGTCGCTGGCCGATGCATGCCTGGTCCGCCTCGCCGAGATGCACCCGACGGCCATCGTGCTGACGCTCGATCGGCACTTCAATGTCTATCGCAAGCATGGACGCCAGCCCATCAGTCTGGTCACACCCGGTGAATGATCGTATTTGTCGCCGCCCGCCGCCGTTTCCGCAACATGCCGCCATAGGATTGAAGGACATGATCGTTACAAAGGAGAGTGCGCCATGAGTTTCTCCGCGTCGCCAACACCCGCCGTAAAGCCTGTTACCAATGAACGCCTCAATAAGCTGCTCTGGGGGTTCGCTCCGTCGTGCATGATCCACGCGGCCGTGCAGAATCGGATCTTTGACACGCTCGACGCCGGGCCGGGGACGATTGCGTCGGTGGCGGCGGCGACGGGGTGTTCGGTGCGGGGCGTGCGCGGGTTGCTCGAGGCTCTGGCGGCGATGGAGGTTCTTGTCCGCGACGGCGATCGCTTCACGCTGGCGCCGGACACCGCCGCGTTTCTGGTCCGCGGCAAGCCGACATATCTGGGCGGGATGGTCGATCACACGGCCGGGCAGCTTATGAGCACGTGGATGACGCTGGACGAATCGGTTCGCACCGGCCGGCCGAGCCAGGCGGTCAATCGCCAAAAGGGCGGGGCGGAATTCTTCGAGAACTTCGTCGAGGATTTGTTCAATCTGAATTACGCCAGCGCGGCGGCGCTTGCTGGCGAACTGGCCCCGGCGCTGGCGGATGTGAAGCCGCCGCTGACGGTTCTGGACATCGCGGCCGGGTCCGGCGTCTGGTCGATGCCGCTGATCAAGCTGGTGGCCAATGCCCAGGCGGTGGCGGTGGATTTTCCGGAGGTGACGGCGGTCACGCGGCGCGTCTATAAACGCCACGGGCTGGAATCCCGCCTGCGCACGATCGAGGGCGACATCGACATCGTGGATTTCGGCGCCGGCCATCGCGTGGCGTTTCTGGGGCATATCCTGCACAGCGAAGGCGAAGAGCGTTCGCGGCGGCTGCTCAAGAAGGTGTACCGCTCGCTGGCGCCCGGCGGCATCGTGGCCATCGCGGAGTTCGTGCCGGCCGACGATCGCTCCGGCCCGCCGCAGCCGCTGGTCTTCGCGCTCAACATGCTTCTGCACACCGACGAAGGCGACACGTTCACGTTCGGACAGATGACATCGTGGCTGCGCGAGGCGGGATTCGTCGAGGCGCGGCAATTCCCGATTCCGGCCCCGTCGCCGATTCTGCTGGCAAAGAAGCCGGTGTAATGAACCGCCGCCCAGGACGCAGACAGCAAAACACGAGCAATGGGCGGTTCTATTGCTTTTCCCCTCGCCATCTGCGCTTCACACCAGCGCGCGATGGCCGATGTCCTTTCGGTAGTGCATGCCCTCAAAGCTGATCTTCTCGACGGCCGCATACGCATGGCGTCGGGCGTCGGCGATGGTGTTGCCCAAAGCGGTGATGCCCAGCACCCGGCCGCCGTCGGTCACCAGTTGGCCGTTGAGCATCCGTGTGCCGGCGTGAAAGACCTTGACCAGTGGCATGGCGTCGGCGTCGTCGACGCCGTGGATCGGGATGCCCGTGGTGTACGCGCCCGGATATCCGCCGCTGCACGCCACCACGCAGATGGCCGGCCGGGGATCCCATTGCAGTTCGATCTGATCGAGCTTGCCTTCGGCGACGGCCAGCATGGCCTCGACCAGATCGCTCTTGAGCCGCATCATCAGCGGCTGGGTTTCGGGATCGCCGAACCGGCAGTTGAATTCCAGAACCTTGGGCCCGTTTTCGGTGAGCATCAACCCCGCGTAAAGAACGCCGCGGTATTCGATCCCTTCTCGCAGCAGGCCGTCAACCGTCGGAACCAGTATGTCGCGCTGGATCTGATCCAGCAGTTCGCTGGTGACGACGGGGGCCGGACAATACGCGCCCATGCCGCCGGTCATCGGGCCGCTGTCGCCGTCGTTGACCTGTTTGTGATCCTGACACGGTTCCATGATGTAGATGGTGCGGCGATCAACCAGGGCAAGGATGGAACATTCCGGCCCGGTGAGGAATTCCTCGACGACGATGCGCGACCCGGCCGGGCCGAATTCCCTTTTGCGCATGATGCGATCAATGGCCTCCAGGGCCTGATCGGTGGTCGGGCAGACGATGACGCCCTTGCCCTTGGCCAGCCCGGCGGCCTTGACCACGGCCGGCTCGTCGCGGCTGCGGACGTATATCTCGGCGGCGGCGGGATCGGTGAACGCGCGGGCTTCGGCGGTGGGGACGGCCTGATGGCGCATGAGTTCCTTGGCGAACCACTTGTCCGCCTCGATCTGCGCCGCTTCCTTGCCGGGGCCGAAGGTCTTGATCCCCGCCGCTCGCAACCGATCGGCCAAGCCGCGCGCCAGCGGCTCTTCCGGCCCGATAACCGCCAGATCGATATCATTGCCGCGGGCAAATTTCTCGATTCCGGCATCATCGTCGTTGCGCAACTCGGCCACTTCGGCCAGTTGGGCGATGCCGGGATTGTGTCCGATGCACCAAAGCCGCCGCACGCGCGGCGAGGCCGCCAGTTTCCACGCCAGTGCGTGCTCGCGCCCGCCGTTGCCGATGATGAGTACATTCATGAGCCGCGCAGCTTATCACCGGAGGCTCTGTCTGAAAACCCAATCGCCCATCGTGAGGCCATTGGGCTGGGGCTTGAGAATGCCCGATTTTCCGGGCAACCGCCTTTTCCTCCTCCCCATGTACTCAGGGGGAGGACGGAGGTGGGGGTTCTTCGCCAGTGGCTCTGCCAGGTCGAAGCCGCGACCAACGCCATAGCGGTCGACCCCCACCCAGCCCTCCCCCTGGGTACAGGGAGAGGGGATTAAGGGGTAGCCCCGCATGGATCTACACTCGCCCGGGAAATCGGGCACAGCCTTTCAGACGGAGCCCAGTTCCATTGGGCAGGCCGATTGTGACGATAAGTCATTCGCCGCGGTGCGCGAGCCAATCGGCAATCTTGCTCTTGTCCCCTCTCCCGGTACGCTGGGAGAAGGATAGGGTGAGGGGAATTTTGCGTGACCGCGCCCCGACCGAAGAACCCTCACCCCGACCCTCTCCCTGGGTACAGGGCGAGGGGGAAAGAGGGGGCCGCCGATCGCACCATACCGCCAATCGCGGGGTTCGTTGGAGACTATTGACATGAAAACAGCGTTGCTATTGACGATCTCGAACATTTTCATGACGTTCGCCTGGTATGGGCACCTGAAATATCTCAAGGTGTCGCTGCCGCTGGTGGTGCTTGCCAGTTGGGGGATCGCGTTTTTCGAATACTGTTTCCAGGTTCCCGCCAATCGGATCGGCGCCCTGGAAGGCTACAGCGCCGGCCAGCTCAAGATCCTGCAGGAGGCGATCACACTGGTGGTCTTCACGGTTTTCGCCATGACCTACCTGCGCGAGAAGCTGACATGGAACTATTATGCCGGCATCGCCCTGGTCTTCGCCGGCGTGTTTCTGGTGAATTACAAGCGAATCGCCGCCGCGATGTGATCTGGCACGCGGCTTGATCGGCGGATGAGAAATTCAAAGGGGTCGAGTGAATCAAAGACTCCCGACCCGTTTGAATCCACCCAGTTCCACCGGCCGGAAAACCAGCGACGCCCTGTCTCGCGCCATGAAATATCGCATGGCAATCTCCGGCCCGACCCGCGGACCCGTTGGCGTTCAAAGGCTGCCGTCCGGGTACGGCGCCGGCCGGGTTGATGCGGGATTAACGGATTGAGCTTCCAGCTCCGCCAGTCGCGCCTTGGCGTCCGCGTTGCCGAGGTCGGCCGCCTTGCGATACCAGATCATGGCTTGTTCCTTGTCCGTGGCGACGCCCAGTCCATGATCGTAGAGCGAGCCGATCCACTCCATCGCATCAACGTTGCCCGCGTCGGCGGACTTGCGAAACCAGGTCATGGCTTGTCCGTAGTCCTGAATGACGCCCTGGCCCTGTGTGTACATGTAGCCGAGTTTGTACATCGACCCGGGATCGTTGGCGCTGGCCCCTTTGCGAAGCCATTTCACCGCCTGCTCATAATCCTTGGCCACGCCGATGCCGCTGGCGTAAAGAGCACCCACGTTTCCCATTGCTTCGGCATCGCCGGCATCGGCCGCTTTGCGCAGCCAGGTCGCCACCTGCTGATTATCCTTCGGCACGCCTTCACCCTTCAGATACATGCGGGCGATGCGGCTCATTGCATTGGTATCGCCGGCGTCGGCGGCCTTGCGGTACCAGATCATTGCCTGCGCGTAATCCTGCGTGACGCCATTTCCCAGTTCATAAAGCAAGCCGAGATTTGCCATGCCGCTGGCATTGCCTGCCTCTGCCGCCTTGCGGAACCAAGTTGCCGCTTGCGCATCATCCTTATTCACGCCCAGGCCCTTGCCATACAGGCCGCCGATCACATTCATCGACTCCGCGTCGCCCGCATCGGCGGACTTGCGATACCACGTCGCGGCCTGCTCCCAATCCTGGGTCACGCCCTGCCCGAGGGCGTATTCCGAACCGATGTTGTGCATCGCTTCGGCGTCCCCGCCATCGGCCGCTTTGCGCCACCAGGCCAAAGCCTGCTGGTCATCCTGCGCCACGCCGTACCCGCTCTTGTAGAGCACGCCGATGGCCTTCATCGCCTCCGCGCTGTTTGCGTCCGCCGCCTTGCGCAACCAGGTCATCTCCTGCTGATAATCCTGGGCCACGCCAGTCCCATGTTCGTAAACCATGGCGATATTAAACATAGCCTCCGTACTGCCGGCGTCGGCCGCCTTGCGATACCACATCATCGCCTGAGTGATGTCCTGAGCCACGCCGTTCCCATGTTCGTACATCGCGCCGAGATTCGACATCGAGTTCGGGTCGTGCGCGTCGGCGCCCTTCTGGAGCCACTTCAGCGCCTTGGTGAAATCCTGCGGCACACCTTTGCCTAGGGCATATCGGCCGCCCAGGTTCCCCATCGATTGCGCGTCTCCCGCGTCGGCGGCTTTTTGCAGCCATGCCGCCGCCTGCGCGTCATCGCAAGGCACGCCTTTGCCGGCCGCATACATTTGGCCCAGGTTCCCCATCGACGCCGGGTCGCCGGCCTCCGCGCCCTTTCGCAACCACATGATCGCTTGTGCGTCATCCTCCGTCACACCTTTGCCCAAGGCATACACGGCGCCGATGCATCCCATCGCCGCCACATCGCCCGCGTCGACGGCTTTGTGATACCACGCCAGCGCCTGCTGGTCGTCCTCGGCCACGCCGTGGCCGTGCAGATAAAGCGACCCGACGTGTCGCATCGCCTCGGCGTTGCCCACGTCGGCGGCCTTGCGCCAATAGGCCATCGCCTTGGCGTAATCCCGCGGCACGCCATCGGTGCCCTCGTCATACATCATCCCGACGCGCACAGCATCGGCCGGACTGCGCGCCGCCTCCCGATCAAGATCCTCGGCGCTGCGGGTGGCCGGCCCCGTCGCCGGCGGGTCGGCCGCGACAACCGGCTTGGCCAGGACGGTTGTCAGAACGCCGAGAAAAAACAACACGAGCCGCGATGCCGTGCGGAGCGATACCGAGGCGCATCCAGTTTTTGGACACATTTGCAATCATTCCTTTCTGATCGCCCGCGGGTTCCTCGCCGGCCGAGGGGGTCTGGCGCGATCGGAAGAAGAGGCACGATATGGGGCGAATCGGTTCCATGTCTTGGCCCGGCTGGCTCCATCAAGAGAGGCCGGATGGAGATTGTTTTGAAACCCGGCCGGTATTTTACGCGACTGCTCGTATCGTGCAAGGTGAATCCGGCGATTGTCGCATTCTGGGCGCGCGATGCAATCGGCGGGGCGAATTCGGCGCGCCACGATCGCACTCGGCCGGGCCAAGTTGCTACCAAGTTCCAACTCGTACATGCGAAGTTCCAACTTTTTCGCGACGTTTAGGGCACGTTTTGGACGCCATGTCTGGCGTAAACCGCGATTTCGCGAGCCGCCGGAACTTGGCCCCGGCGGTGAAAGTGCCCGATTTTCCGGGCGAGTGTAAATCCATGCGGGACCGCCTTTTATTCCCCTCTCCCTGTACCCAGGGGGAGGGTTGGGTGGGGGTTGACCGCTGCGGCGTTCGTCGCGGCTTCGACCTGGCAGAGCCACTGGCGAAGAACCCCCACCTTTGTCCTCCCCCTGAGTACATGGGGAGGAGGAAAAGGCGGTTGCCCGGAAGTTCGGGCACTCTCGGCGGTAGTCCTGGCGGGGGCGAATCTGGACACGAGGGCATCCGGTCGGATAATTATTGCAGTCGGTCGCCACAAGGGAGCCAGAGCAATGCCTGATTTCATTCGGCCCAATTACCATCCCATGCTGGTCAATTTTCCCGTCGGCCTGCTGGTGATGGGCGTGCTCATTGAACTGCTGAGCTTCATGTACCGCCGACATCCCGTCCGCCAGGCGGGACGGTGCATGATTCTGATTGGCGCGTTATGGGCGTTGCCGGCCGTGACCAGCGGGCTTTATGCGATGTGGGATGTGGCCAGCCACCGCAATCCCAATCTGATTACCTGGCAGGATGTGATCAACGCCAAGCTGCTGACGGCGGCGCAATGGAAGCTGTTGCACAAGCATCTGTTGCTCACCTGCGTGGGGATGGGCATGTGTCTGGCGGCGTCGCTCTGGTGGCTGGGCAGTTCGGACCGCTGGCGGCAGTGGTCCTACCTGCCGATGCTGGGTGTGCTGGTCGCGGGAGTGGTGATCGGCGGCATCGGCGTACACAAGATCGGCAATGCGGTGTTCATCCACGGCCTGGCCGTCGAGCCCAGCCCGGCCGACGCAGGCACAGTCCATCCGTCCTACGCATCGACGAACAACGACGAGAATGGCACATGGCGGGCGGCGGTGGACAGTACGCTGAATCCCAGGCAGGTTCACGTGATATTGGGCGGATTTGCCTGTTCGGTGGCGCTGTTGGTCATCGCGCTGTGCGTTCGCCGGACCGTGCATGCCAGCGAGCGCCTGGCCGAGTCTGTCCCTCAGACGCAGATCGAGGAGCCGCAATTGAATGCGTCGATTCCTGACCGCAATCAACTCATGGTGGCGGCGATTCGCAGTGTGCCCGACGGGTCGCGGGCGGCGGCGCCGAAGATTCCCGCGGCGACGTTTGGATTGCTGGCGGTGTTGCTGACGCTGGCGGCGGCCGTGGTGGGGCTGTACGTGGCGGGCATCACCGATTGGCCGGCTTTCCAGAGCGATTTCCTTCGGGCCCAAAGCAATTTGGAGATGCGTGACCGGCTGCACGCGATGCTGGGCGCGGCGATGTTGGTGTTGTTGCTGTTGCTGGCCTGCATAGCGCGGTTCGCGCCGCGCAGTGGTTTTGCGGTGGGGATTTTTTCGTGCCTGCTTCTGATGGTGATCGCCGCTCAGCTCTGGATGGGGCCGCTGCTCCTGTTGGACGGATCCACCGGCCCGCTGAATGGATTCAACACCAAGTCGCCCTCGCCGCAGACGATGCAGCCGACGACAGCGGCAACGACCATGCCGACGACGGCGCCGGCGGGGGGCTGATTGCGACTCTGCATTTACGGCCGTGTCGCGGGCAATATTGCAGGATTGGCGGCGGCGGCGATGATCGAGAAGAGGGCGGGCTTGGGGAGGTTTTGGCGGTCGAAGACCAGCGGGTTTTGGCCGGCTCGCCATGATCGGGCATCGTTCAGACCCCAGAATGTCACGCGCGTGATGACGTCCTTGTGCTTTTGAAATATCGCAAAGAGCCTGGCATACGCGTCGGCCTGGCGTTTGAGATCATCGGGTGAGGCTGGCGCGGCGGCCAGGCCGGCCCGGCCGCGAGCGGCTCGCGCGCCGGTGGTGGTCGCTTGTGTCGTGGCCCGCGTGGCGGCTTGTGTTGCGCCACGTGTGCCTGGAGCGGGGATGGTGATGTCCAGTTCGGTGATCATGACCTTCAGACCCAGTGCTTTGTAATCGTCGATCGCCTTGTCGACGGCGTCATAAGGCACACTGTTCAAATTCCAGTGACCCTGGATTCCCACGGCCGTGATCGACGCTCCGGCGGCAATGAGCCGCTTGAGCAGCAGCAAAGAGCTGGCGTGCTTGGGGCCGGTTTCGATGTTGTAGTCGTTGTAATGCAGATCGGCGTTGGGATCGGCTTCGCGGGCGTACTTGAAAGCGTAGAGCGGATAATCCGGGCCGATCGCCTGCATCCACGGCGAATTGCGGAGGTTTTCGGTCAGGGCGGTCGCGGCGTTGCCGCCGTCGTTGATCGCCTCATTGACGACATCCCAACCCTTGATCTTGCCCTTGAAATGGCCGACCTCGGTTTCGATATGGGTCTTGAGGCGAGCCAGCGCCACATCCCTGGTGACGGGTTGGCCGTTCTCGCCCGCGAAGAACCAGTTGCCGGTTTGCTGGTTCCACACCAGGCAATGTCCGATGGTCTGGATGTGGTTTTCCTGGCAGAACTGGACGAGAGCCTCGGCCGTTGTCCAGTTCCAGGTGTCTTCCCTGGGATGGATGCTGGCGGGCTTCATCGAGTTTTCGGGCGTGATGACGTTGAACTGCGACTTGATGATTGCCAGTTCGGCGGGGTTGAATTCGCCGGGAGTCCGGAAATCCAATGCCGTGCCGATGAGAAAATCCTTTGCGTAGGCATCCTTGAGGCTTGGTGCGTCGGCGCGGAGACAGGCTCCATGCACGAATGCCAGGACGATTGCCGTCAGCGCTGTGATGAATCCGGATTTGCTCATGATAAAGCTCCTGATGTCGTGATCTGAACGAGGGTCTGTCGATCATGCTCCGCCGCGGCCCCGGCCGGGCGCAACCGGCGCGCCCGGTGGATTGGCCGGTTGGGCGTTGCGGTTGGCCGGTTCGGCGCCCAGAAGATAGCGGACAAAGAAGTCGTTGCGTTTGAATTCGGTGATGTTGGAATCGGCGCCGTGGTCGGCGCCGGGGACCATGACGAAATCAAAATCGCGGCGGGCCTTGATGAGGGCATCAACGAAGCGGTAAGTCGCTTCCGGCGGCACGTTGGTATCCAGTTCGCCGACGACAAGCTGGAGATGTCCGCGCAGGCGGTAGGCATTGTCGATGTTGCTCGACGCCGAATACTGCGGGCCGACCGGGTATCCCATCCATTGCTCGTTCCACGAGGCCTTGTCCATGCGGTTGTCATGGCAGCCGGAATTGGCGACGGCCACCTTGTAGAACTCGGGATGAAAGAGCACGGCGGCGGCGGCGTTTTGCCCGCCGGCGCTGGTGCCGAAGATCCCGACGCGGTCGGTATCCATGTAGGGATATTTGGCGGCGGCGGCCTGAATCCACCTGATGCGGTCGGGGAATCCGGCATCGGCGAGATTCTGCCAGCAGACATCGTGAAAGGCTTTGGAGCGATAGGCGGTTCCCATGGCATCCATTTGCACGACGATAAATCCGAGATTGGTCAGTGCCGCGTACCGCGAGCCGAGGGAAAAAGTCTTGGGAGTGTAGGCGCCTTGCGGGCCGGCGTAGATGTCTTCGATGACCGGATATTTCTGCGAGGGATTGACCACGCGCGGGCGGCAGATGATGCCCCAGATATCGGTCTTATCGTCGCGGCCCCTGGCGGTGAAAACCTCGGCGAGATTGGGCGTGCCGGTCACCTGGGCTTTTTCCAGCGCAACGACAAGTTTGCCGTCGCTGACGCGGCGAAGTTCGGTGACGGGGGGCATGTCCACCCGGCTGTACGTGTCGATAACGTATTTGTGGTCCGGCTCCGGCGAGAAGCTGCCGGAAGCGGTGCCGGACGGGAACGTGATCGAGTGGTTGCCGTCGCCGTCGGTCAGCCAGGTCAGGCCGGTGCCGTCAAAATTGACCCGGCCATACTGGAGGAGATAGGGATCATGGCTGGGATAGACGCCGCATGCGGTGAACCAGATCTGGCGGGCTTGCTGGTCGATGTTGTTGATGCCGCGGATGACCCATTGGCCCTTGGTGATCTGCTTGATCGCGGGGGCCTGGGCATCGACGAAATAGAGATGGCGCCAGCCGTCCATTTCCGAGATGTAGATGATCTCGTTTTCATTGCGCAGATAGTTGACCAGTTGGAGCGGCATGTTCTCGGTGTGGGCGGACCAGATGAAGGTCCTGGACTTCTCGTCGATGATGTTGCGGAGGCCGCCGGTGTGGGTATCGACTTCGACGAGGCGAAATCGCTGATGGCCGCGGTCGTATTTTTCGATCGTGAAGTGGAACCCATCGCTTTTCCAGCGCAGAACCGGATTGGGATCGCCGCCGCCGGGGGACATGTCGATGCGCTCGATCGCCGGCTTGATCTGCTTGAGATTGGCGAGTGTGAAGATATTCAGTTCGTAGGAGTCGAACTTGTCGCCGGGGAGCGGGTAGACGGAAGTTTGGAGGACGGCCCGGCCGACGCCGCCGCCGGTGGGTCCGCCCGAAGCGGGGGGCGGCGAGGATTGGATGCGATAGACCTGCTTGCGATCGCCCGGCGCCATGCGGAACGCGACCAGGGCCGTGGAGTCGGGCGAGAAACTCAGGCGCGTGTAAGAGTCGTCGGCCTGGCCGTCCTGGGTGAGTTGGGTTTCATTGCCGGCGGCATTGCGAATGACGACGTTGTTGTTGCGGACGAGGGCGGTCCACTGGTTGTTGGGCGCGGTCTGCGTGCCGTTACCGCGAGCGCCGGAGCGAGCGCCGCCGATGCGACCCCCGGCCGGGCTGCGGCCGGTGGCAGCGCCGCCGGGTGCGGCGGCCTGCTGGGGGCTGGGGAAAATGTCATCGGCCGCGTCGGCGAGAAGTTCCAAAGCGCTAGTCAGCGGCCGATTGTCGATCGCATCGGCCAGCGGCGGGTTGTAGGGATCAAACGGCGAGGGCTCCAACCCGCTGACCGGCGGGCCATCGGATTTCGTGGCTTCATACGAATCGAGCGAGCATTTCCAGCTTGTGCCGCCGACGGTGAAGCGGACGGCCTTTTCATCATCGACGAACTGGATGGCGTCAAAGGGAAGCCGATCGGCCTGAGCGGCAACGGCGGAGGCTTTGGCGAGTGCGGCCGCGAGTTTTTGATGATCGAACGCCGGCAGTCGCGTACCGGCAATGGCGTCCACGAGAATAAACTCCCTGGCGCCGCCGGGCAGATCGTTGCGATACCAGAATTTGTCTGTCCCGAACCAGTTGGGCGTGACGCGATCCTTGTAGATGGCGACGCCACCGGCGCCGCCGCGGCCGCGGCCGGCGGGTTGGGCGATGGCGTGTGGGGATTTACAGAAAAGAAAGACAGCAGATGCCAGAACGAAGGCTGCGAAGGAGGCTGTCGAGCGGGGCACGCGCATAATCGATCTCCTTGGAAATGCGGGACACAGTGTAACGCTGGGGCTGGTATCATTTCCAACTTGCTCGCGGCGGGCGAGGTCAGGGTGGAAGCGGCAGCGGGGACGGAGCAAGATTAAGATGAAGAGTGGGATGAGGAAGAGGGTGAAGAGCAGGATAAGGAGTAAGAGCAGGATCATACTCCTGCGGCGAAGGGATCATGTTCAAGCGTCATCGTGAAGAGTCGATCGGGGTCGAGTTGGATGACGCCGTTTTTCGGGAGGGTTTTCAGTTCGAGAACCGGGGCGAGGACGTGCTCCATTTTGGTCAGGAAATTGGGGACGTGCAGGCCCATGAAGATGTTGGGCAGGCCGGCGAATTTGCGCGGATAGGTGCGATGCAGGCTGACGACGCCGCGCGGGTTACCGCGGCGGTAATGTTCAAGGGCGACGGCACATTGGATGAGGCCCTGGAGGAATCGCTGTTTGTCGCCGGTGGCGCAGGTCCAGATTTCCTCCCAGGCCTCGTGGGCGGCGAAGAACTCGCCGGCGTTGAACAGGCGAATGGCCTCGAAATAAAGGCGTCGCTGCTCGTCCGGCGGCAGGGGATCTTCGGTGGACATGAGAACGTGGCGATCGCTATACATTACGACCCGGCCGGCGGAGTCGGCGGGGAGACGATGGCGGCGTCGACATCGCTTGCGGCCGGGCCGGAATAGAGGTCGAGATAGAAATACATGAGGTCTCTGTCGTTGACGCGGCGTGTGCGGTCGTGTCGGAACTGGAATTTGTCGAACAGTCGAACCGCCGCTTCACGCTCCATGAAGGTGTCGAGAGTGATCTTGAGATAGCCGCTTTCGTGGCAGAATTTCAGGGCGGTTTCGACAAGGGCTTGTCCGATTCCGCGGCGGCGGTGATCCTGGCGGACGCGGAGCCGGCGGATTTCGGCGACGCCTTTTTCGGCCTGCTGCACGCCGAGCATGCCGACGATTTCTCCAGCGGCGTTTTCGACGACCCAGAAATGATTGCCGGGAATCATGTAGGCTCGCTCGATGTCGTCCAGGTCCAGAGCGGTGTCGTTTTCGGCGATCTTCCCACCGATCAATCCCTCGACGTACAGTGTGCGGCAGGCCGGCAGATCGGCCGGGCGATAGCTGCGGATGGTCCAGGCTCGGGCGGCGTCGCTTGTCACAGATAGGTATTGTAACCTGTTCGATGCGGCGGCGGCAGTGGGAATATCGCGGCGGTTTTATAAGGAGTGCAACACAATGGTGAGCACGAAAACGGGCTCGTTTGCCATCGGATACCGGCTCATCGGTTCGCCGTGGCAACGCGATTTGTCGCGGGCGATCGAATTCGCGACTGCCAGCGGCTTTGAATGCCTTGACGTCGGCGCGGTCGATGCGCCGTCGCTGCGTTCGATTCGAGCCGCCGGGTTGGCGATCGGCTCGGCCGATCTGCCGGGGTTTGTCGGTGAACTCATCACGGCGGACCTGGCCAAACGCAAGCGTGCGGTCGATCGGGCCATCGAGTTCATAACGATGGCGGCGGCCGAAGGGGTGCGGCGGTTTTTCACGGTGTTGTTGCCCGATGATGTCGATGCCGATCGGGAAACGACGCTGGGGCAAATGGTCGAGGCCTATGGACCATTGTGCGAGGTTCTGACCAGGGCGGCGCCGGACGGGCGGATCGTCATCGAGGGTTATCCGGGTCGCGGCCCACAATACGCGGCGCTGGGGTGTACGCCGGAGAGCTTGCGGGCGATCTTCGCGCGGCTGCCGAACCAGCCTCTGGGGATCAATTTCGACCCATCGCACCTGGTTCGAATGGGGATCGACCCGGAGCGGTTCCTGCGAGAGTTCGGCGGGCGGGTCGGGCACGTTCACGCCAAGGATTGCCAACTACTGCCCGAGGGCGCTTATGAATTCGGGATTCTCCAAAGTGCCACGCTGGCCCGGCCGCACGCCTGGGGCGGGCATGCCTGGCGGTATGTCATACCGGGCCATGGCCAGGTGCGGTGGCCGGCGATCCTGCAAATACTGGCGGACAATGGCTATCGCGGGTTTTTGAGCGTGGAACTGGAGGACGAGGAATTCAACGGCACCCCGGGGGGCGAGATGGCGGGGCTGATCGCATCGCGCGACTATTTGGCGAGATTATGATCGTCACCAGACTACATATTTCAGCAAAATGGCGGAAATTCGGCCCGGCCGCCACTACGTGGGAATTTCCTGAGGAATTCGCGAGTTTGAGTGAATGCGACATTTCGTTCACTTTCAGGAGAGGCGCGACGGATGGACACCCGGCGTGGGCGTGGCGGGAGTTTACTGAAGATTCTGTGTGTATGTGCGCTATGTGTTTTCGCGTGGCGCCTGGCACAAAATCTGCCTGCGGCCGACGATACCAGGACCGCCGCGGCCGGGAATCCGCAACTGGGTCCGACAGACGCTGAAAAAGCCGCTGATTGGGCCACATTTCAAACCACCGTCCAGCCGTTTCTTACGTCACATTGCATCACCTGCCACGGCGATAACATGCCCGAGGCGGAGTTGAGTTTGAACCATTTCAGCGATGCGGCCAGCCTGCAACATGGAACAGCAGCACTGGACAAGATGCTGAACATGCTGCGGAACCGCAAGATGCCGCCCAAGGACGAAGTGCGGCCAACCGAGGATGAATATCGCCAGGTATCGGCCTGGCTGGATGCGTATACGACCAAGGCGGCGCTGTGGGCGCCCAAGAATCCCGGCCGGGTCACCCTGCACCGCCTCAACCGTCCTGAATACAACAACACGATTCGCGACCTTCTGGCGATCGATTTCAAGCCCGCCGATGCGTTCCCCATCGATGATGCGGGGTATGGTTTTGACAACAACGGCGATGTTCTGTCGATCGCGCCGGTGCTGATGGAAAAATACATCGACGCGGCGGGCCAGTCGCTGGACCGGGCCATATTCGCCGATCCGATCGTGCCCGCGCCCGTGAAGCACTGGGACGCGATGACCATGGCGGGCACAATTCCCACGTCCGATCCCAAAACCAATGTCGTTGTGCTTCCCGGACCGTCCGGTCGAACCGTCGTCAACGGCCGGGTCTTCAACTACAACGGTGAAATCCACGCTGATTACAATTTCCCCAAGGACGGGCAATACGTGCTTCGGCTGCGCGGCTACGGGCAGCAGCGGCCCATGGTTCAATTCAAGCTCGACGGGGTGAATGCCGGTGCGCCGATCGCGGTCACCGAATCGCAGGCGGACATCAGCGTCTATGCGACTGCCAAACTTCGCGTGACGGCCGGCACGCATCAGGTCATGCTGGTATTTACCAATGGCGCAACCAAGGAGGAGTATGACGCGGCGCAGGCCAGGAACGCTGCCGCGGCAACACGGCCGGCAGCGGTCGCCGGCGCGGCCACTCAACCCAGTGCAGGCCAGGCGGCCGGTGCCGGTGGGGCGGCGGCAAACCCGGGGCGAGCGCGCGGTCCCGGTCAGGGTGTGGCCGGTGCTCAGGGCGGCCGAGCGGGCGCAGCCGGTCGCGCGGCTGGTCGTCCGCCCCGTGGCGGAACGCCCGGGGGCGCAGGTACCGGCAGACCGATGCTTGGCGTCGATTTTGTCGAAGTGGAAGGCCCGGACGACATAACCCCCGAGCGCATGCCCGAGAGCTACCGCAAAGTAATGGTTGCCCAACCCTCGGCCACCGTGACCAAAGCGCAGGCGGCCGAGTTGATCATCCGCAACTTCGCCTCCAAGGCCTATCGGCGTCCCGTGGATGATGGGGAATTCAAGCGGCTGATGGGTCTCTGGTCGCAGCAGGATGCGGCCGGCGAGGCGTTCGAGGACAGCATTCACACCACGCTCCAGGCGGTGCTGGTTTCACCGTATTTCCTGTATCGCTACGAGCGCGATCCCGGTCCCAACGATCCCGGCGGCGTGCGTACCATCGATGAATACGAGCTGGCAAGCCGGCTTTCCTACTTCCTTTGGAGCAGCATGCCCGATGAGGAACTGCTCAAACTGGCCGGCGACGGGCAACTCCGCGCCAATCTGCCGGCCCAGGTCAAGCGCATGATGGCCGACCCCAAGGCCTTTGCGATGGTCGAGAACTTCGCCGGCCAGTGGCTGCAATTGAGACAGATGGCGACCGTCAGCCCCGATCCCAAGCGCTTTCCTGATTTTGATGAGCCGCTGCGGCAGGCCATGGTGAAGGAAACGCAGCTTTTCTTCTCGGCCGTGATGACCGAAGACCGTAGCGTGCTTGATTTCATCGATGCGAATTTCACATTCATGAACGCGCGGCTGGCAAAGCATTACGGCGTGAGCGGTGTGACCGGCGATCAATTCCGCCGCGTGGTCCTGTCGGGCGACGAGCGTGGCGGTCTGATCACGCAGGCGAGCATTCTGACGCTGACGTCTTACACCAATCGCACGTCGCCGGTGTTGCGAGGCAAATGGGTGCTGGAGAATCTGCTGGACGAGGCGCCGCCGCCGCCGCCGCCGGATGTGCCCAAGCTGGCGGAAACGGAGCAGGCTGAATTGACCGGCACATTGCGTCAGCGCATGGAACAGCACCGGGCCAATCCCAATTGCGTGACATGTCATGCCCAGATGGACCCCATCGGATTTGGGCTGGAGAATTTCGATGCCATCGGCGCGTGGCGCATCCAGGATCTCAACAATGTGGCGATCGATTCGTCGGGCACGCTTCCCGACGGTACGGCGTTCCAGGGCGCCAAGGGACTTAAGCAGATACTCCTGGCCCAGAAGGATCAATTCTGCCGTTGCCTTGCCAATCGAATGACGACCTATGCGTTGGGCCGTGGAATGGAGTCCTATGATAAGCCGATGCTCGATCAGATCGCGGCCGGTCTGAAGGAAAACGACTACAAGTTCTCGGCTCTGGTGATGCGGATCGTGCAGAGCGATGCATTCCAGAAGCGCGGCTCCAGTGGCTCCGACAACTCGAAATGAGGTTGACAATGCGAAGGATTTCCCGGCGAACGGTGTTGCGCGGCTTCGGTACGGCGATTGCCCTTCCCTGCCTCGAGGCCATGCTGCCGCGAATGTCGTTTGGCGCTGCCACCGCCGCGACCGTCCCCGGCCCCAAACGGCTCGCATGGCTGTATGTGCCCAACGGTGTTGACATGGCCAGTTGGACGCCCGCTGCTTACGGCGCGGGGTATGCGCTCTCGCCGACGCTTCAGCCACTGGCGGCGTTCAAAGACAGATTCATGGTCATCAGCGGCATGGTGTGCCAGAAGGCCTTTGCCAACGGTGATGGCCCCGGCGACCACGCCCGTGCCCAGGCCGCTTATCTGACCGGTGTTCAACCGCGAAAGAGCGAAGGCTCGAATATCCATCTGGGCATTTCGGCCGATCAGGCGGCTGCGACGAAGATCGGGCATCTCACCAAGTTTCCGTCGCTGGAACTGGGTATGGAGGAAGGCGCCCAGGGCCGTTGCGACAGCGGATACAGTTGCGCGTACCAGCACAATCTCGCGTGGCGGAACGAGACCACGCCGGTTGGAAAGGACTGCCTGCCGCAATCGGTCTTCGACCGGTTGTTCGGCAACGCCAATTCCGCCGAATCCGCCGAGGCGCGTGCCAAGGCCCAGGAGCGAAAGAAGAGCATTCTGGATTTCGTCCTGTCCGACGCCAAAAGCATGCAGAGCAGCGTCAGCGCCGCCGATCAGCGCAAGCTCGATGAATATCTCACGTCGATTCGCGAGATCGAGGTTCGGTTGAGCAAGTCCGCCGAGGGGCCCGAGATCAAGCCGCCGGCGGGCGCTGTCCGTCCGCCGGCCATCGACCTGAAGGGCGATACGAAGAAAGTCGGTGTCTCGACGTCGGCCTCGGATTATGACGTGCATCTTCCGCTGATGCTGGACATGATGGTTCTGGCGTTCCAGGCCGATCTCACCCGCATCATCACGCTTCCGTTTGCCGACGAGGAATCCAACCAGAGCTATCCGTGGGCGGATGCGCCAGTGCCGCACCACGGAACGTCGCACCACATGGGCGATCCCGCGAAGATCGCCTACCTCGCCAAGATCAACCTTTACCACATGAAATATGTCGCCCGTCTGCTGGAAAAATTGGACAAGATCAAGGAAGGCAACGGCTCGATCCTGGACAATTCGCTGATTGCCTACGGCAGCGGAAACAGCGACGGCCAGCGGCATAACCACGACAATCTCCCGCTGCTGCTGATTGGCAAGGGCGGCGGCACGGTGAACACCGGCCGGCACCTGCAGGCCGACGGCGTGCCGATCACCAATCTGTGGCTGTCGATGCTGGATCACGCCGGCGCGTCGTGGGACACGCTGGGCGACAGTTCAGGGAAGCTGAATATCTCGTAGGAGGTCTGGTAGCGGCGATTGCTTATCCATGCACATCGCCGGACAGAAAGGGCAGTCCAATGGGTCGGCGGCACATCCGCACGTCGGGCGTACTGAAACTTCTGTGCGGCGCTGCGCTGGCTGCTTTCGCCTGGTGCCTGTCACAGAATCTGCCCGCCGCCGATGACGCCGCGCCGGCCGTGACGGACAAGCTGCCTTCGAGCGCATCGGAAATGACCCGGCCGGCGGGTTGGGCCGAATTCCAGAAGACTGTGCAGCCCTTTCTGGTTGCCCATTGCATAAGCTGCCACGGCGATGACATGCCCGAGGGGGAAGTCAGCCTTAACCATTTCAGCGATGCCAGCAGTCTTGCGCGGGGAACCCCGACGCTGGACAAGATGCTGACCATGCTGCGTTCGCGCAAGATGCCGCCCAAGGACGAGGCGCGGCCGACGGAGGACGAGTACGGCCAGGTTATCGCGTGGCTGGATGCCTACACGGTCCAGGCCGAGCTGGCAGCGCCCCCGAACCCGGGGCATGTGACGCTGCGCCGGCTCAACCGTGCGGAATACAACAATACGATTCACGATCTGCTGGGCATCGATCTGAACCCGGCCGACGCATTCCCGGTCGACGAGGCGGGTTATGGCTTCGACAACAACGGCGATGTTCTTTCGATGGCGCCGGTGTTGATGGAGAAATATCTCAACGCCGCGACGATATCGCTGGACAAGGCAATCCTGGTCGAGCCAGCCGTCCCACCGCCTCTTAAGCGATGGACCGATGTCGCAACACTGGATGGAACCGTGCCCAAATCGGACCCGGCCGGGCATTCGACCGAGGGCGGTCCCTTTAATCGCGCCATGCCCGACGGCCGCGTGTTCCCATACGGCGGTGAAATCTACGGCGATTACGTCTTCCCCAAGTCGGGAACCTATATCTTCCGAATTCGTGGTTACGGCACGCAAGGGGCGGCAACCAAGCAGCGGCCCAGCGTGGTGTTCAAGATCGACGGGCAGAATGTGGATCGCCCGCTCACCGTGCAGGATGATCAGCGCAACACGGCGGTCTATTCCACCAAGGCGGTCAGTATCGCGGCCGGCCCGCACAAGGTTACTTTGGCATTCCTCAACGGCGCGACCAGGGACGAATACGCGGCCGCAATGGCGCCCAAGCCCCCGACGACGAATCCCGCCGAAGCCGTGCCGGCGGGCAATGGCACCGGCGGCGGCGAGTTGGCGGCCGCCAATCCACAGCCCGCCAGGACAGCGACGACAACCGCTCCATCGGCGAATCCCGCTGTCGCCGGCGGCCAGCGGGGCGGCGCGGGTGCTGCTGGCGGCGCCAATGGACGAAATGGCGCCGGCGCGCGCGGCGCCAACGGCCGGGGCGGCGGACCGCCACCGCCGGTCTTGTCGCCCACCGGGAAACCCACTCTCGGCGTTGTCTATTTCGAGGTCGAGGGACCGCAGGAAGTCAGCCTCGACCGCATGCCTGACAGCTACAGGAAAGTATTCGTCGTGCTGCCCTCGGCCACAGTGTCCAAGGCACAAGCCGCGCGACAGATCATCACCAACTTTGCAACGCGAGCCTATCGCCGTCCCGTGCAGCCGGCGGAAGTCGATCGCCTCATGGCCTACTGGACGCAGATCGACAAGAGCGGCGAAACCTTCGATCGCAGCATCGACGCGGCCCTTCAGCCGGTTCTCGTGTCGCCCAATTTCCTCTATCGCGTCGAGGCCGATCCAGGCCCATCCGATCCCGGCGGAATACGGACGCTCAGCGAATACGAACTGGCCAGCCGGCTGTCCTATTTCCTCTGGAGCAGCATGCCGGATGACGAGCTCTTCAAGCTCGCCGGCGAAGGTCAGCTCCGCGCCAATCTTCCGGCCCAGGTGAAGCGCATGATGGCCGACCCGAAGGCCTTTGCGATGGTCGAGAACTTTGCGGGCCAGTGGCTGCAACTGCGGCAGATGGCCAACGTCGTGCCTGATCCCACCCGATTTCCGGAGTTCAACGAGTCGCTTCGCGCCGACATGATCAAGGAGACGCAGCTCTTCTTCTCCGCCATCATGACCGAAGACCGCAGCGTGCTCGATTTCATCGACGCGAATTTCACTTTTTTGAACGAGCGGCTGGCGAAGCATTACGGTATGACCGGCATCACTGGCGATCAATTCCGCCGTGTGACGCTGGCGGGCGATCAGCGCGGCGGCCTGATCACGCAGGCGAGCATTCTCACGATCACGTCCTATTCCAATCGCACGTCGCCGGTGCAGCGAGGCAAATGGGTGCTGGAGAACCTGCTGGACGAGGCGCCGCCGCCTCCGCCGCCGGATGTGCCCAAGCTCGCCGAAACCGCGCAGGCGGAATTGACCGGCACGCTGCGCCAGCGCATGGAACAGCATCGGACCAATCCCAATTGCGTATCGTGTCATTCGCAGATGGACCCGATCGGGTTCGGGCTGGAAAATTTCGACGCCGTCGGCGCCTGGCGCATCAGCGATCTCAACAACGTGGCTATCGACGCCTCGGGCACGCTTCCCGACGGTTCAACATTCGTCGGTGCTCCGGGGCTTAAGAAAATCCTGCTGGCACAGAAGGATCAGTTCTGCAGATGTCTGGCCGATCGCATGATGACCTTCGCGCTGGGCCGGGGGATGGAAAAATACGATAAGCCGATGATCGATCAGATCGCGGCCGGTTTGAAGGACAAGGATTACAAGTTCTCCGCCCTGGTCATGCAGGTGGTGGAGAGTGATGCGTTCCAGAAACGTGGCTCGAAATGAGGTGAGCGATGCGGACGATTACACGGCGAACAGCGTTGCGCGGTCTCGGAACCGCTTTGGCCCTTCCCTGGCTGGAAGCGATGATTCCCAAAGGCGCTGCGATGGGCGCGACCGCGACGGTGGCAAAGGCGGCGGCCGGTCCGCGCCGCGTCGCCTGGCTTTACGTGCCCAACGGCATTCACATGCCCAACTGGACGCCGACGACCGTGGGCGCCGATTATGCCCTGACCCCGACGCTCCAGACCCTCGCCCAATTCAAACAGAAGATGCTGGTCTTCACCGGCCTGATCTGCGACAAGGCCAACGCCAACGGCGACGGACCCGGCGACCACGCCCGGGCCATGTCGGCGTATCTGACCGGCGCGCAGCCTCGCAAGACCGGCGGCGCCAACATCAAGGTCGGCATGTCCGCCGATCAGGTCATCGCCGAACGGATCGGCCAGATGACCAAGTTCCCGTCGCTGGAACTGGGCATTGAAGAAGGCAAGCAGGTGGGTCAGTGCGACAGCGGATACAGTTGTGCCTACTCGCACAATATTGCCTGGCACAGCGACACGACGCCGGTCATCAAGGACTGCAATCCGCAATCGGTCTTTGACCGTCTGTTCGGCAATAATGATCCGCGCGAATCCGCCGAAGCCCGGGCTACGCGCGAGGCCCGGCGCAAGAGCGTGCTCGATTTTGTGCTTGACGATGCCCATACGCTGCAGAATCAGATCGGCGCCAGCGACAAACGCAAGGTCGATGAGTACATGGATTCCATCCGCGAGATTGAAACCCGCCTGGCGCGCACCGCGCAGGAACCGCCGGCGCCGCTTCCGGAGGGCGCGGTCCGGCCCGGCGGCGTCCCACGTGAATATCCCGATCACGTCACGCTCATGTGCGACATGCTGGTGCTGGCTTTTCAGGGCGATCTCACTCGTGTCGCGACTTTCCCCTTCGCCAGCGAAGCCAGCAATCAAAATTATCCCTGGGCCGGCGCCGACGTCCCCCATCACGGCACCAGCCATCACATGGGCGACCCCGCCAAGCAGGCGCTGCTGGCGAAAATCAACGTCTTCCACCTGCAAAAGTTCGCCTATCTGCTCGACAAACTCGACAAGATCCAGGAAGGCAACGGCTCGATCCTCGACAATTCGCTCATCGCCTACGGAAGCGGCAACAGCGACGGCCAGCGCCACAACCATGACAATCTCCCGGTTATTCTGCTGGGCAAAGGCGGCGGAACCGTCAACACCGGCCGGCATGTCAAGTTCGACAGCGACGATGTCCCGGTCACCAATCTCTGGCTGGCGATGATGGAGCATGTCGGCGTGAATCGCCCCAGTTTCGGTGACAGCAACGGCAAGGTGCAGCTCTCCTGATCCGGGCAGCGCCAAACGGCCATCGGAAAAAATTGGAGTCAGTCTCATGAAAATGCACGCACTGGCGGCCTTTTGCGCGGCCGCGCTCGCGGCCGCATCGATCGTCCATGCACAGGCCGCGCCGCCCGTTCCGCCTGCCGCGGCACGCCAACAATCCGAGTTTCAGACTTCCACCTACACGCCCACGGCCCAGGAATACACGGCGATGAAAGCCAGGCTGGCGGAGTTGAATGCGGCGATTGCCGACCTGAAGAAATCCGGCGCCAACGCCGATCTGGTCGTCGATGCCGAGTCGTGCGCCTGGCAGGCATACAACATGATCAGCGTGCCCGGCGCGTTTATTGATCAGTCCTACGTGGGGAAATGTACCAAGGTCATCAGCGACGGGCTTCGCCGCGCCCAGCAGATCAAGGCGGGCACCGCCGCCTGGCCGCAAATCAGGGGAGCACAGGTCAATCTCGCTTACCGCTCAAGAGTCGACGGGACGTGCCAGCCGTATCAACTTTCGGTTCCGGCGTCGTACGATCCGTCGAAGCCCACTGCTTTGTACGTCTATCTGCATGGGCGCAGCCACATCGTTCCTGATCTGGGCGAGGGCTGGGCCGGCGGAAACGACAATGCGGGCGGTCGAGGCGGCGGTGGCGGCGGCGCCAACTACATCAAGGTCAATGCTTTTGGCCGGGCCAACAACTCCTTCGTTTGGGCCGGCGAGACGGACGTGCTTGAGGTGATCGCATCCCTGCAGCACCGCTTCAACATCGACCCCAACCGTATTCTGCTGTCAGGGTTCTCCCTGGGCGGCGCGGGAGGCTGGCAGACCGGATTGCATTACCCGGACATGTTCTGCGGCCTGGAGGTCGATGCGGGCGTCATCGGAAACCGCGTGAATCTGGACGGCCTCGATGCCGTGCAACGTGCCACGACCGCCAATTACGGCATCATGATCGACCACGCCATCAATGTGCTCAATGTTCCGCTGGTGGCCTACGCCGGGGCAAACGACGCGCAACTCGCCTCGTCGCAGGCCATTCGCAAGCAACTGACCACACTCGGATACACCATTGACCAGACCAGCCAGTACGTGGCCACAGGCAAGGACATCAACGTCCTGTTTCTGGCCAATCCCGGCCAGGGACATTCCCACGCCACCGGCGCGACGGCGCAGTTGGTCAATGCCTTTAACGCCCAGAATTTCAAGACGGGCCGCATTGTTCCGGACAATATCAAGTACGTCACTTACACCACCCGATACAACCACGATTTCTGGATCACGGTTGACGGGATGAGCGAGGAATTTTCGCGGGCTTACGTGGATGCGCGGCGGGATGCCGCTAAGGCCAATTACACCATCAAGACACAAAACGTCTCGCGACTGATTCTCGATGACATGAACGCCGCCCGGAGCATCTCCATCGACGGTGACACAATGGCGGTGACGGCCGCACCGAGCATCCACCTGGTGCGGGATGCCAGCGGCGGCCATTGGAAAGCTGTCTCCGGTTTCGATGCGGCCGGTCTGCATAAGCAACACGGCCTGCAAGGTCCGCTCAATGATGCCTTCATGGATGCGTTTATCTGCGTGAGCCCGACGGGCACGCCATTCAGTGCCTCCAATGAGGCACTGGCCAAGAAAGAACTCGCTCGATTCGAAGCCAGTTTCCTGTTCGATTACCTTGGCGACACGCGCACCCGGTCCGACACGGCTGTCACCGACGCTGACATCGCCAATAACAATCTGATCCTGTTTGGTGATCCGGGCAGCAACACCCTGATCGCCAGGATCCTCGACAAACTGCCCATCAAGTGGACAAAAGACAGCCTGGTGGTCGCCGGCAAAACCTACAACACCGCCGATTCCATGCCGGTCATGATCTATCCCAACCCATTGAACCCCAATCGCTACGTGGTCATCAACGCCGGCCTGAGCGCCCCGGGCCGCAGCAGCGCCGCATACGCCGATTGGGCGGTGCTGAAATCCGGCGCGGTCGTCGCCGGCGGTGTGTTCGACGGAGCGTGGAAGCTGCCGGCGGAGAATTGAACGCTTCGATGCAACGCTGGATCTGAGCCGGCGGACGTTGAAATATTTCGCACGGGACTCTTACTGCCCTCTTGAATCGGTTTTGCGATAGACAAGGCGTTTCGCACAAGTGCTCTGCTGAATGCAGTGGGAGCTATGCGGGGATTCACCCCGCTCTGGCCAGGACGTGGACCTCCGCGCGGGCGCGGCGCTTGGGATGGACTGTCACCTCGACGTCCTGGCCGAGTTGGGTCAGAAAGCGAAACAGCCGGTCAATGGAAAACTCCTTGAGCCTGCCGCGCATCAGATTGGAGACCCGGGCGCGGTCGGTGGCCAGCCGTTTGGCGGCCTGGGTTTGGCTTAACCCCATCTGCACGATCAGGGCATGAATCTGGAACGCCAACTCGACCTTGGCAAACGCCTCATCGGCGTCCGGGCGGCCAAGTGTTTTGAAAACATTAACGCCGCCGGCGAAAACACGGACGTCTTTTTTCGACGGGTGACTTATTTTATGGGCCATGTGTTTCACGTTTGTGCTCGCAATAATGGGCTGCGGCGACCGCCAGTCTGCGATGGATGAGGTTCACATCGGTCTTGGGTGTTTGGCTTCCCTTTTTTGATTTCTTCTGGAACACATGCAACACATAAACGACCTCGGCGAACTTCACCGTGTAGACCGCCCGGTACGTTCCGCCCGAATCGGACCGGATGATTTCCAGAACTCCGGCCCCACCGAATCCTTTGAGCGGCTTGGCGGACGGATGCCGCCGGTTCCGCTGGGCGAAATAGAGGGCGTACCCGATTTCATCCTGCACCGCCTCGGACAGCCGGCGCAAATCATCACGCGAAGAGCCGATCCATATCACCGGGTTGATCGCGCCGGCCGCCATCCGTGCTAATTTTAGCACAGGCTCCCGATTCGTCAAGGTCCGGCCCCGCGACCGTCGGGCTGAGAGTGCCCGAACTTCCGGGCAACCGCCTCTTCCTCCTCCCCATGTACTCAGGGGGAGGACGGAGGTGGGGGTTCTTCGCCAGTGGCTCTGCCAGGTCGAAGCCGCGACGAACGCCGCAGCGGTCAACCCCCACCCAACCCTCCCCCTGGGTACAGGGAGAGGGGAATAAAAGCCGGTCCCGCATGGATTTACACTCGCCCGGAAAATCGGGCGCTCTCGTCGGGCTGGTCATCGGGCGTTCGTCGTCAAATGCCTATAGACGTCCAGCCGCTTGGCCAGCAATGAATTGAGCGCCTTGGCCACATCGCCGCTGGTCATCGGCTGCAACGTGCCGTCCGACGCCAGCGTTGACGACGATTCGACCTCGGCGAAGGCCTCAATATCTTCGACCGACCAGTCGCTCGGCGAAACATCCCATACTTTGGCGGTCTTGTCCCAACTGGCGGTCAGCAGAAATCGGCCGTCGGGGCTGAACGCGACGCGCCGCACGGACAGTTTGTGCAGCATCGGCGGGGCCAGTTCGGTTCCGGTGGCGGCGTCCCAGATGTGCGCAGTGGCATCGTCGCAGGCGGTGGCCACGAGCGCGCCATCGGGGCTGATCGCGACGTCCAGGACATTATCATCATGTTGCATCGGCGGGCCAAGCGGCTTGCCGGTGGCGGCGTCCCAGACCTGCGCGGTGTGGTCTGCGCTGGCCGTCGCTATCAGTTTGCCATCGTGGCTGAACACGGCTTGATTGACGGCATCGGCATGGGCAAGAGGCGGCGTAAGCGGGCGGCAGGTGGCGGCATCCCAGACGCGGGCGGTCTTATCCTGGCTGGCCGTCACGACGCGCTTGCCATCGGGGCTGAACGAGGCGCTGACAACGAAGAACGAATGCTGCAGCGGAGGCCCCAGCGGTTTTCCCGTCGCGGAATCCCACAGCCGGGCGGTGTTGTCCGAGCTGGCCGTCAATACGCTTTTCCCGTCCGGGCTGAACGATATCCAGACAATCGAGCCGTCGTGCGACATCGGCCCGGCAATGGTGTGGCCGGTGGCGGCATCGTAAATACGGGCCGTCTTGTCGTTACCCGCGGTCGCGATTCTTTTCCCATCCGGACTGAATGCGGCGCAGCGCACGAGGTTCTGGTCGAGCGTGATCGAAAGGCTCTGGCCGGTTGCCGCGTTCCATAGCCGGGCGGGACCGGAATAGCTGGTTGCGATGACGCTTTTGCCGTCGGGGCTGAAGGCCGCGAACTGAACCTGGTCCGGGAATTTCAGCGGCGGCGTGATCGCGTTTCCGGTGGCGGAGTCCCAGACGCGGGCGCTGCGGTCCCAACTGGCCGTCACGACCTCTTTCCCGTCCGAGCTGAACGCCGCGAACTCGATGGAATCATCGTGCTGCATCGGCGGCGGATACGCCTGCATCGTGTTGAGGTTCCACGCCCGCGCCGCCCCGTCCCAACTGGCGGTGAAAAGCCAATGTCCATCTCGAGCAAACGCCAGACCGCTTACCGAGTCCGAATGCAAAAGCGGCGGCGAAACCGGCTTGCCGGAACTGGCATCCCACTCCCGCGCGGCGCCATCCTCGCTGGCCGTCGCCACGCGCTTTCCATCGGGACTGAACAGAACCCGAAGCACCGCGCCACCGTGCGGCAGTGGAGCGCAAATGAGCTTGCCGGTCGAAACCTCCCACAGTCGGGCGGTCTTATCGTCACTGGCCGTCGCGATTGACTGCCCATCGGGACTGAAGCACGCGTCAAACACGGCCCCGTCATGGGCCAGCGGCGGCGTGACCGGTTGGCCGGTCGAGGCGTCCCAGATGCGGGCGGTCTTGTCGTTGCTCGCGGTTACAACCATCTTTCCATCGGGGCTGAACGCCGCTTTCCAGACGGCGCGAGCATGTTGCAAGGGCGGGGCGAGCGGCTTTCGGTTGGCCGCACTCCAAAGCCGCGCCGTGTTGTCCTGGCCGTAGGTAAGGATGACGCGCCCGTCCGGACTGAACGACGCGCCGAGCACCGCGTCGTGATGTTGCAGCGGCAGGCCCACCGTGTTGCCGGTGGTCGCATCCCACACCTGGGCGATCCCGTCCTGACTGCCGGCAATCACCTGGGTCCCGTCCGGACTGAATGTCGCACACGTCACCGCCGCCGCTTGTTTCATTGGCGGTGTCAGTGCGGCGCCGCTGGCCACGCTCCAGATTCGAGCGGACTTATCCTCGCCGGCCGTTACCACCTTCCGGCTGTCCGGACTGAACGCGACGTCCCACACGATATCCGAATGCTGCAACGGCGCGCACGCAACCTTGCCCGTGGCGATATCCCAGATTTGTGCGGTCTTGTCTTCACCGGCCGTCGCCAGCAGCCGGCCGTCGGGACTGCACGCGACGGCGAGCACCTTGCCGCCATGCACGTTACATGTTGTCAGCACCGGCATTTGCCGAATGAGATTGGCCGTTCGATACCGCAAGGCGACGCTCTTGGGATCGCTCTTGAGAGCAGCGGCCTCAAAGAGCAGGGCGCCGGCAAAATCACCCTGTTGCAAGAGCGCGTCGGCGCGTGACAGATCATCCGGAATCGGCATGCCGATATTATTCACCAATACATGCGCAGTCGAGCCGATCCGGCGGCATTGGTCGCTTACTTGTAGCGGTACACCTTCACCCGCTGCAGAGCACGCTCGGCATACGAAAGGTGTGGTTGCCCATACAGCCGCACGCCAAAACCCGACTGCCCGGTGGCCACGGCGTTGGCCAGATCTCGCCGCAGCGTCGAGTCGTCGCCGGCCAGATACCGCTGGACGACCCATTTGCCATTCTCGAAGCGGCCGCCTTCCTGTTCGGCCAGCGCCACGAAGTCTGTGTCGGGTGGATCCGTGGAAAACGTGATCTGGACATTGTCGCCGGTCATGAGAAACTCGTCGGGGCCGGTCGCGATGATCATCGCATAGCCGGTGAGATCCGGCACGACATCCAGCGACCTGAGCGTTGACCCGCCCGTGCCGATGGGCACATCCGAAACTGTGCGCTGGCCCCATCCGGCCAGTGTCACGTTGAGCACATAGCCGCCGAGCCTGACTTGCGTTTGGGGATCGTCCTTGTTCAGCCATACGCCGGCGATCGTGCCGTTGGTCTGGTGTTCCAGCACCATCGGAGCCAGTTGCCCGAGCATCGCATACGCCTGCGGAAGCGGAAGGTTCTCGATATCGGCGGGAACCTGCGGTCCGGCATCGGTGGCCCGGAACGCGGTCATCCGCTGCAACTCGCCAATACCCATCGACGAATAGCCGATCGCCTTGTATTGCCCGATCGCGTAGAACGCATTGGCCGCGCCGTGGATGTCTCCGGCGCACTCGGGAATAAACAGCGTGTTGCCCGACCGGCTGTATCGCGCCGCCAGCTCCGCGAAATTGGGGGCGTAAATGTCCGGACACAGCATATCCAGGTGCGGGGCGCCGGCTCGCCAGATATCATGCATGTGAGCCTGCGGGCCGCCGCCGGGATAATCGCCCGGCCCCTTGTCGGCCGCAGTGTTGAGCCAGGCGTTCACGAACATCGGTATGGGATACTCGGCCTTACCGGCGGCGGCCACGCGGTCGACGTATCGCGAATAGTTCCAGCCCATGAAGATCTCGTCGGTTTTGGTTCCCTTCCCGAAAACGTCCTGCCAGGTTCCGGCGGCCTTGAATCCGGCGGCCTGCCAGATGGCGCGGAATTCCGGAAGCAGATCGTCCTTGTGCTTCTGGAGATAATCCATGAATTCCGCGGGCACGGGTTTGGCGAATGCCTCGTTGGCCGCCGGCGAGCGGTCGCGAGAATCGCCGAGCAACCCCACTTCGTTCTCGACCTGGGCCATGATCACGCGGTGATTCTTGTCCGTTTCGCGCACGTGCCGCATCAATGCGGCAAACGCCTTGGCATCCGCCTGCACATTGTTTTCGCTGAGCGTCGACAGGATTTGCACGCTCTTGCCGTTCTGGATCTGCGCCCTGGGAAAACGCTGCTGGTCAGTCTTCACCCATGTGGGTGTGAAGTCCGATTGTCCGTTCTTCCAGCTTCCAAACCACAGCCACACGAGGCGGAGATTGTTCTTATCGGCGTTTTCGATGGCCGCGTCCGCCAGGTGGAAGTCGTATTTGCCTTCCTGCGGCTCGACCCACGCCCATGCCATGGCGGTCAGCACGGTGTTCAGGTGAACGCGATTGGCCAAAATGGGGAAGATGTGTTGCATGTAATCGAGGTCGGACGGGGCGGTGTTCGCCAGTTCGCCCGAGAGCACGAGAAAGGGCTTGCCGTCCACGATCAACTGCCTCGCAAGGCCCCGCTGTTCCATGTGGGAAGGCGCCTGGGGCGCCGTGGCCGCCGGCGGCGGAACCTGAGAGAATGCCGTTACCGAAGCCGCCAGTATCGCGCCAATGAATAGTGTTTTCATGGGGGCAAATGCTAGCCCGCCGCGATGGGGCGATCAATTGTCTTTGCAACGTACATGTTGCGACGGCGCCCACCATTCGCGCCGCGGGCTGGAATGCAGAGCCACGGCGCGTCCGGCGGAAGTAAGAAGAGATGAACTTTTGCGCCCCAACCGCCTGCCGCACGCGGGCAACCTACGCGAGCGTGACCTTCAGGGCAATCGCGTAATCGCACGGCTTGGCCGCCGGCATCTGCACTCTCAGGCCGGCCGCTTCCTGCGCCCATTGCAACGTGCCGGCAAATCCGAGGAGAGCGACGTTCGCGATCTTGCCGGCCTCGGGCTTGGCGGCCGTGCCCAGCGATGTGATCAGCGCTTCCTTGTCCGGCCAGCCCATCAGGAAGGCGTAGATCGACTTGCCCTTGGCGGTGAAACGCACGTCGCGGGCGGTGAACGGGTTGTTGCCGCTGTCGCGTGAGCCGGCGGATCGCGTGGCGCCCGGCGAGTTGTCCGGGATCGGCGGCAGGAGTTTGAAGACGCTGGTGTCCCGAATGGTGCCGGCGACGCTGGGGCCTTCGCCGCAGACCAGCCAGGGTCGCGTGCCGTGAATGCCTTCGCTGTTGATATTCATCCAGGCCGTGATTTCGGAGATGATTGTCATCTCGTTGTCATCCAGCGTGCCATCGGATTTCAGCGGGAAATTCAGCAGCAGCGTGCCGTTGCGGCTGACGATGTTAACCAGCAGGTCGATGCACTGTTTGGGCGTGCGGTACTTGGCGTCGCGATTGTAATGCCAGTCGCCGATGCAGGTGTCGGTCTGAAAGGGATTGGGCCATATGCCCTGGGCGATGCCGCGCTCGAAATCGAGCACGCCGGTGCCAATCTGGCAATCCTCGACGCCCTTGCTGGTATAGACCGCCTCGACATTGCCGCCGTGCCACTTGGCGCTCTGGTTGTAGAGATGCGCCACCAGGTTCAGGCCGTATTGTTCGAAGCGGATTACACCGTCGTGGTACATGAGATCGGGCTGCAATTGGTCGATCAGGTCCTGGAGTCGCAGGAAATACTGACGCTTCCAGGATTCAGGGACTTTGCTGACGTCGCCGGCGTCGGGGTTGAGCGCGTGCTTTTCGTGGTAGAGGTCGGCGTATTGGGGATCGTTGCCGTCGTAGGGTACGCCGGCCAGCGGGCCGGTCTTGTCGCTGCCGAAGCAGGTGGCCATCCATTCATAGCTGGCGTGCAGGTGTTGGCTGACGCCAAAGCGCAGGCCCTGCTTCATCGCCGCATCCTTGAAGAGCTGCGCGATGTTCTTCTTCGGCCCCGTGGCCACCGCGTTCCAGCGCGGCTGGTATTTGGAATTCCACAAATCGAAATTATCGTGATGCACGCCCATCGAGACGAAGAACTTCGCCCCGGCCTTTTTGTAGAGTCCCAGCAGGTGGTCCGGGTCGAAGTTCTCGGCCTTCCAGGTGGGGATCACGTCCTTGTAGCCGAATCTTGACGGGTGGCCGTACGTCTTGACGTGGTAGAGGTTCTGGCGATTGCCCTGGATGTACATGTTGCGGGCGTACCAGTCGCCGGTCTCGGGAGCCGACTGCGGACCCCAATGCGCCCAGATGCCGAACTTGGCGTCGCGGTACCAGTCGGGGATCTTGTATTCCTGAAGCGATGCTCGCGTCCCCTTAAATGGGCCGGCCGCGAATTCCGGCATCGCGACGGCCGTCGTGGGCGCCGCTTGTCCGAAAGCTCGCGGCGGGCGCAACTGGGATGCCATGCCCGCCAGAACGCCGCCGGCGAATGTGCCAATCGCCTCTCGCCGTGTGAGTTTCATGGGAGCCTCCGTCCGATCTGGGCCGAAAAAATGCAATCACCCGCGACGCCATTCCGATTCACCCGGCGCGACCCGCCGGCGCGGTTGCCGCACCGCGTCTGCCGCGGCCAGCCGGGGCCGTCGTCGCGCCACGGCCGGCGCGGGCGGCGGGCGCCGGTGCGGCGGCCGCCCAGTCATCGGAACGGAACTGCGGCGCCGGCAGGCCGTCGGAGTTGTACAGATTCACGCCTTCCGGCCAGCGATTCCACCCATAGCGCACGGCCACGGGCGCGGCGACGCCGGGGGCGCTGACGACAATCGTGCTGCCGTCGATCTTCGCGGTGGCATCGACGAAATTTTTGTCAGCGCCGGCGATCTGGAACCACTTGAGATCTCCGCCCCTGGCGACAAGTCCGCCGCTGACATGCGTGAACTTGACGCGGATCGTGGAGCCCTCGACAAGCATCCCATCGTAGGTCGGGCCGCAGTATTCGATCTTTTCGCCATACACGGTGGCGCGGGCGATGCGGGCCAGACGATCACAGAGATCCTGTTTGTCTTTCGGGTGTACGTTCGTTTTCTCGCCGATATCCATGGCCACGGCCATCGCGGTATGGGGAAGCTTCAGCGCCAATGTCTGGGCTTCGCGCACCTCGGGACGGTTGCTGTTGGCGTCCTCGGCGGCAAGCTGCACGAAAATGAAGGGGAAGTCGCCTTGTCCCCACTCCTTGCGCCAGCTCGTGATCAGGTCGTCGATCACCACGGGATAAAGCTGCAGGCCCTCGGTGATCGATTCGCCCTGATACCAGAGCGTGCCCTTGATCGCGTAGGGCTCGATCGGCTTGATCATGGCGTTCCAGAGCAGGAATGGATTGTGGGCGCTGCTGCCACCGCGGGAGGCGGCGTCCACGCTGGCCTTGAGACGATCATCGGCCTCCAGGACGTCTTTGCTCACCCATGCCTGGGCGCAGCTTCCACCAAAGGCCGAGGTGATGAACCCGACCGGCTGGTTGATCGCCTTCTGCAAATTCCGCGAAAACAGGTAGCCGATGGCCGAGAAACCGGGCACGGTCTGGGGCGAGCAGACCTTCCACTTGCCGGCCACGTCGTCCAGGGGCGTGGCGCTGAGTTTGCTGGGAACGCTGAATTCCCGAATCCTGGGATAATCGGCCGCCGCAATCTCCTGCGCCTCGTTGGCGACGCCCGCATACCGCTGGGCCATGCCGGGGTATTTCGCCGTGTCGCTGGAGACGGTGAAGCTCATGTTCGATTGCCCCGACCCCAGCCAGACTTCCCCGACGAGGATGTCGGTGATCTTGATCGTGTTCTTGCCCGCGATCGTCATTTCGATCGGATCGGCGGCGGCCTTGAGATTGGTCAGGTGGACCATCCACTTGCGGTCGGCACCGGCCGTCGCGGTTTGCGTCTGGCCGGCGATGCTGACCGTGACCTGCTCGCCAGGATCGGCCCATCCCCAAACCGGGACGGACATGCCCTGCTGGAGAACCATGTGATCACTGAACAGCGCGGCCGGTTTGACGTCAGCCCGTAGCGAACCCACATTGCCCACAAAGCACAACGCGACAGCAGCCGCCATCGTGAACTTCATCCGCGAAAAACTGTTCATGTGCGTCTCCTCCACAAGAGAAAATGGTCTGGGCGAGCGTGCGCGTCGCCAAACTCGGTCTTGAACCGACATGCTATCATCCGACCGGCGGTGACGACAGCGAAAAACGCGCACACGCCAGGGCCCCACGGCCGCCATTCGCGATCTCATTGTGGCGGCGGGGATTTGCTCGGATCAGTCAGGGTTCCCGACGCGCCGGAATCCCTGGGCAAGGTCGTCGCGTTCATCATGGGAACCGGCCCGGCGAATTCGAGGGCCGCCACGGATACATCCGGATCGGGCGCTGCCCCGGGCAAACTCAGGACCAGACCCTGGGGTGTGATGGTCGACGCGACCGCCGCTCCACCGGCCAGCAGTTTGCCCGAGCGGGGCGCCTGCGTGACTCCGGTGAGAAGCACCTTTCCGTCGGCGGGCCATTGCCACACGTGAACATAGAGAGTCGAGCCGCCGTCGGGGCGGACCTTCTGCGTTGTGCGTCCCCACGCCGGCGTCTGGGCGTAAATGCCGCCGCTCGTGGCGTAGATCGCCTCGCCGTTGATCTTGAGCCACTTGCCCATGGCCAGGAGTCGATCGACTTCGGGTTGGGGGATGGTGCCGTCGGCCATGGGGCCGATATTCAGCAGGTAGTTGCCATCCTTGCTGGCGATGTCGGAGATATTGCGGATGAGTTCCTGGGCGGATTTCCAGCGGACATCGGTGGCGTTGTAACCCCATGAGCCGTTGATGGTCATGTTGACTTCCAGCGGTCGCCCGCCCATGCCGGTGGGGGGGATTCGCTGCTCGGAGGTGCGGAAATCGCCCAGCACGCCGCCGCCCAGGCGGCTGTTCATGATGATATCGGGATACGAGCAGACCAGGTCGAAAAACGGCTTGGCACGTTCGGGCATCATCTGGTATTCGGTGTCCCACCAGAGGATGTCCGGGTGGAATTTCGTGATGATCTCTTTCACCTGCGGCAGGGCGATCGTCTTGAGATAGGTGTCGAAATCGCCTTTCTTTTGCTCGTCATCCCACGGCTGGGTGTTGCCCTTGCCGCCGCCGAGATTTACCCAGTCCTGCGATTGCGAGTAGTAAGCGCCGAACCGCAGCCCTTGTGCCCGAACGGCATCGGCGAGCGGCTGGATCAGATCGCGCTGGGCGCCCGAGGCCTTTACGGCGTTCCAGTCGGAGACGGCCGAATCAAACAGGACGAAACCATCGTGATGCTTGTGGGTAATGACGATGTATTTCGCACCGGCGTCGGCAAAAAGCTGCGCCCAGGCCTTGGGGTCGTATTTGGCGGCCGTGAAGTCCTTGGCAAATGCCTTGTAGGTCGCCACCGGAACCTTGGCGTTGTTCATGTACCATTCGCCGCGGGCCGGAACCGCGTAGACGCCCCAGTGGATGAATATGCCAAAGCGGGCCTCGCGGAACCACTTCATGCGAGCCTCGGTAACAGCGGCCGGTTCATCGCGGACGACCGCCGGCAGCGGCGGCAGCCCGGCCGACGCCCCGGCCATCGCAACCGGCCGCGTTTGCGCCTGGGCGAATGGGACGCAAATCAATACGCCCGGCAACATCGCGAATATGCCACGAACCACCGCATGTTTGAATTTCATACGATCAGCCTTTTCGGATGGACCTTCTTTTGCTGCTGCGACGCCATCACGGCTCGGCAACGAAGAACACGGCCGTAACCGGATCGAGTTTCAACGGCGCCGTTGTCACATCCTGACCGCTGGCGTTCCGGGTATGGGCCAGGTCAACCGGCCGGATCTTGCCGCTCATCGGATCCCAGATTTTGACATTCACGTTGCCGCGGAGCGTGACATTGGTGTCGAGGGGCTTATCGGAGGAATTGGCGAAAAAGTAGATGTCACGTCCGTCCTTGACCTTGTGGGTGTAGGTCAGCGAACCGGCGTAATCCGGGCCGATTATCACCGGCCACATGGGCTCGGCGAAGGCCACGTCAGGCACCGCGATCGCCTCCCGCATGACCGCCTGGAATGATGCGGGAGTATAACCCGGCAGGAAGTAAGCCCGCCCGCCGGCGTTGTTGCGGTGGACGAAGTAAACCAGGAATTCGTCGAGGCGGCGGCTCATTTGCGCGGTCATGGGTTCGTTCTCCGGCAGGCCGAAGACCTCGTCGATGATCTGGCGGACCTCCTCCTGGCCGGACTTTTCGGCGGCCTGTCTGGCCAGCAATCTGGTGGCGATGACCGTTCCGCCGGCATCGTAAAACGCCTTGATCTTCCGGGCCGATTCCACCGAAAGGACGTTGCCGCCGGGCACGATCAGGACGGAATATTCCTCGCGGTTGACGGGGTTGTTCAAAACCAGCTTGCGTCCCTGGACGAGGCACCGCTCCTGCAGAGCATCGGGGTGCAGGAACGTGAAATCCTGTCGAAGACCGCGGAAGACCAGCTCGCCCAGTTCGATATAGTCGATTTCCGGCGGCACGATTCCGCCCTCGCTGGCATAACTGACTTCCATGCCGCCGGTGCCGGGCGTGCCGGTCCAGTCTCCGATGCGATAGGCGGCCTGCAGGGAGGCGATGGGATAGAGTATCGCCACATCCGACACATGCCGGCCGTGTTGCAGAAGGTAACACAGCCGCCCGATGAAGCGATCGCTTTGGGGGGTTTTGCTGCGAGGCACCGCGCCGTCCTGGAAATTGGTTCCCATGGCGACCTGATCCATCGCGACTCTGTAGACCAGTTGCGGATTCATCTGGCGGTAGCCGGCGTAGGTCTCCGCCAGGCAGATCGGATGGTCCCAATTGTACGCGGCCGAACTGATGAGCTTATAGGAGCGATTGGACCGGCCCCACCACCAGATATCGTCGATTCCGGGCGCCTGCTGATACTTGAAGGCCAGCATCCGGTCGCCGCTGACGGCGACGGGATTGGCGATCTCCTCCTGGTCCTGGTGACCGCTGAAGATAATGTCGTGGGCCCGGCACCAGTCGTCCAACTGCTTGATGTAACTCTCGGCGAACAGTTTGGCGCGATAGCCCCACAGGGCATTGCGCATGGCGGCGGTATCCGGGCCGATGTCGTACCAGAGGGCCGGGTAGTATTTCATTGGGTTATAGCCGTAGAGCTTTTCGAAGCCCTCGTTGAATCGCGGCGTCCAGGCCTTTCCGTTGGCCGAGTGCAGCGCCGGCTCGTCGTATTGCGTGATCTTGAGGACCGTCCCGAAGTATTGCTTGAGGTGGTCGTAGTGGGACTGGTAGTTGAGGTCGATATACGCCTTGACGGCCTCGGGATCGAGATAATCCACATAGCCGCTCTTGCTGCCCTGATTCAGCGACGCCCTGGGATTGAGATAGAAGCCCATCAGCTTCCATTTCCCCGCCGGCACATCGCAACTCAGCTTGCGGTCGGCGCCGATCTTGTCGCTGATGTCCAGAAGTTCGTGGGATTCGAGATTCATCATCACCGCGCCGACGGTGATCCCGTCGGGAATCTGGAGTTGGGCGCCGGCGGCCGGGCCGGTCACATCGCGTTCCACTTTCTCCAGGCTCTTGGCCGCATATTGGGGATAACGCGAGTAGAGGTATCCGCCGGCCATTCCGCTGGGGTAGGCAACTTCATCGTAGAAGACCAGCGGCGGGTTGCCATTCTTCAGGCCGGCCTCAATGACCTTCGCGTAGAGGCTGAAGTACGCCTCGCTGAGGTATGCGGTGCCCGCATCGTTGCGCTGGCGTCCCGAACCGCGCAGGTATTCGTCGGAGAGTCCCGCGGTGCTGCCCGGGTACATGCCCAGATAAAAACCGCCGGTGAGATCCTGCTGGGCCGAGCGCTGGACCTGCGTGGTCATGTTGGCTTCGGTGGCAGTGGCGATGTTCAACGACATGAAGCCCTGCTGGCGGCATATCCGGGGCGGCTCGGCAAACAATTGTGGATCAACGCGCAGGGAAAGCTCAAAGCCGCCGGGAAAGTTGGCGGGATGCGTGGCCGGAGCCGCGGGGGCGGAATCGGCGGCCTGACCAAAGGCCCGGGGCAGATACATGGCGGCGCCCGCGCCGGCGAGAAGCTGCACGGCGGTTCTGCGCGTTATCTTCACGGCGTTACTCCAGGTCGGTTGTGACTTTCGCGAGCCGAGAAGCGCAAACTTTGAATAGATCCTGGCTCAGGGGCTATTTGTTCCAAACGCTTTTCACATCGTCGTCGTATACAACCGCGATCACGCAATCCGCCGGGGACGCCGTGCGATCGATATCGCCGATGTTGATGTTCGAGTCGCCGTCGAAGGGCAGCGACTTGCCCGTGTAGACCTCGTAGGCCTTCTTGACGTGCAACTTGCCGAGCGGCGGCATCTTGAAGGTATTTCCAACGTATTCCTTCAAGAGATGCACATAGACGGTGGACCCCTTGAAGCAGTAGCCGTATCGCTTATCGACGGGTTCCCATGGTCCGCCGCGGGTGCCGTAGATGGATTCGCCCATCTTGGTCATCCAGGCGCCCATTTCCCGCAGGCGCGTCTGCTCGATGTCGGGAATCACTCCATGCCGATCGGGGGCCACGTTGACCAGCAGCGTCATGTTGCGGACGACGCAGTTGGCCATGAATCGCACCAACTGATCGCGCGTCATCACGTCGCCCCTGGCGATCGATTGGGCATCGTAGCCCCACGCGCCGTTCTGCATGGTCAGATTCTTGTCGCAAATCACGCTGCTGCGGATCTTGCCGACCGTCTCCTGTGAACCTTCCTCCTCGATGATGTCGCCCATCCAGCCGTACCGGAGATTGGTGATCGCATCCGGCTGGTATTTACGCACCATCCCCATGATTCCCAGGGCCTTGCCCGTGCTTTCTTCAATGTCCTGATACTGCTTGCCAATCGGCCAGCGATTGGCGGGATCGAGATATTGGCCCGGTTCGTGAAAGTAGGCGGCATCAGCATCGGAACCCTTCTGGCCCAGCCATCCGCCGTCCCAGTAGATATGGTCGATCTTTCCGTAGGCCGTCAGGAGCTTCTTGACGTTGACGTAGTTTTCCTCCTTCATCAGACGGGCGTTTTCAAGGTGTGCCGGATCGGTGGTGTAACCGAACTTGTTGGGAAGGCAATTGGTGCCCGTCACGTCGTAATAGCCGGGATAGCGCCAACTGAGAGGCGAATAATAGATGCCCACCCTGAGCCCCGCGCCGCGGCAGGCTTTGACGTACTCGGCCACCAAGTCCCGATGCAGCGTCTGCATGCTGGTGAACGCGTTTGGATGCGGGCTGTCGAACAGGCAGAAGCCATCGTGGTGGCGAGTGGTCAGACACATCCATTTCATGCCGGCATCTTCGGCGAGTTTCGCCCAGGCGTCCGGGTGATAATCGGCGGCGTCGAAATACGCGTCGCCGCTCTCCGGGAAAGCGAACTGGCGGTATTTGTCCGGCAGGATCCCCTCGTTTTGCATGAGCCATTCCCCGCGCCCGGGTCCGGAGTAAAGGCCCCAGTGGATGAACATCCCGAACTTGGCGTCCAGCAGCCAATCGAGTTTGTCATTGGGCAGTTGCGTCACGCCCAGTTGCGTCTGCGGCACGCGCACCGCCGGCTCGGGCGGGCCGCTCGGTTGCGTGTCGGCCGCGAAACTGCCGGCCGCAAGGCAGCAGAAGAACGCGGCGACGACCGCCCGGCCTGCACCGCAACGGCGGGATTTGGGGAACCGCATACTTGAGCCTCCTTATTGCCCGATCGACTCCAGCGCCTCCTTGGCGGCCAGATGATCCGGGCTGACCTTCAGTGCGATGGTGAGTTCCTGCCTGGCCTGGTCTTTGTTACCAAGGCCCAGGTTGCCCAGCGCGATCAGGTAATGGGCGTCGGCAATGGCGCTGCGATCGTTCGCCAGAAGCATGTCGGTGTTGGCGGGGATCGCGTTGCGGCTGGCCGCCTGCGTGCCAGTGGTCACGAGCTGATTGAAGAGCGTGGTGGCGCGGGCCGTGTCTCCCAGCTTCTGGGCCGCCAGCGCCTGGAAATACGCATCCGCCGCCGCGACGCGGACGCCCGAGGCAGCGCCAATGCCGCCGGCTCGGCCACCGCCGCCACCACCGCCGCCGCCGCGTCCGCCACGACCGCCGAAGCCGCCCGGGCCGGCGCCTTCGGCCATGTTGCCGGCGGACGCTTTGGTCCACGCCTGCCGGGCGCTGGCCATGTCGCCAAGCCCTTCGTAGGCCAGCCCCATGTAATAGTTGGCCTCGATGGCATGGGTGCCGGGGTTGCCGCCGCCTTCTTCGGCCAATGTCGGCGGCAGCACCAGCGCCGCCTGATAGAACGCCAGCGCGTCCTTGTATTGTTTGGCGGCCAGACGCTGTTGCCCGGCAACCAGATTCGCATTGGCCCACTCGTCGCCCATGTTGAACGAGCTGCCGCCTTCCCAGGCGCGGAAGTAGAGTGACGTGATCAGCTTGACGCCAAGGTCCGGCTTGCCGCAGAAGACCGCGAGGTTTATTTCACGGCTGATCACCTCGGGCCTGTTCAGCATGGCCTGATGCGCTTCCAGCAGGGCCAGGCGTTTCTCCGGCGCCACGCCGTTTTCTTCGTACAACTGGTCGAGTTGATCGAAAATCTTGGCGTTGCCGCCGTATTGCACTCCCTTTTCCAGCAGCGACTGCACCTTGTCGCGCTGGCCGCCCTCGCGCGTGTAAACCTGCGCCAAATTGCGATAGACCACCGGGAAATCGGCGCCCAGGGCCACGGATTTTTCCCACAGCGTCTTCGCCTGCGCCGGCTGCCAATCGAACAGAAGATTGCCCAGATAATACGGAGCCCGCGCATCCGCGGGATTGGCCGCTATCGCCGCCTCCAGAACGGGAATCATCTCCATCTGGAACGGGAAGACGTATTCCGGCGAAGCCTTGACCGCAAGTTGGGAATAAGATGCCGCCTTTTCGGGCTGATTGAGCTTCTGCGCAAAATACGCCAGGTCGTAATAGACCAGGGGCGAGACCTTCGACTGGTCCGCCGATGCGTTCACCACCTGGGTCAGGAACTCCGTCCCGTCCTCCCACAAGCCCGCGTTCAAGAAATCCCCCGCGACCTCCAACCCCGTGGCCGGCAGTTCATTCAGTTGCACCGCCAGTGCCGCCGCGTTCTGCGGCGTTTTGGCGGCCAGCCACCGCTCCGCCAGTCCATGCACGTCCAGCGGATCGATCTTGCGGATCGCCTCTGAACACGCCAGCGCCTCGGTCGTCTGCCCGGCATGACGCAGCAGTGCCGACTTCAGCGCCAGCGCACGCACGCTCTCGGCGCCGGAGTTCAGCGAATCATTGGCGTAGGTGAGGGCCGCATTCTCATCCCCCCGCGTTGTGGCGATCTCCGCCATTTCAAAGTACCCCGGCCCGCGCCACGCTCCCATCCACACGGATTTGGCGAACTGATTGAATGCATCATCCAGCTTGCCCTGACCCTTCAGCGCCAATCCCAGATAATAATAAGGCTCGCCGTCCTTGGGTGTCGTGAAACGATCCGTCGCCCGCTCCAGGGCCTTGCGCAGATACTTCTCGGCATCCGCGTACCGCCCGCCCTTGACCGCGTCGATCCCCATCACCGTGTTCACCCGCACATCGCCCGGATCGCGACGCAACGCCTCATTCCAATACGTTTCGGGCATCGCGTTGCTGTTGGTCGTGCCGGGATTCTCCGGGTCGTACGGCGTGTGGAACTGCTCGATCCGCAGCCCGATCAGATACAACTCCTCGTTCGATTTCACATCCGCCGGCGCGGGATAGTTCGGCGCCACCGGCGTCGGCCGTACCTCCGGCGTCAGCCGGACCGGCGAATACGCCACCAGTTCCTTCCCGCCGTCCGAGAGCGACGCTCGCAGATCGTGTTCGTCGGCGCCGGCCGGCAATGCAATTTCCTTCACATAGGCCTTGCCGGGATTGATCGCGATCTGCTCCTGCAAAAGCGTCTGATCCTTGAGCTTCAGCAGCACGCTCGCCGCCGGCCGGTCGGACGTCGAGTAGAACCCCACCTTGATCTTTCCATCGGCCACGTCCAGATTGACCGCCGCCTCGGTATTGGCGCACTTCACGCCGTCGATGTCGCGGAACGGATACCAATACTGGGTCCAGCTCCGCGTCTCAAAAGGCGTCATCCACGTGTAATCCGGCTGGTTGTCCGAGTACGCCCCGACCATCAATTCCAGATACGGCCCGTCATTGTCCGACAGCCGGGCGAATGCCTGAGTGTCGTTCGTGCCCGCTCCGCCGAAAGTGAAGAACTTCTTCCCCGGCACGACGTTGTGGTCGGCAATGCTCATCGTCCCGGCTTGTTTGCCGTGGTCATAACCGGCCATGAAATCATCCGAGTAATTCCAGGCAAACCACGAGCCTCCGGCGGCGTGATTGCTCAGCCGGCTCAACGCATCCGTCCACGGCTCGAACCGGTCCTTCTTGTGATAGGTCCAATACTGCGTGTCCGGCGGGAAGATCACCTGATATTGCGGCGACGAATGAACACCCACGTTGGAGAAGCACAGCATCGATGTCGGCACCGGCGTGCGATTGACCATGCGGAACGAGGCCTCGACATAGTTCTTGCCCGGATGCAGCGTCAGGCCGACCGTCCAGAGCATCTGGTCGCGCAGTTCCAGTTCACCCACCCAGCAGGTCTTGGAGCCATCGGGGCTTTGCTCGATGGTGTACTGAATGGGCTCAAGGGACGTAGCGCGGTGATGGTGCGGGAGATCCCACTCCACGCCGCCGGAAATCCATGCCCCCAGCAGACTGATCAGCGCGGGCTTGACAACGTGCTGGTTGTAGATGAACGCGTAGCCGTTGGTCTTGTCCACGGCCTCAAACATCTTCCCCCCCAACTCGGGCATCACACCGATCTTGATGTACTGGTTTTCCAGATAGACCATCTTGTACGTTTTGTTCACCTTCTCGGTGGTGGTGATGTCATAGGCGGGGTAAGGATACACGCGCTGCTGCGCGCCCTGCGATTGGCCGCCCAGATAAAACTGCGGATTAGGTTCCGCCGGGCCCATTACATAGGTCGGAACGATGACCTGCTCTTCCCAGACGTTCACGCCCTTGACGTTGGGATCAAAAACGGGGCGCGGGGCATCGACCGGTCGGGCCGGGCGAACCGGGCCGACGGAATAGGCGGCGTCGGTCGGATTGGACTGTGTACAGCCGCCGAAAATGGACGCCGCGGCAACGGCAAGAAAAACCGTCACAAAACGCCTGGTCATGGGATTCCTCCTAAGCTGATGACGAATCTTGATTTCGCATGGGCCCGAATCGGCGGCGGTGGAGATCTCATCGCACTTGCGAATTTCCGCAGACATGCAAACCCTCCGAGAAGCGCACCACCGCCGGCGCGGGGGCTCACAGCATTTGCTTCACGGCTTGAAGTGGCTCGGCGACCGCGCCCGGGCAATTCGCAGGCAGTATACCAATGATCTGATCGTCGGCAATGGCGACATGATGGTTGAGCGCACCCAATCTTCCGGGCAACCGCCTTTTCCTCCTCCCCATGTACCCAGGGGGAGGATAGAGGTGGGGGTTCTTCGCCAGTGGTTCTGTTATCTCGAAGCCGCGACCGACGCCATAGCGGTCAACCCCCACCCAACCCTCCCCCTGCGTACAGGGAGAGGGGATTAAGAGGCGGCCTCGCATCGGTTCACACTCGCCGGGGAAATCGGGCACCCTCTTATGGTTGCGCTTGCGTTGTAGTCGCATTGCGCCGGGGTTGGGTGGCCGGCGTCGAGTTGTTGGTGATGAACGCCGGACCGCCGTTGGGCAGGGTGATCTTCAGCCCGGCCGTGTCGAGGTTGGCGGTATTGGTCAGGCGTATCGGGCTGCCGCAGGTGAGGTTGCAGTCTTGGAACAGGATATTGGTGACCGGCGAGTCGGGGAGGCCGACGATCGCGCCGCCGCCGGAAGCGCTGCCGGTGACATTGATGATGTAAACGTTCTTGACGGAAGTGGGCATGCGCGGCCCCGATCGGCTGGTGGCGGACCAGTTGAGATTGAAATCGACCACCTGGCGCACGTTGGCGATTTTGAGGTTGCGGTAGACGATATTCTCGACTGTCCCGCCGCGCGTGTCCTGGGATTTGAAGCGGATTGGCGCCCAATTGCCGGAATCGACGACCGTGTCGCGCACTTCGACGTTGCGCACCGTGCCGGAAACCTCCGAACCCATCGCCACGCCGCCCTGACCTTCGGCCATGTGGGAGTTGACGATGAGAATATCCTCGCAGGCGCGGTTGACGCGCCGGCCGTCGGCGTCCTTGCCCGACTTGATCGAGATGCAGTCGTCATTGACGGAGATGGTGGTCTTGTTGATGCGGACGCGGCGGGAAGAGTCGATATCGATGCCGTCCGACGAGGGAACGGTGTGCGTGGGGTCGAGAATGGTCAGATTGTCGGCCAGGAAATCGGTGCAATAGAGGATATGGAGACACCAGACGGCCTGATTCTGAAGATGCAGATCCTTGATGGCGGTGTTGGTGCAGTTGGTGAATACGGCCAGGCGCGGGCGGTTGCCGCCGGCCGTCACGATTTGCAGCGACGGCGGATTGTCCGGGGTGGGCGTCAGCACGGTGCGCGGGCTTGTGAACAACAGTTGCACGGGCGGTGTCGGCGCGATGACGGCGGGAATGGGCGCGGCGGGTGTGACGATGGCCGGAACCGAGCCGGCCCGGCCCGCGCGCCCGGCGCGAGTGCCTTTGGTGATGACGTTGAGCCATTGGTCGCCGGAGCCGTCAATCGTGCCTTCGCCGCAAACGGTGATGCCGTCGAGGTTGGATGCGTTCAGGAACCCGCACATGAACGGCCGCTCGGTGCCTTCAAATCGCGTATCGACGATGGGATATTGGGCCGGGTCGAGCCAGGCCTTCAGGACGGCGTCTTTTTCAATACGGAGGTTGGTGCCTTTCTTGAGAAAGATGGCGCCGGACATAAATACGCCGCCGTGGTCCGTATGCGGGATGACAACCGTGCCGCCCCCGGCCGCGGAGCAAGCGTCGATCGCCTTCTGGATCGCTGCCGTATTGAGCGTCTTGCCATCGGGAAGTGCGCCGAAATCGGTAACCGGGAAGTCCTTGCCGGCCGGAAGCAGCTTGGGAAGCGCAAAATCGAGCGGCGCCGGAACGGCCGGGATGTCGGCCGCGAAGGCGGCGGATGCGGAAAGGACCAGCAGGGCGGTGAGAATTGTGCAGCGCATGTGTGACTCCTTTGGAGTCGCCGATGCTAAGAGGTATGGCCGGAAAGAGCAATTATGGCCGGCGCGTGCGAACAGGTCGAGTGTGCCCGAATTTCCGGGCGAGGGTAACTCGATGCGGAGACCCAACCTCTTACCCCTCCCCTTGTACTCAGGGGGAGGGTTGGGTGGGGGGCGACCGCTATGGCGTCGGTCGCGGCTTCGACC